>JACQBD010000189.1 GCA_016194665.1 Gammaproteobacteria bacterium
AATCGCGTCAATTTAAGTTACGAAGATTTGGAAGGGCTCGTGTCCCACGAATGGGAACGTTGGCGCGTGTATGGCGGCGCCGGGTATCTTTTGCACACCGATCCGGAGCTGGCGCGCAAGCATGCGCACGGCGGCGTCGAATACATCCGCCCGAACGCCGTGCGCGAGTTTAATTTTATCGCCGCGATCGACATGCGCGCCTCACAGGAGCTCCATTGGCGCAGCAGCCGGTCTTACCAAGCTGGGTTTGAATTTAAAAGCAACAGCCCGCGGCGGGTGCGCCTGATGTTGGAGTATTTCCGCGGCCATTCTCCCAACGGACAATTCTATCGGGAATCCTTACGCTATACCGGGCTCGGACTGTATTTTGGTTTTTAGCCGCGACCCCGTAAAACCCCACTGCAAACCGATAAAAACGATTGGCGTAAAGCTCGGAGCATACTATTCTAAGCTTACTGGGAAATCACAAATGATCGATGGAGTTTAACTATGAATAAAAAATCCCTGATTCAGATTGTCGTGTTGGTGATATTGGTCGCGGGCGCCGCCGGCGCGTATCTCATGCAGCAAGACGGCGGACTGGATTTAAGTTTCATTACCGACTTCCTGGATAAAAAATCTCCCACCACGCCGACGCCAGACAGCCCTAAAAAAACCACCACGGTGCGCGCCCCGAGTGCCGCGACTGCAACCGACAAAATCGTCAAACCCGATGCCCCCGTCATTCCACCGACGCCGGCCAAGGGCCAAGTTCATGGTAAACCTTTCTTAGTCGAAAGCAGCACCATAGAAAATGGCGTGCTCACCCTAAGATTAGGCAAGGACGTAAATGCCGATCTGGAAATTCAGATCGTATTATTTACGCCGCCCTGGGAAGTGCCGACCGGTAAAACTTTTAAAATGCCGGGCGCCTCGAGCAACGCACCGCAGATTTTATTAGTCCGCAAAGAAACCGAATCCACGGAACAAAAATTTAAAGATAAATATGTTTTAACGCTGGAGTTCGGGCAGGAAAAAGATAAAAAACTTCCCGGCAAAATTTATCTTAGCTTGCCGGACGAGACCAAAAGCAGCGTGGCAGGAACCTTCGAGGCCGATATCAAAGGATTCCGCATGATCGACGGCAAACCGGATTTGAGCGCCGATTCGATCGATACTTTTCAATACCTCGTGCTGACTGATTTGTTAAAGAGCGACTCTAACAAAAATTTGGACGCGCTTAGTTTTCGCGACGGTCGTTTTGCGCCGGCCGAATCCGCCGGTAAAAATATGACGGGTTATATTGAAGTGCAGTATCAAACGGCTCCGACAAGTCTTGTCGTGCAACGGTTTCAGTTTGAAAAACAGGCCGGTGAATGGAAAATCGCTCACATATTAAACGCCAATCAGTTGGATGAGGCGCATCCCCTGCAGGCGCCGACGGCCAAGGATTCGCCGAGCAAAGTAATGATTTATCTAGCGGCGAAGAAACTCGAAACCGACATTCAAAAAAAATCTTCCAAGAAAGAAATATACGCGCCGGAATTTACCACGCGCCATAGCGATAAATATAAAATAGGTGTATGCGAAGTGGGTTATAAACTCGATCCCAACGGCGAAACGCTTAAAACCAGTTATCTTTTCCGCAAGCAAGCGAAAGGCTGGACGTTGGATCGCGCGTTAACCAAGAATGAAAAAGTAAATTTCGATACCGGACGCCTTGAAAAGCGCTAACCATGGTTAATTTTTTGTAGAATAAAAACCCCGCCATGCACAGCGGGGGTTTGTTTTTTAAACCGGCCGGATTTATAAATTGTAGCCGGTTTCGTTATGCAGCACCGTATCCAGACCTTCGGTTTCCTGTTCCAGACTGACTCGCATACCAACTGTTGCATCGATTAATTTAAATAACAGGAATGAGATTCCGCCTGACCAAACAGCCGTGGCCAACACCGCGGTAATTTGTACCGTGACTTGTTTGCTCATGGTCATGCCTTCGGCAAAACCGCCGCCGCCGAACGCGGTCGCGGCAAAAACTCCCGCCAATATCGTGCCGATGATTCCACCGACGCCGTGCACCGGAAATACATCGAGTGAGTCGTCTACGTGCAGTGTGCGCTTCATGTAGTTGGTGGCGAAGAAGCAAGCCAAGCCGGCGATGACGCCGATCGCCAGGGCGCCAAGCGGGCCGACAAATCCGGAGGCCGGGGTGATGGTGCCTAAGCCCGCGACCATGCCGGTGACGATGCCGAGCATCGACGGTTTGCCGAAGCGCAGCCATTCGCAGAACATCCACGTCAACGAACCGGCGGCGGCGCCGATATGCGTTACCATCATCGCCATGCCGGCGGAGCCGTTAGCGGCGAGCGCGCTGCCGGCGTTGAAACCGAACCAACCGACCCACAACATGCAAGCGCCGGTCACGGTCATCACCAAGTTGTGCGGCAGCATCGCTGTTTCCGGAAATCCCTTGCGTTTGCCAAGCATCAGCGCGGCCACCAGCGCCGCCACGCCGGCGTTGACATGCACCACGGTGCCGCCGGCAAAATCCATGACGCCCATTTTTTGCAGCCAGCCGTCGCCCCACACCCAATGACACACTGGCACGTACGACAACAACAGCCACAACAAACTGAAAAGCAGCATGGCCGAGAACTTCATGCGTTCGGCAAATCCGCCGACTACCAGTGCCGGCGTGATGATGGCGAATGTCATCTGAAACATGGCGAACACGGTTTCCGGTATATCGCCTTTCAAAGTATTTACACCGATGGAACTCATGAGTGCTTTACTCATGCCGCCGAGCCAGGCGTTGTGCGCACCGCCATCGCTGAAGGCGAGACTGTAGGCGAATAACATCCATACGATGGAGACCATGCAAGTGATGGCAAAACATTGCATGAGGATCGACAGAACATTTTTGGTGCGCACCAAGCCGCCATAAAAAAGCGCCAGGCCGGGAATGGTCATGAACAGCACCAGCGCCGAGGACGTTAGCATCCAGGCGGTATTGGCCATGTTGAGGGCGGGCACTTCGCCCGCTTGCAGCGGCATGGGCAGACATAGCAACATCGCGACCGATAGCCGATTTACCGATGAAACGGACATGTGTTTCCTCCTAAGGCTGATTATTTTTTTCTAAACGCATTGACGCTAACTATCGGCGTCCTGCTTGCATCCGAGGCCGCATCATACAGAAGCCCGTTGTGTGGCGGAACAGCGGCAGCGTCATTTTATACCGGTGATTCGCGCTTTAAATTAAGGCCACCGTTGGTGATTTTCAGAAATGGGGATTCTCAACCAAACTGCAAATCGTTGCTATGATTAATTTACCGGCGTTCAGACTATATAAGGCAATCTTAATGAAGCTAGCTAAAGCTGGGTTTTTATTTTGTATATTATGGTGGACGTTAAATTCTATCGGCCTGGCGCTCGCCGGCGATAAAATCGTTTCCCCGGAGACAATTCCCGGCACCACCAAAGTAGACGCCGAAGGTGTAATAGGCCTCGTAGAAAAAATTCCAGATTTGATTATTATCGATGCGCGCATTCGTCAGGATCGTGTGCAAGGCTACATCGAAGGTGCGATCAGTTTGCCGGATGTAGAAACGACTTGCGAAGAACTTATCAAGGTAATCCCAAAAAAATCGTCCCCCGTGCTGTTTTATTGTAATGGTCCCAAGTGCGGTCGTAGTGTGCATTCTTCGCTCAAAGCATTGGCCTGCGGTTATCAGAATGTGTACTGGTTCCGCGGCGGATTTGAAGAGTGGAAGAATAAAAACTATCCTTTTTTAAAAGAATAGCAGAGGATTTCCGCCGCTATGTTAATGCGTCGTCTGACGATGCGCGCTTCATTAGGCCTGACCATCCTGGTGATGGGACTGCTCGGTTTAGCGTTGGCGTTGATGACGGGTGAAATTTATCGTCAACAAACGCTGGAAAACCAACGCGCCGCCATGGTCGAAATGCTGCGCTTAAAAACTCACGATTTATTGAATAACTTGGAGGTAAAGTCGCGCGATTTGGGTTTGTCGATGCAGCACGACGCCAAATTTCAACGCGCCTTCGACATTAACGATGTAAAAACGCTATCGCGTTTGATGGACAATCAATTCCATCAATATTTCGAAACCGCGAGCGTGATTAAGCTGGAGAAACTGCAAGTATTCGATCTGAATTTTCGTCTCATCGCCGAATCCAGCGAGGGTTCGCTGGTATTAGGCGTCGATAAAATTGCCTGTCCCGCGCTCATCGAACAAGCGCGCCAACGTCAAGGACCGGCGCGCATTCAAACTCTCTCGCAGTTGTGCGTGTTCGAGAGTGAACCGTTCCATGCCATGATCATTCCTTTGGGAGGATTGCGGCCGAAGGGATATTTGCAAGTGCTCACCGATCCGTCACTCAGTCTTTTGCCGATTGAAACTGCTTTAGGCATGCCGCTTAAGTTAACGCTGCCCTCCGGCGTGCAGCGCTATAAATCGAAAGCTTGGCTGCCGCCCGAATCCATGGCGCAAGCGCTGGTCGCGGAACAGATATTAACGAACGCCTCCGGCCAGGTTCTGCACGTCGCTATTCTGGACGATATTCATTCGCTAACTAAAAAATTGGCGATGACGCGTTATCTGATCATGCTCATCGCGTTTTTAGTCACCCTGATGGCGGTGGGTGTGGCGCTGTGGGTATTGCAACGAACCGCATTGCGTCCATTGCGGGCGTTGCGTGAACAATTGCGCAGCGTACGCATGGATCAAACGCGTTTGGGCGAGGTATTGCCGCTGGCCGGCAACGTCGAACTGCGCGAGCTGTCGCAGGATTTCAACGCTTTAAGTTCCGAGCTGCGCGATCTGCATCGCACGCTGGAACGCATGGCCTATACCGACATGCTTACCGAGCTGCCTAATCGCAGCCACTTCCACAAATATTTACAGGACCGAACCTTGGCCAGCCGCCAGCGACAAATTCCATTTGCTTTGTTGGTTATGGATCTGGATAGATTTAAGGAAGTGAACGACACCTTGGGTCATGACATCGGCGATCAGTTGCTTAAACAAGTCAGCACCCGTTTAAAAGGAGTTCTGCGCGACGAACTATTCCCCCATTCACGCGCGCAAGCCGCGGAAAAATACCAAGATGAAATTATCGCGCGTCTGGGCGGCGACGAATTCGGCGCGATTCTGCCGTGGATCAGCGACACCGAGGCGGCGATCGATGCCGCACAAAAATTTATCCAAGCCATGGAGCAACCTTTTTTAATCGGTTTGAACCGCTTTAACATTGGCGTCAGCGTGGGCATCGCTTTATGCCCGCAACACGACACCGATCCCATGACTTTGCTGCGCCAAGCCGACATCGCCATGTATCAGGCGAAGCAAAATAAGCGCGGCTATGCACTATTCGATAACGTGCGCGACCATGACCGGTTATTGCAGCTGAACTTCGAGCGTGATCTGCGTCAAGCGATCGATTCCAACATTTTAGAGTTACATTATCAACCCATCATCGATCTGCGTAGCAGCCGCGTCAGCTGTGTGGAAGCCTTGGTGCGTTGGCATTATCCCGATCAAGAATTTATGCCGCCGGATAAATTTATTCATAGCAGCGAACAATGCGGATTGATCCAACCTTTAACTCGCTGGGTGATCGAGCACGCCATGGCGCATTGCGCGCATTGGCACAGTATGGGTTTTAACGTAAACGTCTCGATCAATCTGTCGGTGATGAACCTGCATGAAATGGACTTTATTGAATTTATTGTCGGCACTTTAAATAAATGGAAAGTCGAACCCACCTGGATATCATTGGAAATCACCGAAAGTGCGGTGATGTCCGATCCGGGCCACGCACTCGAGGTATTGTCTCAGCTCAATGAGATGGGCCTGTCGATTTCAATCGATGACTTCGGCACCGGTTATTCGTCGCTGGCTTATCTTAAGCGGCTGCCGGTGGATGAAATTAAAATCGACAAGTCTTTCGTGCTCGATATGGAGCACGATAAAAACGACGCCGTCATCGTTCGTTCCACCATCGATTTGGCGCACAATATGAGCTTGCAAGTCGCGGCCGAAGGCGTGGAAAATCCCGCCACCTTGAGGCTTTTGTCCGCGCTCGGTTGCGACAAAGCCCAAGGTTTTTTTATCAGTTATCCGCTGGCTTACGATGATTTGATACCGTGGCTCGAAACGTCCACCTGGAGCATTAACCAGCGGCCCAGTCCCACGAACTCGCGCGCCAGCAAGAGCCGATCCGGAGCGGCACGCCGTTCGCGTCCGGCGGCTTCGCGTTGAACCCACTCTTCCCGAGAGAATAAAGAGTAGGGCGGAATAGGCCGAAGGCCGTATTCCGCCGAATGCGTATCGCTTGAATGCGAGGAAAAACATCCGGCGCAATTCGCTGCGCTCATTGCGCCCTACGTCCTTTGTGTTGAGCGTCAGAAATTTATGTCGCATCTTTAGTTGACGCGGCTTGTGTTATAAATACGTTTGGTTTAAAAATTATTTTTAGAAATAAATGCAAGCACCGAAAATTTTAACCGCGATGCCTTTACGCCGTTATCAACTGGGCGAATACAGCGCCGTGGTGCTGCACGAGATAGAAAGCCAAGACGCCGTGAAATATAAATTTATCTTGGCCTTGGTGCGCGACGGCGAAAGCAAACCCAGCTTTTATGTCACCGCCGAGAAAAATCCGCGCAGCCGCGCGCACGAAGGATCACACCGCTTGCGCGTGCTCACCTCAGGACTCGACGAAGAAATCGAATCCTCGGATCGTTGGACCGATGTGGAAATTTTTTGCGAAACGGCGTTTAGTGTGGCAATTAAAGTATTGGGCTTAGCCGATGAGCGCCCAGTGCGTTTGGCTTAGTGATGATGTCCGCCTTCGCCGTGCACGTGCCCGTGCGCCAGTTCTTCCGCGGTGGCGGCGCGTACACCGGTGATCTCCACGTCAAAATGCAGCGTCTTGCCGGCCAGTGGATGGTTGGCGTCGAGCACCGCGCCGGTGTCGGTTAATTTGACCACGGTTAAAGTGATCGGCCCGTTCGGTCCATCGGCGTGTACGCGCGCGCCGACTTCGAGTTTCATGTCCGGCGGAAAATGTTCGCGCGGCGCTTCGAACACGGCGTCGGCATTGGTTTCGCCGTAACCGTCGCGCGGCGCCACCGTGACTTTGGATTTAAATCCGGTTTGCGCGCCTTCCAGGGCTTTTTCCAAACCGGGAATAATATTATTGTGACCGTGTAGATAGCTGAAGGGTTCGCCTCCGCGGTTGGAATCGAGCACGTCGCTGCTGTCGTCGGTGAGGGTGTAGTGCATGGAGACCACCATGCCGCGGGCTGCCTTCATTGTGAAAGTCCTCTATTAAGGATGGAAAAGGGCGTCACTATAACTTACTTTATTGTTTGCGCCCATTTCAATGTATCGTGGATTTTTCCATTGCGCTAGAGCGAGTAACCTAGCAGTCGAGACAAATCCAGTCAGCCCCGCTTATACTAGCGTCCATAATGTTTTTATCGGCGCAGCGATGAATCCCGCTAAATCCCAGGTAGAAATAGAATATTGCAACCAGTGCCGCCACATGTTGCGCGCCTCCTGGATGGCGCAGGAATTGCTCACCACCTTCGCGGATGAATTGAGCAGCGTGGCTTTAGTGCCGGGCAGCGGTGGAATTTTCGAGGTGCGTATGAACGGCCAGATTATTTTTTCTAAAAAAGACGCGGGTCGTTTTCCGGAATCGAAGGAGTTAAAGCAGCTTATTCGCGAGCGCGTGGCGCCCATGACCGGCGCTAAAATTTAGCAAGCATAGTTCACGTAATTTAAAAAATATTTACCGATGATCAAACATCTTACCATCACGACACCCGGCCAAGGTTTGCTAGAATTCACCGACAAGTTAAACGCCGTGGTGCGCGAGGCCAATGTGCAGGAAGGTTTGTGCACGCTGTTCGTGCAGCACACTTCCGCCAGCTTGCTGATTCAGGAAAACGCCGACCCCGCGGTCAAGCGCGATCTCGAACAATGGTTCGAGCATTTGGTGCCTGAGGACGATACGCTTTATACCCACCGCAATGAAGGCCCCGATGACATGCCGGGACATATAAGATCGGCGCTCACCGCCACGCATTTAGCTATTCCCATCAGCGGTGGACGCTTGGCGCTCGGCACGTGGCAGGGCGTGTTTTTATGGGAGCATAAACGTAAAGGCAGCGCGCGGCGGATTGTGGTGCACATCGGCGCGTGAGCCAGCCGTTAATAAAACCTTTCGGTTCTTGGAAATCGCCGATCAGCGCGCGTCAAGTTGCGGCAAGCGCGCTCGGTCTAAGCCAAGTGCAAATCGACGGCGCTAATATTTATTGGAACGAAATGCGACCGCTCGACGGCGGGCGCCATGTCATCGTGCGTTATCGCGGCAGTCGGAGGGAAGATGCGCTGCCGACGCCATTTAGCGCACGCACGCGAGCGCATGAATACGGCGGCGCGGCATTTTGTGTGGCGCACGATGTTATTTATTTTTGCAATGATGCCGATCAACGATTGTACCGTCTGTTACCCGGCCAGACGCCGCAGGCTTTAACACCAGAAATAAATCAGCGTTACGCCGATCTGGTAGTGGATCATCGACGTCGACGAATTTTGTGTGTGGCGGAAGATCATCGCCTGACAGGCGCGCCCGTCAATCGTATCGTCGCGGTGGCTGCCGCGGGCTGCAATGATCCCACGGTGCTTATCTCCGGCAATGATTTCTACGCCGCGCCGCGTTTAAGCCCAGACGGTTCGCAACTGGCCTGGCTCGCTTGGGATCATCCAAACATGCCTTGGGACGAAAGCGCGCTGTGGCTGGCGGATATCGGAGCGGATGGGTTGCCGAACAATCAGCGATGTATTGCCGGTGGATGCGACGAATCGATCTTGCAGCCTTGCTTCGCACCCGACGCGGCGCTGTATTTTATTTCCGATCGAAATAATTGGTGGAATCTCTATCGCTGGCGTCATGATCGCGTGGAAACTTTGGCACCGATGGAAGCCGAGTTCGGTTCGCCGCCCTGGGTCTTTGGCATGTCATCCTATGCTTTTGCGTCGGATAAGCGCGTCATCTGCGCGTTTAATCAACAGGGCACATGGCGCTTGGCGGCGCTAAACATCGATACACTCGAACAGACGCCGGTGGAGACGCCGTTTACCGACATCAGCTATGTGAACGCGGATGAAAATGTGGCGCTGTTCATTGCCGCTTCACCCGTTATGCCACCGAGTATTGTGCGTATGGATCTGGCGACACGGCGTTATGACATTCTGCACACGTCGAACAACGACGCGCCGAGGGAAAATTATTTATCTGTCCCGCAAACGCTTAGTTATCCCACTTCGCAAAATGATATCGCCCACGCGTTTTATTATCCGCCGCTGAATCAGGATTTCCGCGCGCGTGCCGCGGAGTTGCCGCCGTTGTTGGTGTTGAGTCATGGCGGGCCGACCGCGGCGGCGTCGAGCGCGCTCAATCTTAAAATTCAATATTGGACCAGCCGCGGCTTCGCGGTGTTGGATGTGAATTACCGCGGCTCGACGGGTTACGGCCGAAAATATCGGCAGCGATTGAACGGTCAATGGGGCGTGATGGATGTAGAAGACTGCATTGCCGGCGCACGCTATCTGATTGAACAGCAGCGGGTTGACGCCAAACGCTTAGCCATACGCGGCGGTAGCGCCGGCGGCTTTACCACTTTATGCGCCCTCTGCTTGCATGATTTTTTTCAAGCAGGCGCGGTTTACTACGGCGTGAGCGATTTGGAGGCGTTGGCAAAAGAC
This sequence comes from Gammaproteobacteria bacterium, assembly GCA_016194665.1. Classification (GTDB taxonomy): domain Bacteria; phylum Pseudomonadota; class Gammaproteobacteria; order Acidiferrobacterales; family Sulfurifustaceae; genus Sulfuricaulis. The sequence continues at coordinate 9,780 of JACQBD010000189.1, forward strand.
ACGCACAAATTCGAAGCGCGTTATTTAGATAGGTTGGTGGGCCCTTATCCGGCGCGCGCGGATATTTATCGCGCGCGTTCGCCGATTCATCACGTGGAGTGCTTGGCATCGCCGGTGATATTTTTCCAAGGCCTGGACGACAAAGTAGTGCCGCCGAATCAGACCGAGAAAATGGTAACGGCCTTGCGCGCTAAACATATTCCCGTGGCGTATGTGGCGTTTGCCGGCGAGTCGCACGGTTTCCGGCGCGCACAAAATATTCAGCAGGCGTTGGAGGCGGAGTTGTATTTTTATTCGCGCCTGTTTGGTTTTGAATCCGCCGATGCGTTGACGCCGGTGGCGATAGAGAATTTAAATTTTTAAAAAATAAATTGACAGGATTAACAGGATTAACGGGAAAGATGTAGGGTGGGTATCGCCCACCGATCAAGCATTATCTAAACGATATTTGGTGGCTTTAAGTTTTAGGGAACCGCTAAAAATTAAAAACTCCTTCTCCCTCCGGGAGAAGGGAGGGATGAGGGAGATAATAAGTTCATGTGTTGACTCCCCCTCACCCTAACCCTCTCCCGGAGGGAGAGGGAATTTTTAGAGATCCCCATTAATTATGCAGCAAAGAACTCAATCTACACGATTTACTTTCAGCTGCTTATCCGGAAATTTATGCGTCGCCAGAAATTTTTTAGTGGCGTTTAGAAACGCTTCAGGTCCGGCGGCATAAATATCGAAGGCCGCGAGATCAGGGTGATCTTGCAGCATGCGCGGCAGCACTTGGGCCGCGTCATCCGGTGCGGCGGTGAGCGGCGTGTAGTGAAAATTATCCAAGGCATCGGCCCACGAACGGCATAGATTGTTAAGATAATGACCGTGCTCGCGCTCGATCCAATATAAGTGCAAAGTCTCGGCTACTTCCCGGGCCATGGCGTGTTCGATCAGGCTTTTGATCGGCGCGAACCCGGTACCGTAAGCGATAAATATCAGCGAACGCGGCGAATCTTCGCTGAGGCTGAATTCGCCTTGCGGGCCGGTAAGATTGACGATGTTGCCGTTTTTGAGCTTACGAAAAACGAAATCGGCGAAGCGATCGTGAGGCGTGCGATGAATGTGAAATTGCAGATTACGGTCGTCGCACGGACAGCTGGCGACCGGATAACTGGCCTCCGCGCCGTTGCCGGCTTCGAGGGTTACCGATTGACCGGCGAGAAAGTTCAGGCGCTTGGTGCGCGGCGTTTGCAAGTGCAGCAACAGAATATCGTCGTTCAACGGTTCCAGCGTTTTCACGCGCGTGGCGATTTGTTGCGAAGGGATATCGTGCGCGCTGGTGATTTCCTGGGTTTCCAATTCGATGTCGGATACCGCGGTGTGCGAACACATTAATATATAGTTCTGATTTTTTTCGGCTTCGGTGAAACTGTAATCGTGATGTCGCACCGCCAGCGTCTTGCCCGAGCTCACGCGCGCTTTACACTGTCCGCAATTGCCGTTGCTGCATCCGTAGCGCAAAGAAATGCCGGCGCGCATTGCGGCGTCGAGGATGGTGTCCGAACCTTCCACGAAAAATTCGTGCTGGCTCGGCAATAGGCGCACATGCGCGGTCATAAGCCGAAGAAAACTTTCCTTAACTGCCAGCGATTGCAGCGGATCGCTGTGCGTTTCTCTTTCCAGCTCATGATGCAGCCACAGTTTGAGCCGACCGAATGTATTTTTAATGTCGCGATTGTCGGATTTTTCGTATTCGTTGAACTTATCATACAACCAGTCGATGATAGTTCTGTAGCGCTCCAGCGAAGTTTTCATTTGCGCCAGCTCGCGGCTTAAGCCTGCGAGCCGTTCGGCCAACACTTCCGGACCCGGTAATACGCGTTCGCGCACGCGCCGCGCAAATGCTTCGTCTTTGATGTTAGTGAAACGTTCGAGTGCGGTGTTGTCTTCCAGGCGGGTTTCGGGATAGGCGCGCACCAAGTCTTGCGGCTTGACCATGCCTTCGAAGGTGGGTAATTCGCCGCTTTTTATTTTTTTTTGCAGTGCGCCGCGCGAAACACCGACGAGCCGCGCCGCGCGCGTTAGGGTTAACAACAACGCGTCATGACTGTCTGCGTCTGACATCGAGGTAGATTCCGTGCGCACGTCTGGGCCGCTGTAGCCAGATTAAATTCGTCACTCACCGACCGCCGGCTGCTTGCCGCAGTCGACGGAAGGCTACCGCCGTCAAGAGACGGTATAAAACAGAAAACGATTAAAGCAAAACTAAACGCTTGTTACCAACGACGACCGCCGCCGGTACCGCCACCGCGATTGCCTCCGCCACCACCACCGCCTCCGCCGCCACGGTTGCCCCAACCGCCGCGACCGCCGCCACCACCTCCACCGCCGCCGCCTCCACCACCGGCACGTTCAGTTTTAGGACGCGCTTCATTGACGTTCAAGGCGCGGCCTTTTAAATCTTTTTGGTTCATGCCGTTGATGGCCGCCTGGGCCTCGGCCTTGGCGGGCATCTCGACGAAACCGAAACCGCGTGGCTCACCGCTGAACTTATCTTTGAGGATGGTGACTTTGCTTATTTGCCCAAACGCACTAAACGCCGTACGCAGATCTTCTTCGGTAACATCGCGCGACAAATTTCCGACAAAAATATTCATATCAAACTCCTGTTGTGGTGAGGCATCTTATAACCGCGCTTCTCTCCTGAAATGGCGCCTTGGCGAACACACGGACGGATGGGCGAATCTGCGGGGCCTGAACCGGATCTGGGCAGCAGCCTATTTAAAATAGCTTTAAACCCCGCAGTGGCGTCCGCGAGGAATATTACCCCTGTGCCCAGTCCGGTCCAAGTAAAAAATGCTTAGCCAATACGCGGACCAAAAGACGCCGTGCGTGTCGTCGATTTGCCACGCGATTCCGGTCGGCGATTATGCGCACGGGCGTTATTGCCTTCATTCGGGCGCCGTTCGTGGCTTGGCTTCGCTTGTCCGTCTTGCGCGTTTTTGCTCGGAAAGCGTTGCTGGGAGGACTGAGGACGACCGCTTGAGGCATTGGCGCCGGGCGCTTGTTTGGGCGATCCGTAACGATGGCGGTTGCCTTGATGGCGCTGACCGGCGTCGCCGTTGCCGCGGCGAGGTTGATGCGAAGAGCTTGAACGCGGTTTATTAGTCGGCTCAAAACCAGGAATGATAAGCGCCGGCAACGCTTGGCGCGTGTAGCGCTCGATATCGCGCAACTGCGCAAAGTCGCCCGGCGTGGCAAACGAGATAGCGATGCCTTTGGCGCCCGCACGCCCGGTGCGGCCGATGCGATGCACGTAATCTTCCGCGCTCTTCGGAAGATCGTAATTGATGACGTGGGTAATGCCCGACACGTCGATGCCGCGCGCGGCCACATCGGTGGCCACCAACAAGCGCACCGAGCCGGAACGCAGGCTGGTGATGGTGCGATTGCGTTTGCTTTGGTTCATGTCGCCGTGCAAGGCCGCGGCTGGATGTCCCTGGGCGTATAAAGTTTTCGCCAAGCGATCGGCGCCGCGTTTGGTGGCGGTGAACACGATGGCTTTATCGACATCCACACCGGACAACAAATGCGCCAGCAAACGATGCTTGTGCGCGCCGTCGTCGACGTGGTGCAAGCGCTGTTCGATGTTCTCATGACGCTCTTGTGCGGTGGCGATTTGGATGCGCTGCGGATTTTTCAGCAAGCGGCTGGCGAGTTTGGCGATATTGCCTTCGAGCGTGGCCGAAAACAAAAGCGTTTGACGGCTGGCGGGTGTGGCGGCGGCGATTTTTTCAACCGCGTGAATAAAGCCCATGTCGAGCATGCGATCGGCTTCGTCCAGCACCAATACTTCTAGACGCGAATAATCCAAGCGTCCGCGCTCCATGTGATCCAGCAAGCGACCGGGTGTCGCGACCAAAATATCGAGCGGTTGCGACAGCAAACGCATTTGCGGCGGATAAGGCATGCCGCCGACGATGCTGCCGATGCGAAAACGCATGTGCTTGCCGTATTTGGCGGCGGCATCGGTGACTTGATTGGCGAGTTCGCGTGTCGGCGTCAGTACCAGCACGCGCGGACCGCGCGAATTTTTGGTCGCCGGCGTGCTCAAGCGTTGCAATGACGGCAAAACGAAGGCCGCGGTTTTGCCGGTGCCGGTTTGGGCCGAGGCCATCAAATCATGGCCGGCGAGCGCTTGCGGAATCGCCTGCGCTTGAATCGGTGTCGGGGTGGTATAGCCGCTCTCGAGAATGGCTTTGAGAATCGACGGGTGTAAAGCTAGTTTTTCAAAAGTCACGTTTGTTCCTTAATGTTAAATAAAAGGCGCGTACAGCCATGCACGACCGTTTACCGACAAAAAGGTAATGGACGGCAACAAAACTGTGGCGCTAACACATCGTCGCCAACCGTTTTTATTGCATTCCAGGAGAACTGAAACCAGAAAGGTGGGTTAGAGACCGATGA
>JACQBD010000017.1 GCA_016194665.1 Gammaproteobacteria bacterium
ACGCACCCATTCTATATTATCTTCACTGTCGAGAGCTTTGATCGCAAAGCTATCGTCCAGACGACCCTTGCCAGCCAATAACATCGCCGGCGTATCGCCTAAACTGCCATTGAGCGAACGCACCGTGACTTGCTGCAGTCCAACGTCATAAACCCAAATGCGTTTGCCGTCGGCGACGATTTGCTGTTTATAAGGTGTGTCGTAGTTCCAACGGAATTTATTCGGCCGCTCGATCCATAACGTACCGGAGGATTCTTGAATAGGATTTTTATTTTCGTCCAGCACCACTTGGGTGAAGCGCGCGCTGAAACTATTGACCTCATTAAAAAATCGCCGCAGGCTGTCCACGCCTGGTTTGGGGCTAGGATCCGCGGCGATGGCGTTCGCGGAAAGTAGGAGCATCGTCAGCAGAATAAGAAAGCGATTCATGCGTGCACCATAAATTTATTTCCTTACATACGTGGTGGCGGTGGTGCTATGACCTCGCGGCTGCCGTTAGGTTGCAACGGCCCGACAACACCGGCGCGTTCCATTTCCTCGATCAAACGCGCCGCGCGGTTATAACCAATGCGCAAGCGGCGTTGTACGCCCGAGATCGAAGCACGCCGAGTCTCGGTGACGATCTTAAGCGCTTCGTCGTACAGCGGATCGGCTTCACCGTTGCCGCCGCCCTCGCCTTCGCCGGGACTCTGCAAGAAACCTTGATCGTTAACGCCGGTATCGCCGTTAAGAATCTGCTCGTCATACACCGGCTCGGCGCTCTTCTTAAGAAAAGCCGCGACCTTATGCACTTCATGATCGGCGACGAACGCGCCGTGTACGCGTTGCAACGGCTGGCCCGGGCTTAAGAACAACATATCGCCTTGACCGAGCAATTGTTCCGCGCCCATTTGGTCCAAGACCGTACGCGAATCCACACGCGACGACATTTGAAAGGCGATGCGCGAAGGAATGTTGGCTTTAATGAGGCCAGTGATAACGTCCACCGATGGCCGTTGCGTGGCCAATATTAAATGCAAACCGGCGGCGCGCGCCTTTTGCGCTAAGCGAGTAATGAGCTCTTCGACTTTTTTGCCCACCACCATCATCATGTCCGCCAATTCATCCACGAGAATAACAATCAAAGGCAAGGCATGCAGTTCAGTCGCTTCTTCGCCGGGTTGCGCCAGTGGATTCAAGATCGGTTTACCGGCTTCTTGCGCGTCTTTGATCTTGCGGTTATAGCCGGCCAGATTGCGCACGCCCAAAGCCGCCATCAAACGATAACGCCGCTCCATTTCGACAATCGCCCATTTAAATGCATTCGCGGCTTGCTTCATGTCCGTCACGACCGGCGCGAGCAAATGTGGAATGCCTTGGTACACCGCCAGTTCCAGCATTTTGGGATCGATCATGATCATGCGCACGTGCTCGGGCGTGGATTTATATACCAAACTCAATACCAGCGAATTGATGCAAACGGATTTGCCGGAACCGGTGGTGCCTGCGATTAATAAATGCGGCATCTTGGCCAAATCCACCACAATCGGATGACCGCTGATATCTTTGCCGAGCGCCAGCGATAACGGCGATACCGATTCTTCGTAAGCTTGCGACGACAGCACTTCCGACAAACGCACGGTCTCACGCGCTTCGTTGGGGATTTCCAAACCGACGGAAGTTTTGCCGGGAATATTTTCCACCACGCGCAAGCTGACGACTGAAAGCGAGCGCGCCAGATCGCGTTGCAGATTGGTAATTTGCGAGGCCTTGATGCCCGGCGCCGGTTCAATTTCAAATAAAGTAATTACCGGGCCGGGATGCACCGCCACGACCTGCGCTTCGATATCGAAATCGAGCAGTTTTTTCTCCAGCAGGCGCGCCATGCTTTCGAGCGACTGCTTGGAAAATTGCGGGGCTTTGTCTTTTTCGGCCGGGTCTAATAATGATAAAGGCGGTAACTCACCGGGCGCCGGTAAATCGAATAACGGTACTTGTTTTTCTTTCTCGGCGCGCTTGCTGGGAAGAGCCTTAGTAATGATCGGTTCGATGCGCGGTGGCGTGTGTTTCTCCAACACCTTCTTGTCTTCTTCCACGACTTCGCGTCGCTCACGCCGCGCGCGCATGCCGATTAAACGATCGATTAAGGTATTGGCGAATAGATACAATCTTTTGGCGAGGATAAAACTCCAGTGTCCGACACTGTCCATCAACTTAAGCCAGGACAGACCGGTATAAATCGTGACGCCGGAAAGAAACAACGCCAGTAAAAATAAAGTCGCGCCGACAAAACTAAACGTCAAAGCCAACCCTAACCCGACGGCATTTCCCAACCAACCGCCGCTCGCAAATGGCATGCCGGTTTTACTTTGCGCAAAATGCAAACCGGCCAAACCGCAGGCGCCGATGATAGCGGCGATGAAACTGCCGCTCATCAACAGCCGCTGCTTCCAACCTTCCGGCGCCGGATCGTTGCGGTGCAAATAAATGCGCCAACCGGAAAATCCGATCATGAGCGGAAAAAGATAGGCGACATACCGGTATTGGCCACGGTATTGCTCGAACCCAAATGCGACCAGGAAGGATCGGAGACCGAGAAGGTCCAGAGCGCAATCAGGATATAAATAGAAATGGCGCCGAGCACATACAAGGCGGCTTCGCGCAGTAGGCGCAGCAGTCGCGGCGTTAACGTTGCGCTGGATTTATTACGTGTGGCTTGAGTCACAATCTTCCTTAATCGCCGGATTGGCCCGGGATTTTCCCATTTTTCCGCGCTGAGCGCCAAGCATTTAGCAGCCGCCAACGAGCATCGCCAAGGACTACGCAAGCAACACTCCCACCACCTTCCGTCGCCTCATTCAGCACGCAAAGCACGCGTCGCGAGTGTGTCTTCCATCGCGCTGCTCATTAATTCATCACTTGAATATCGCCCGTTCAACACCAGATATTCGCTTTACCGGTTTCGCGGCAATGCGTAACATATGCGCCCAATTGTATTGGCCTCAGTTTTTCTGGCGTTCAACGGAGTTAGCTCATGACGGATAAAGTCAAACACTGCCGGCTGCTGATTCTCGGCTCCGGCCCCGCCGGTTATGCGGCCGCGGTCTATGCCGCGCGCGCTAATCTAAAACCGGTGCTCATTACCGGCTTGGAACAAGGCGGTCAGCTCATGACCACCCACGAAGTGGACAATTGGCCCGGTGACGTCGAAGGCCTGCAAGGTCCAGGCTTGATGGAACGCATGCAAAAACACGCTGAACGTTTCAAGACCGAGATCATTTTCGACCAGATCCATACGGTCGATCTAAAACAAAAACCGTTTCGCCTCACGGGCGATTCCGGCGTCTACACTTGCGATGCGCTTATCATCGCCACCGGCGCGTCGGCGAAATATTTAGGAATTCCTTCGGAAGCGGCGTTAAAAGGTAAAGGCGTATCGGGCTGCGCCACCTGCGACGGATTTTTTTTCAAAGGCCATAAAGTCGCGATCATCGGCGGCGGCAACACCGCGGTGGAAGAAGCGCTTTATCTTTCCAAAATCGCCGAGCACGTCACGGTCGTGCACCGGCGCGATAAATTCAAAGCCGAAGCGATTTTGATCGATCAGCTGATGGAGAAAGTTAAAAGCGGCAAAGTCAGCATCGAGTGGAACCACGAGGTAGATGAAATTCTCGGCAACCAAACCGGCGTCGTGGGTTTACGCATTAAAGATAACGATGGCAAGAAAAAAGAGCTCGCAGTGCAAGGCGTGTTCATCGCCATCGGCCACGCGCCCAACACCGCGATTTTCGAAGGCCAGTTGGAAATGCACGGCGGTTACATCAAAACCAAAAGTGGCACAGAGGGTAACGCCACCGCCACCAGCGTCCCCGGCGTATTCGCCGCCGGCGACGTGCAAGATCACGTGTACCGCCAAGCGGTGACTTCCGCCGGCACCGGTTGCATGGCGGCCTTGGATGCGGATCGGTATCTGCAAAAACTAAAATAGTTTTTACCGTCATTCCCGCGCAAGCGGGGACGGGAATCCAGGATTTAAACAGTGGTGTATTTCATTATCATGGAATTAACGCCATGCCCACCGACAACCAGGACGATGACGAAACCAACCTGTTCCGCAAAACAGTCGGAAAAATTCGCCCTGTAAAACAAGACAAGATTCCCCCTCACCGCCAAGCGCGCAAACCGGTCCCCGAACAAACCCTGCGCGATCACCAGGAAATCATGAACAATCTCCTGTCCGACGAATTCGAACCCGCGGAAATCGAAACTGGCGAAGAGCTTCTCTATACCCGCCCCGGTCTACAACACACCGTCATCCGTAAACTCCGCCGCGGCCAATACGCTATCGAAGCC
>JACQBD010000195.1 GCA_016194665.1 Gammaproteobacteria bacterium
ACCTCGCCCTGCGTATCAATGGCGGAGCGGACGGGACTCGAACCCGCGACCCCCGGCGTGACAGGCCGGTATTCTAACCGACTGAACTACCGCTCCAGTCTTCTGGTGGGTGCTGAGGGGTTCGAACCCCCGACATTCGCCTTGTAAGGGCGACGCTCTACCAACTGAGCTAAGCACCCATTGGGGATTTCACAGCTCCCCCCAAAAGGCCGGCTAGTTTAAGGCATCCTTCAAACCTTTGCCAGATTTGAATTTGGGCGCTTTCGACGCAGGAATGGTGATCATTTCGCCAGTGCGCGGATTGCGTCCAGTGCGTTGCATGCGGCTGCTGACGGAGAATGTGCCGAAGCCCGACAAGGTAACGGAATCGCCTTCGCGCAAGGTTCCGGTAATGATATCTAGAACGGCTTCCACGGCGCGCGTGGCGGAGCTTTTATTAAGTTCAGTCGACTGGGAAAGCTTATCAATCAGATCGGTCTTATTCACTTGGCGTGCCCTCGCTATGTAATGGTGAATGGGAATTCCGAAAATAATTGCCGCTGAAAAAAATACCGACGCACCCAAAAAAGTGAGAAACGTCGCGGTTTATATACAAGCGCGGGAAAGTATTGTCAAGAAATGAAAACGCCACGTGATGGCGTAAAACATCATGTGGCGATCAACAGGGACAACAACTGCCTCACCCTCTTCCATGAGGGTGTTGGCTTTATCTTCTAGTCGTCAATGCGTCGTCAGCGGATTGATCGGATCATGCGCTGGCGGCTTTGCGGCTTCCGCCTCCGCCAACTTGGCCTCGTCCAGCGGCTCGGGCAGGCGCTCCAGCGCCGCTTCGAACACTTGGTCAATCCACCGTACCGGACGTATATCCAGACTGTCACGTATGTTCTTCGGTATGTCAGCCAGATCTTTACGATTCTCTTCGGGGATCAATACCACTTTAAGATTCCCGCGATGCGCCGCCAGTAGTTTCTCTTTCAATCCACCGATGGGTAATACTTCCCCGCGCAAGGTGATTTCACCCGTCATCGCGACTTCCGCTTTGACTGGAATCTTGGTCAAGGCCGAAACCATGGCAATGCACATAGCGATGCCCGCACTCGGACCATCTTTGGGCGTTGCGCCTTCCGGCACGTGCACGTGGATATCGTGCTTCTGATAAAAGTCCGGCGAAATACCGAGCTTGGCGGCGCGTGAACGCACCACGCTCATGGCGGCTTGAATCGATTCCTGCATGACGTCACCGAGTTTACCGGTGATGGTCATCTTACCCTTACCGGTAACAATGATCGCTTCGATGGTCAGTAGCTCACCGCCGACTTCGGTCCACGCCAAGCCGGTAACTTGGCCGACTTGATTGACCTGTTCGGCCGTGCCATAACGGAAGCGACGCACGCCTAAATATTTATCCAATATTTTCGGCGTAACGGAAATAGTTTTCTCCGCTTTGGCTTTATTGAGCAATAACTCTTTCGCGACTTTGCGGCAAATCTTGGAAATCTCGCGCTCCAAATTACGCACACCAGCTTCGCGGGTGTAATAGCGAATGACGTCGCGCAAGGTCTTTTCAGACACGTGCAACTCGCTCTCTTTGAGCCCATTATTCTTGAGCTGTTTAGGAACGAGATACTTCATCGCGATATTAACCTTTTCATCTTCGGTGTAACCCGAAAGACGAATAACTTCCATGCGATCCAATAACGGCGGCGGAATATTCAGCGTATTGGCCGTGGCGATAAACATGACGTCGGATAAATCGTAATCGACCTCAAGATAATGATCGTTGAAGGCATGATTTTGTTCCGGGTCCAATACTTCGAGCAAAGCCGAGCTCGGGTCGCCGCGAAAATCCATCGCCATCTTGTCCACTTCATCGAGCATAAAAAGCGGATTGCGCACTTTCACCTTGGACATGTTTTGAATGATCTTGCCAGGCAGCGATCCGATATAAGTACGCCGATGCCCGCGAATCTCCGCCTCATCGCGTACGCCGCCCAAAGACATGCGCACGAACTTGCGATTTGTGGCGCGCGCAATGGACTGACCCAAAGACGTTTTGCCGACGCCGGGTGGGCCGACGAGACACAGGATCGGGCCCTTGAGTTTATTCACGCGTTGTTGCACCGCGAGATATTCGAGAATGCGTTCTTTCACTTTCTCGAGCCCGTAATGATCGGTTTCCAAAACCTCTTCGGCCTTGGTCAGATCCTTTTGGATCTTGGTGCGTTTTTTCCACGGCGCGTTGACGAGCCAATCGATGTAGTTGCGCACCACCGTGGCTTCGGCCGACATCGGCGACATCATTTTAAGCTTCTTCAATTCCGATTCGGCTTTTTCGCGCGCTTCCTTGCTCATGCCCGCTTTTTCAATTTTCTTCGCCAGTTCCTCGGCTTCGTTCGGACCTTCTTCGAGCTCGCCGAGTTCTTTCTGAATTGCCTTCATTTGCTCATTCAAATAATACTCGCGTTGACTCTTTTCCATTTGGCGTTTGACGCGACCACGAATGCGTTTTTCGACTTGCAATAAATCGATTTCCGATTCCAGCACCGAAAGAATTTTTTCCAAGCGCTCACGCACGTCTTGAATCTGCAGGATCTGTTGCTTGTCTTCGATCTTAAGCGACAAGTGCGCCGCGACCGTATCCGCTAAGCGCCCGGGATCGTCGATGCCCGCAAGCGAGGTGAGAATTTCCGGTGGAATTTTCATGTTGAGTTTGACGTACTGGTCGAACTCATTGAGCACCGAACGCGTCAACGCTTCGCCTTCTTTGTCGGTCAGCGGCATGGCTTCGAGCAAGGCAACCTGCGCGGAAAAATAATCTTCCGTTTCTAAATATTTTTGCAGTACCGCGCGGCGCTCGCCTTCGACCAATACTTTGACGGTACCGTCCGGCAACTTGAGGAGCTGCAAAATACTCGCGATGGTGCCGATGGTGTGAATATTATCCGGTGTCGGATCGTCGTCAGAGGCGCTCATCTGTGCCACCAACATGATTTGTTTTCCGGACTCCATGGCTTGCTCGAGCGCGCGAATCGATTTACGTCGTCCCACGAATAAAGGGATGACCATATGCGGAAACACCACGACATCGCGCAACGGCAACACGGGGATGGCAGTTTCCGATCCAGGAACGATTACGGCAGGTTTGGTTTCTTGCATTTCCGCTCGCAATTAATTGATGGGGAGTACTTCAAGTTTGGGGCCTAAACGCACCGATTTCAATCAATAAAAAGAATTTATTTCGCAACGCTTCGTCGCCGACAAAAGGTGTGCATAGCCGCACTGTTTGCCGAGATATAAAAAAGAAACCCCGCTCGCTGGCGGGGTTCTTTTGATGACTGATCATGATTAGCTTTATTGACTAACCGATGCCCGACGTTTTTCTTGCTCATCGTTCTCGGCGTAGATCAACAGAGGTTTAGCGCCCTCTTCGATCACGCTGGATTCGACCACAACTTTTTTAACGTTATCCGTGGAAGGCAGATCGAACATTACATCGAGCAAAGCGCGCTCGAGTATCGAGCGCAAACCGCGTGCGCCGGTTTTACGTTCCATGGCGCGTTTCGCCACCGAGAATAAGGCGTCCGCACTTAGTTCGAGCTCGACGCCTTCGAGCTTGAACAATTTTTGATATTGCTTGGCCAAGGCGTTCTTGGGTTCCGTCAGAATTTGGATCAAGGCTTTTTCATCCAGCTCGTCGAGAATCGCCATGACCGGCAAGCGACCGACAAACTCCGGAATCAAACCATATTTGATCAGGTCTTCAGGCTCGACCGCACGCAATACATCGCCGACCTTTTTCTGATTGGCCTTGCTCTTGATGTCCGCACCAAAACCGATGCCGCTCTTTTCTGAGCGTGACTGCACCACTTTTTCCAGTCCGGAAAAAGCACCGCCGCAAATAAACAGAATATTGCGCGTATCGACTTGCAGGAATTCTTGCTGCGGATGTTTACGTCCGCCCTGCGGCGGCACGGAAGCGATCGTGCCTTCGATCAGTTTCAGCAGGGCTTGTTGCACACCTTCGCCCGACACGTCGCGGGTAATGGATGGGTTTTCACTCTTGCGCGAGATCTTGTCGATTTCGTCGATGTAGACGATGCCCTTCTGAGCTTTCTCTACGTCGTAATCGCATTTTTGCAAAAGCTTCTGAATTATATTCTCGACGTCTTCGCCGACGTAACCGGCCTCGGTCAGCGTCGTGGCGTCAGCTATGGTAAATGGAACATTAAGTAAGCGCGCTAAGGTTTCGGCCAACAGCGTCTTACCGGAACCGGTCGGGCCGACCAATAGAATATTGCTCTTGGAAAGCTCGACATCGCCGATCTTTCCTTCGTTTTCAATACGCTTGTAGTGGTTATAAACCGCGACCGACAAAACTTTCTTGGCATCGCTTTGGCCGATGACATACTCGTCCAAAATCTGATGGATTTCGTGCGGGGTGGGGAATTTTTTCTTGGCGTTGGCGGCGTTTTTCTCTTCCTGCACTTCTTCGCGGATGATGTCGTTGCATAATTCAACGCATTCATCGCAAACGAATACAGAAGGCCCAGCGATTAGCTTGCGCACCTCGTGCTGGCTCTTGCCGCAAAATGAACAATACAGGAGCTTTTCGCCTTTTCCATCGCCCCTGCCCGTGTGATTATTATCTGCCATCCTTAAACCTCGTTATTGATTAAGGATCCTTTCGTTGCTAAGGATGCGGGTTTCTACCACTCTTTGCAAGCTCATCAACATACTATATCTCAAATTTATAGCATATCCCGTCGAAAATTCACCTATTTTAGGTGTGCTTTTCGATGACCGCATCAATCAGACCGAAAGATTTGGCTTCTTCGCCGTCCAAGAAATAATCGCGATCCGTGTCATCTTGAATCTGATCGACGGTACGTCCGGTGTGTTTGACCAAAATATCATTCAAACGTGAACGCACGCGTAAAATTTCGCGTGCATGGATGTCGATATCGCTCGCCTGGCCCTGAAAACCACCCATCGGCTGATGCACCATCATGCGTGCATGCGGCAAAGCAAAACGTTTGTTCTTGGCGCCGCCGGCAAGCAGCAGTGCGCCCATGCTCGCCGCTTGACCGATACATACCGTGCTCACATCGGGTTTAATAAATTGCATGGTGTCGTAAATAGCCAGGCCGGCGTTAACCGCGCCGCCGGGCGAATTGATATATAGGTGTATATCCTTGTCGGGATTTTCCGATTCAAGAAACAAAAGCTGCGCTACCACCAGATTGGCCATGTGATCTTCTACCGGCCCCACGAGAAAAACCACGCGCTCTTTGAGCATGCGCGAATAAATATCGTAAGCGCGCTCGCCGCGGCCCGTACTCTCGATCACCATCGGTACTAAACCCAAAGCTTGCGGGTTTAATGCACCGCTATCTTGTCCGCTATTTTTCATCATCATTCCTTATATCATGCTCCAAAAATTCGTCTGCGAAAACCCACAGGCCCTAGAACTATTGTATGGCGGTATCAATTTTTAGAAGCTCTTGAAAACTCATCGGCTTATCCGTCACTTGCGCCGACCGCAAAAGATCTTCGACAATTCGTTCTTCCATCACCAGGCTTTCAATTTCACCCAAGCGCTCGGGTTTTTCATAATGCCATTTGATGAATTCGGCCGGCGACTCGTAATCCGCCGCCATTTCTTCGAGGCGCGCGCGCACTTGCGCCGCATCAGGAGTTAAACCACGGTTGCGAATAATTTCACCCAGTATCAATCCAAGCGCTACGCGACTGCGCGCACGCTTTTCATAAAAAGCATTGTCCGCCGCGTCCGTACCACTGGCCAGCGCGCTTTCTTTCAGACGCTTGGCTTCAGCGTCCAACAGACCTTGCGGCACTTCGATGGGATTGGCTTCCAATAATAATGTGAGCGCCTGCGTGCGCACCACGCTGCGCGCGCGCGTGGCGGCTTCGCGCTGCAAATTAATTTTCACGTCGGCGCGCAATTTTTCCACGCCGCCTTCTTTGACGCCGAGTGCTTTCGCCAGCGCTTCATCCACCTGCGGAAGAATAGGTTCGGCAATTTCATTTGCCTTGACGTCGAAATCGGCGGTTTGCCCGGCCAATAATTTATGACCATAGTCAGCAGGAAATTTCACCGCCAGCCGCCGTGCTTCGCCTAACTTCACGCCGACAAGTCCTTGCTCCATGCTTTCTAACAAAGTACCGCTGCCCAAAACGACCGGGAAGGCGTTAGCTTTGCCGCCCTCAAATTCTTTGCCATCGATCTGGCCGGTAAAATCAATCGTCACGCGATCGCCTAAACGCGCCTCGCGTTCGACCGGCTTCCAGGTCGCGCGTTGCTTGCGAATCGTTTCGATAGTGTTGTCGACATCGGCTTCGGCCACCGTCACGCTCGGCCGGTCGATGTGCGCGCCACTTAAGTCAGAACGTTTTACTTCCGGATAGATTTCGAACTCGACGGTGTATTGCAACTCGCCGCCGCGCGCCAGCGGCTGACGTTGCACGCGCGGATCGCCTGCCGGGCGCAATCCTTGATTGCCAATCGCTTCATATAGTGTCGTTTGAATCAGATCACCCGCCACTTCCTCGATCAGCTTGCCGCCGTAATGCGCTTCGACCATGTTGAGCGGTACTTTTCCGGGACGAAAGCCGGGCAAACGCATCTGCTTCGACAAACGTTGCAAACGCGCGCTGAATTCTTTTTCCACCTGATCCGCGGGCACCGCGATCTTTAGACGACGTCCGAGCGTACCGATGGTTTCTACTGAAACTTGCATTTAAAACCCCGTGATGAAAAAACTATCAATTTTGTAAGACGGTAAATTTATATTTGGAATCATACCGATTTGCCGCGGTCAGGCCAATCATACAGCGCCCATGACGCCAAGCCCTTCATTACATGGTGCGAATGGGGAGACTCGAACTCCCACGGGTTTCCCCACTGGAACCTAAATCCAGCGCGTCTACCAACTCCGCCACATTCGCAGCATTCTTTCTAACGCATCCCGCCGCTTAGGCTAGACGGATTCTCGCTCGCTTTTTCAAAGGATAAACGCGGAAACAAGTCACGGACATACGCCGAAGAAATTTCTTTTTTTGTATATCCGTCCCGGAAGAATGGTGGGCCGTGTAGGGCTTGAACCTACGACCCGCTGA
>JACQBD010000196.1 GCA_016194665.1 Gammaproteobacteria bacterium
AACGCCGGTCCCCTGCGTTCCTCACCCCACCGGGCGCGAGCCTAACTCGCCGATCGCAAAATACGCGATTCGGGCTCGAACAGAGGCTCGCTTAAATACTCCCGGTGGGGCTGCGGTACTCGGCGTGGGCTACGGGGACGAACAGAAAAAAACAACACAGCACTTTGAGTTCGCTGCGCTCAACCACTGCTAGAAGAAAGGAAATGTTATAAATTGAATTTTATAAAAGGCAACAGAGGGGTTATGGGTTTTTTAAAATCCCGTTGCTGCCAACCGAGCACCGCAGCCAAGTCGGGAGTAGTCGCGAGCCTCCTGTTCGAGCCCGAATCGCGTTTTTTGCGATCGGCGAGTTAGGCTCGCGCCCGGCTTGGCGAGGAGCACAGGGAACCGCGCGTTGTTTGCGCGGTTGGCGGCCCGGGCGTGTTTTCTCTTGGTTACTTCTCTTTGCACGAGCAAAGAGAAGTAACCCAGGGTGCAGGGGCGGAGCCACCCGCAAGTAAAACGCCGCCGCAGGCGGCACGACTAGTTTTAATAGTTAAAACATATAACCGAGCTAAAGACATGCTGATATTTGAACAGTCACAAACCAACCGCCGCAATCCATCTCAAGCTCCGTTGATCAAAGCGGAGGTGAAGGGCATTCCGGAAAAATTCCTGCGCAAAAAACCGCCGTTGTTGCCGGAAGTGTCCGAGATGCAAGCGGTGCGGCATTACACGCGGCTGTCGCAGAAAAATTTTTCGATCGATACGCATTTCTATCCGCTCGGTTCCTGCACCATGAAATACAACCCGCGCGCGTGCAACAAGCTGGCGATGTTGCCGAATTTGCTAGGGCGGCATCCGCGTGCGCCAGAGTCGACCGGCCAGGGATTTTTAGCGTGCATGTATGAGTTGCAGGAAATGTTGAAAGACGTCACCGGCATGAAAGCGGTGTCGCTCACGCCATTGGCGGGCGCGCAGGGTGAGTTTGCAGGGGTGGCGATGATACGGGCATATCACGAATCGCGCGGCGATAAAGCGCGTACCGAAATTCTGGTGCCGGATGCGGCGCACGGCACCAATCCGGCGACGGCGGTGATGTGCGGTTATACCGTGCGCGAAATTCCGACGGACGTTAACGGTGACGTGGACATTGCCGCCTTGACCGCCGCGGTCGGGCCGCAGACGGCGGGATTGATGCTGACCAATCCTTCGACGCTGGGTGTGTTCGAGCGCAAGATTCAAGAGATTGCCAAGATCGTTCATGAAGCCGGCGGGCTGCTTTATTACGATGGCGCCAATCTCAATGCCATTTTAGGTCGTGTGAAACCCGGCGACATGGGCTTCGACGTGATTCACATGAATCTGCATAAAACTTTTTCCACGCCGCACGGCGGCGGCGGTCCGGGTGCGGGACCGGTGGCAGCGGGTGCGCGCTTGGAGCCGTTTTTGCCCGTGCCTATCGTCGGCAAGGTCCAGAATAAATATCTGTGGGAGACGGAAAAAACACGGCCGCAAACCATCGGTCGATTATCGGCGCACATGGGTAACGTCGGTGTGTTGCTGCGTGCTTATGTGTATGCGCGCTTGCTGGGACGCGAGGGCATGCATCGCGTGGCCGAATTTTCCACGCTTAACGCCAACTACATCATGGCGGAATTGGCGCGGCGCGGTTTCGACATGGCTTATCCCAAACGCCGTGCGACGCACGAATTCGTGCTGACGTTTAAAAAACTCAAAGACGAAATGGGCGTAAACGCGATGGATGTGGCGAAGCGCTTGCTGGATAAAGGCTTTCACGCGCCGACCACGTATTTTCCTTTGCTGGTGCCCGAGTGTTTTCTGATCGAGCCGACCGAAACCGAAGCCAAGGAAGAGCTCGATCGCTTTATCGCCGCCATGCAAGAGATCGTGCAAGAAGCGCGCAGCAATCCGGAACTGGTGAAAGGCGCACCGCACAGTTTGCCGGTGAAGCGCTTGGATGACATGCGCGCCGCGCGCGAGCTCAATCTGACGTGGAAGCAAGTCACGAATTAAAGGACGCCACTGAAAGACTTGCTCAATCTGAAACGGATATGGCGCGCCGCTGGTTATTCTTTCAACGGCCTGAAAGCGGTGTTGTATTTCGAAGCGGCTTTTCGCCAAGAAATTGCCTTGTTTGTTATTTTGGCGCCGTTCGGATTATGGCTCGGACGTAACGGCGTCGAGCGATCGTTGTTGCTCGGCAGTTTACTGTTGGTGTTGATCGTGGAGCTGCTGAATTCGGCGATTGAAGTGGTGGTGAATCGCGTGGGCACGGAATTACACGAGTTATCGGGACGGGCCAAAGATATCGGATCGGCCGCTGTTTTATTGGCGCTGATTTTGGCAGTAATAATTTGGACGTTGATACTGACCGACCGATTTATTTAAAATCTGGCGCTCATCAAGCTGCCGATTTTTTTGTCAACGGCTTCTCGCCTTTGTATTCAATTTTTTCACATTCCAAAAAAATGCGCTTGTCGCAGTATTCGCAAATATTACGATTGAGATTTTTAAATACACTTTCGATGGCGCCGGCTTTAGTGGTAAAGATATTTTCCCGGCCAAAATCGTCGGCGAAACCGCCGCGCTTTAAAATGCTGCACACTTCGTCTTTGACCTTGACCAAGTAAAGACCGCCGCCGCGTTGATAACGGCGCTTGGATTCTTGCACCAGCATCTCGGCGCCGGCGATGTCGATGAAATTAATGCCGTTGCCGATGATGACCATGTGCTTTTGATTGGGGCTTTGTTCCCACAAGCGCTGAAACTCGTTTTGCACATGATCCACCGCGCCAAAAAACAGCGAGCCGTCGATGCGCACCATTTTTACTTGCGGACATTCCGGCAGTTTAGGATCGGTCACCATATGCCGCCCCGGCGACTGCGGATCGGGAACGCGTGCGACGATGCCCGGACGCGACGTGCGCATGAGATAGATAACCAAGGACAGCATCACGCCGACGTAGATGGCGAATTCCAGCTCGACGAACAAAGTCGCCAAGAACGTGGTTAATAGAACCGCGGTTTCGCGTTTGCTGGTGCGCAAGATATTGGCGATGTGATGAAAGTCGATCAAGCGATAAGCGACGATTAAAAGAATGCCGGCCATGGCGGCGATCGGCAAATGCCCCGCCAGCGGCGCCACCAGCAGCACGATCACCGCCAGCGATACCGCGGCGAAAATCGCCGCCAGCGGCGTAATCGCGCCGGCGGTGTAATTGATGCCGCTGCGCGTGAACGAACCCGAAGACGCGTACGAGGAAAAAAAACTGCCGACGATATTCGCCAGGCCTTGGCCGACAAACTCTTGACTGCCATCGATGCGTTGCCCGGATTTCAACGCCACTGATTTCGCGATCGACACCGCTTCCACCAAACCCAGCATGGCGATGGCCAAGGCGCCGCTGCCCAAGGCCTTGAGGGATTTTAAAGATAAGTCGGGCAGCGACAACGGCGGTAAGTGCGCCGGGATTTCACCGACGAGTTTGATATTTTTTGTTTCATACGCGAGCAGCGCCGCCACCAGACTGCCGATGACCATGGCAAACAACATTCCCGGCCAGCGTGGTTTGAGGCGCATGAATAAAACACCGCTTATTAAAGTAATGAAAGCGATGGTGGTGACATACGGATCGATATTGCGATATTGCGAGAAAATATCTTGCCAGGTATTCAGAAACGATTCGCCCGCAGGAATGCTGATGCCGAGAAAATGTTTCAGCTGACTGGTGCCGATTAAAATCGCGGCTCCGGCGGTGAATCCCACCACGACTGAGTGCGAGACAAAGTTAACCAAAGTGCCCATGCGCGCGATGCCGAGCGCCAGTTGATACACACCCGCGAGAAAAGTCAGCGTCAACACCATATTGATGTAACTGGCGCTTCCCGGTTCGGCAAATTTAGATACAGTGGCGAATACCACGATCGAAATCGCCGTGGTTGGACCGGAAATTAAATGCCGCGACGAACCGAACAGCGCGGCGATAATCGGCGGCACCATGGCGGTGTACAAACCGTAGACCGGCGGCAGCCCGGCGATC
>JACQBD010000022.1 GCA_016194665.1 Gammaproteobacteria bacterium
CGTTGGGGTTCGCGTTGCTCACCCCAACCTACATTAAATATTAAAACTCGGCGGAAATGGTTGCGGTTTTCGCTGGAGTCGATCCTAAGCGCTGCACGATTTCCGTCGCCAGACAATCCATCTAATTTTTATCCAACAAAGAAAATTAAAGGGACCATGCTGAATGCGTTAGTGAGCCGGCGTGAGTGAGTCGGACGGCGGGGCTCAGTCGCCGTCTTCATTCTCCCCCGCCAGTTGCGTCTTGAGATGATAGGCGTCGATGTCGAAGTCGGTGCTGTCCGCGACCGCGGACATTACCCGAGGCGAAACGCGCTCCCGTTCCTCCTCGGTCTCGAAGTTTGTGAAGCCGGCCGCGGCCGCCTCAGCAAACAATTTCTCCGTCAGTCGCTTTGCCTTTGCCTCGTTGCTCTCGATGTCGGGATTGGCGCCGGGAGGGATGTTTTCCTCGATCCAGGTCTCAACCCACCTCAGGAAGCGCTTGCTCATGACTGCCACCCATCTCCTGCGTTATATTCGGGGCTGGTTTCCCGGCCCATTGTCACCCACCCGATATTTCGGTCCAAGTGAATAGAAGTTTACTGCACAGCATTGACTGCTTCAATTGTCGGTTGATGTAGTAATGTAGGTTGGGGTGAATGAAATGAACCCCAACGAAATTTTAACGCTGCTTGTTGGGGTTTGCTTTGCTCACCCCAACCTACATATATTTAAAGGGAGTGGTTGAATGGCGACGGATAAGAACAAGATAAATTTTTGGGATCGACCGATTGTTATTACCCTGATTGGGGGCGTGTTACTGGGGCTCGTGACCACGGCCTGGCAAATGCAAGAGAACAGGGCGCGGCTTGATTTGGAGTATGAGCGCACTTTAATCGCCGAACGTAAATCACTGCTACAAGAATTTCCCAGCAAATACGAAACCCTCGGGAATATTGTTAATGCTTGGTTTGCCCGAGTCATCTGGATTGCCGAGGAAAAGAATAAGCCACCGACGCAAGCAACCAGAAAAAACATCGATGAATGGACAAAAACCGCGCACGCTCTGGAAGCTAAATATCAGGAGTCCGGTTCTTTAGACGGGCTTTTGGCGCGCATTGGCGTTTCCTATCGCTGCTCTGCGGTGAAAGAAGCGTCAAACCAATTTCTCGTTGAGTGGTATTCATTTCAAAACGCTTTTCAAGAATTTAACCGCAAGTGGAATGACAAACAGAAGCTGTCTTCGCCTGATATTCAGAAAGCCAAGACGGATAGAATCGATATCTTGAATAGGCTCGAAATGAAACAAAAAGAACTCGTCGGGAAGATGGGGGGTGAATTGTTTCGGACTCGGCAGAACATTCATGATTGTCCGGCTTAGCCATACATCTTGGCTAATTTAAAAAGGAATTCTAGCTATGCGTAAAATTTTATCTCTATTATTTTTCGTCACGTCGTTCAACAGCGTGGTATGCGGCGCGGCGTCTTCTCAAGAAAGCCTGGAAATCAGCGAGCTGAATAACAGCTATGTGTTGAAAGTCCCCGTTAGCCGATTGGTGATGATTATTCCGAAAGATGGGCTATCACCTGCAAAGAACACGGGCGGTGCGGCCGACAGTCCGCGGTATTTTTATCTTGAAGATAAAACTTCGAGTTTGATTATTTCCGGGTGGTTTGAGCCGGAACAGGCGTTTTCAGGAATGAAGAAGTTTTGGCAAGCGGAAACGGAAGCATGGAAACGTAAAGGGATTCTTAATCCGCAAAATGTGTCGTTTGTTAAAATCGGCGGCTGGGATGCCATTACTTATGATATGCCGATCGCTTCTGGCAGTAACCCGCACATTCGCGCGCATTGGCTGCAAGCGGGAACCTGGATTGATATTCATCTTTCAATTATCTCAAGCCGGCCAAGACAAGAAGCAGGTGCTCAATTACAGTCTCTGCTCAAGGCGATTCAGGTTAAGGATAAGAAATAATATCGTTACTAGTTGGTTCGTTGGGGTTCGCGTTGCTCACCCCAACCTACATTAAATATTAAAACTCGGCGGAAGTGGTTGCGGTTTTGGCAGGTGATCCTAAACGCTGCACGATTTCCGTCGCCAGGCAGTCCATTTGATTTTTATCCAACAAAGAATGTTGCGCGCGGCTGTTGACGAAGAAGATGTCTTCGGCGCGTTCGCCGTAGGTGGCGACTTTGGCGGCGACTAGGTTTATGCGGCAGTGTTTGAGGGCGAGGGCGACTTGATAGAGTAGGCCGGGTCGGTCTTGGGCGGTGACTTCCATGATGCTGAGTTGGCCCTTCTGCGATGTACTGAAAGACACGCGCGTTTCGATGGGAAAATGTTTCAGTTGGCGCGATAACGATAGCGACTGGCGGTCGCGGCCGGGTTGCGGATTGAGCAATTGATCGTGCATGGATTTTTGCAAAGACGCCAAGGCGCGGGCTTCGGTGACGGGTTTGCCGGAATGATCCAGCACCACGAAGGTGTCGAGCGCGAAGCCGTTGCGCAACGTGTGAATGCGCGCATCGACGATGGATAAGTTGAGCCGGTCGAAGCCGGCGGTCATGGTGACGAATAAATCGTCGCGATCGGGAGAGTAAATTAAAAATTCACTGCCGCCAAGCTCGGGCGTGTAACGCGCGGCGACAATCGGCAATTCGGTGGCCGGAGCGTCAGCGATGATCTGCGCTTGCCAGGCGAGACTGTCGGCATCGTAAGGCAGAAAATAATCGCCATCCAAATCTTGCCAGAAGCGATTGATTTGTTCCGCGCGTATTGGATTAGGCTGCATTAACGCTAACGCCGATTTACGCAGATCGGCGATGTGCGCGTCCAGGTCAATCGGCTCGGCGATGCCGCGGCGCAAGAGGCGCGTGGTGGCGCTGTAGAGTTGCGACAGCAAACGTCCTTTCCAAGTATTCCACACCGTTGGACTGGTGGCGCGCATGTCGGCGACGGTGAGCAGATATAAGTTATCGAGATGTTCTTGATCGCCGACTTTTTGCGCGAACTGCAACACCACATCCGGGTCAGTGATATCTTCGCGTTGCGCGGTGCTGGACATGATTAAATGTTGGCGCACTAGCCAACATACGAAGCGCGTGTCGTATTCGCTTAAGTTATGCAGCCGGCAGAAGTTTTCGGCTTCTTTTTCGCCGAGCTCGGAATGATCGCCGCCGCGGCCTTTGGCGATGTCGTGAAATAATCCACCGAGGTACAGGCGCTCGGGCTTCACCAGTTTTTGAATCAGTTCACTCGCCAGCGGAAACTCGTGCTGAAATTCCGGCAAAGTGAAGCGCCGCAGATTGCGCACCACGAACAAAGTGTGTTCATCGACGGTGTAGACGTGAAACAGATCGTGTTGCATCTGGCCGACGACGCGACCGAAGGCGGGCAAATAAGCGCCGAGCACGCCATAAGCATTCATGCGTCGCAGCTCGTGGGTGATGCCGCGCGGCTGGCGCATAATTTCCATGAACAGACTGCGGCAGCCCAGGTCTTTGCGAAATTTGGCGTCGATTTTATTGACGTGCGCGCGCAACAAGCGAATCGTGTCGGCGCGCACGCCCTTGAGCTCGGGATGTTGTTGCAGGATTAAAAATAATTCCAGCATCGCAAACGGCGCGCGCTCGAACACGCGCGCATTTTTAACCTCGACGAAACCGTGGCGCGCTTGGAAACGGCGATTAATCGATTTCACGCGCGACCAGCGGCGGCCGAGCAAAACTTCTTCGAAGTGCTGCAACAGAATTTCATTCAGCAGCGACAGTTCTTTGACCGTGCGGTAGTAACGTTTCATGAATTGTTCGACGGCTAAAAAACCCGGCTCGTCGACATATCCGAAAAGCTTTGCCAGTGCACGTTGGTGATCGAACAACAAGCGGTCTTCGCGTCTTTCCGCGAGATAATGCAATCCGGTGCGTATGTGCCACAGAAAATTCCGCTCACGGATCAGCGTGTGATATTCCTCTTCGCTTAAGAAACCTTTGCCGACCAGATCGTGTAATGACGCGGTATTGAAATGACGTTGACTGACCCATCCAATAGTATGTATGTCGCGCAGTCCACCCGGTCCGTCTTTGATATTCGGTTCGAGGTTATAGGCGGTATCGTCGAAGCGCAGATGACGCGCTTTTTGTTCGGCGTATTTGGCGGCGAAGAATTTTCGGCTCGGCCAGATTTTGGAGGCGCCGGTTAGGCGGCGCATTTTTTGGAACAGCGCTTCGTCGCCTTCGAGCAAGCGCGATTCCATGAGATTGGTGATAACCGTGAGATCGGCCTTGGCCTCGCGCACACAATCTTTAAGCGTGCGCACGCTATGCCCGACTTCCAGACCCATGTCCCAAAAAAATCTGACGAAGGATTCGAGAAAAGGTTTGGTTTTGGCGGGAGTATTTTTTTCGAACAGTATCATTAAATCGATATCGGAAGCGGGGTGCAGCTCGCCACGGCCGTAACCGCCGACGGCGATGAGCGCAACGGATATGTCGGCGGGCCAGCGCGCTTGAAATTGTTTCCACGCACGCACGATCAATTGGTCGATGAGCCAGGCGTGCGCCGTGACCAATGCCGGGGCGCTGCTGTTGTCGTAGAAATGTTTTTTAAGCGCTTCGCGCCCGGCGCGCAGGGCGTTGCGAAACAGCGGGAGTGGGTCTTTAGTTTCGGATAGTGACCGATCGAATTCGCGTCCGTTGAACAGACTTTCTTTGGCGATGGTCATGTTAATTAAGATTATCAACCACAGAGGGCACAGAGAACACAGAGGGAATTAAAGCTAAAACTTAAATCTCCGCGATCTCTGTGCCCTCTGTGGTTGAATTTCATATTTTAAGATTTTTGGATTTCATGGCTCTTCGCCCGGAATGCGCGTAAGAATTTCATAACCGCTGGGCGTGACCAACACCGTGTGCTCCCATTGCGCGGACAAAGAATGATCGCGCGTGACCACGGTCCAGTTGTCGGGCAATAGCTTCACTTCTTTTTTGCCGGCGTTGATCATGGGCTCGATGGTGAATGTCATGCCGGCTTCGAGCGGCATGCCGGTGCCTGCTTGGCCGTAGTGCAAGACTTGCGGATCTTCGTGGAACACGCGGCCGATGCCGTGGCCGCAATATTCGCGCACCACCGAGAAACCATTTGTCTCCGCGTGCTTTTGAATGGCGTGGCCGATATCGCCGAGGCGCGTGCCGGGCTTGACCAGTTCAATGCCTTTCAACATGCATTCATGCGTGATCTCTACCAGACGTTTCGCTTGTATCGACGGCTCGCCGACAAAAAACATGCGGCTGGTGTCGCCGTGATAATCATCTTTGATCACGGTCACATCGATGTTGACGATGTCGCCTTTTTTTAAAGTTTTATCACCGGGAATACCGTGGCACACCTGATGGTTTACCGAAGTGCAGATGGATTTGGGGTAACCCTTATAATTTAGCGGCGCCGGAATCGCTTTCTGTTCATTCACGATAAAGTCGTGACAAATGCGGTCGAGCTCGTCCGTGGTGACGCCGGGCCGTACGTGCGGCCGAATCATACGCAGCACTTCGGCCGCGAGTCGCCCGGCGACGCGCATTTTTTCGATTTCCTGGGGAGTTTTAATTGTGACAGACATAGCTTATTGTCCGGGAATAACGCGGTTTTAAAAAGCCCTTTGGCAGATGTTTTTTACCCAAACCTATGAAAACATTGTTGGAATCACCTGACTGTGATATAAAGCCGACCGCAGTTCAACGAAGTTAACCTAAACCCACACGCGGCACCGTCACAGGCATCTGGGTGTCTGACCCTCTGAATAGAGCGTTGGATTGATGCATGGGGTCCGCGGCGGAAAAACCCAAGGAGAAATCATGAGCGACGTCACTATGCGCCAGATGCTGGAGGCCGGCGTGCATTTCGGCCACCAGACGCGGTTCTGGCATCCCAAGATGCGCCCGTATATTTTCGGCGAGCGCAACCGTATTCACATCATCAACCTGGAAAAAACCCTACCGCTTTTTAACGAAGCGATGGTGTATCTCACCAAGCTCGCGGCCAACGGCGGCACGATTTTATTCGTCGGCACCAAGCGCCAAGCGCTGGAAATCATCGGCGAAGAAGCGGCGCGTTGCGGCAGCCCGTACGTAAATCATCGTTGGCTCGGTGGCATGTTGACCAATTATCGCACCGTTAAAAAATCCATCGAGCGCTTGAAAATGCTCGAATCGGTTCTTTCGGACGAGACCAGCAGCAAGAAACTTTCCAAGAAAGAGTTACTCACGCTCGATCGCGAACGCATCAAGCTCGAGAAAAGCTTGGGCGGTATCAAGGAAATGTCCGGACTTCCCGACGCGGTGTTTGTCGTCGACGTCGGTCATGAATACATCGCCGTCTCCGAAGCCAACAAGCTCAACATACCAGTGGTTGGCGTGGTCGATTCCAACTGCAAGCCCGACGGCGTGGATTACGTGATTCCTGGCAACGACGACGCCATCCGCGCGATCCGTTTGTATGCGCAAGCCGCGGCCGACGCCATCTTGCTGGGACGCGAGAAGCGCCAGGAAACTTTAGTAGCGAGCGATGACGAATTCATCGAAGTGAAAGAAGAACCCGCCAAGATCAAAGTGATGGCCAAGAAAAAACCCATGGCGCACGATGACGCGGTCGGCGCTGAAAAAGAAGCAGCGACAGCAGTACCGGACGCCAAGCCCAAGGCCAAGCGCGTGGTCCGCGCCAAGCCAAAGGTTAACGGCGAAGGCAAGAAAGAGGATTCACCTGAAAGCGACAACGGCTAAGCAAGGCGAAAAACAAGGGGGCTTTGCCCCCTTGTTTTTGATTCATGTAGGCGCTGAAATCTTTAATCGGTACGGATGGACGAATACAGAAAGTGATATTCATCTGCGTTCGTTGTTTTGCGAGAGACGAATAATCTAGATGTAGGGTGCGTCCCACGCACCGTTTGTAGATCGGTGCGCAGGGCGCACCCTACATTTTTTAGTTAATAATATATTTTTTGAGGTTACGTATGAGCATTTCAGCACAACAAGTCAAAGAACTTCGCGAGCGCACCGGCCTGGGCATGATGGAATGCAAGGCGGCGTTGACCGAAACCAACGGCGATATGGAAGCGGCGTCGGATTTATTGCGCAAACGCGCCGGGGCTAAAGTAGACAAGAAGGCCGGACGCATCGCCGCCGAAGGCGTGGTTGGCATTTATACGAGTCCCGATCGTAAAACCGCGACCATGGTCGAAGTTAATTCGGAAACCGACTTTGTCGCCAAGGGCGATGATTTTTCTGCGTTCGCCGCCGCTGTCGCGGCGCGCGCCGCCAGCGGTCAAGCGAAAGATGTCGATACCTTATATCAGATGCCGATTAAAGACGGCGCCCAAGAAACTATCACCCAAGTGCGCGAAGGTTTGGTCATGAAGCTCGGCGAGAAAATTAATATTCGCCGTTTCGAACGGCTTGTCACCGGCGGGCATGTCGGTAGTTATATCCATGGGCGCAAAATCGGCGTGCTGGTGGAAATGGAAGGCGGCGATGAAAATTTAGCGCGCGATATCGCCATGCACGTTGCCGCCAGCCGACCGGAATATGTGTCGAAAGACCAAGTGCCGGCGGCAGCGGTCGCGAAAGAAAAAGAAATTTTTGCCGAGCAGGCCAAAGCCAGCGGCAAGCCGGCCGAGATCATCGAAAAGATGGTGATGGGTCGCGTCAGCAAATATTTGGCTGAAGTCACTTTGCTCGGACAACCGTTCGTGAAAGATCCCGAAACCACCGTTGAGAAATTGCTGAAATCGAAAAACGCTCAGGTCAAGCGTTTCATTCGTTTCGAAGTCGGCGAAGGCATGGAAAAAAAGACCGAGGACTTCGCCGCCGAAGTCATGGCCACCATGAAGGGAGCGTAAATCTTGACGAGTGCACCCGGGGTTTCCGCTTACCGCCGCGTACTGTTAAAACTTTCCGGCGAAGCGCTGATGGGCGGCGATGCCTACGGCATCAACCGCGAAGTGCTAATGCGCACCGCCGCGGAAATTAAAGCGGTCGTCGCTACCGGCGTGCAACTGGCGGTGGTGATCGGCGGCGGCAATATTTTTCGCGGCATCGCGCCGTCGGCGCAAGGCATGGATCGCGCCTCGGCCGATTACATGGGCATGTTGGCCACGGTTATGAATTCATTGGCGATGCAAGACGCCTTGGAAAAACTGGATGTGCCGGTGCGCGTGCAATCGGCCTTGCGCATCGATCAAGTCGTTGAGCCTTACGTGCGCCGACGCGCCATACGTCATCTTGAGCAAGGCTATGTGCTGATCTTCGCCGCCGGCACCGGCAATCCATTTTTCACCACCGATACCGCGGCCGCCTTGCGCGGCATGGAGATCGGCGCCGACGTGGTGTTGAAAGCCACCAAAGTCGACGGCGTCTACGATCGCGATCCGGCGAAACATGCCGACGCCAAGCGTTTCGAAACCATCAGCTATGGCGAAGTATTGGAAAAGCGGCTCGGCGTCATGGACGCCACCTCGATTGCGCTATGTCGCGATCAGAATATGCCGCTGCGCGTGTTCAGCATTCACAAGCCCGGCAACCTATTAATGGTTTGCCGCGGCGAAAATGTCGGCACACTAGTAAAAGGAGGCTAGTTCATGACGCAGTCAGTCGACTCTATTAAGAAAGACGCGGAAACGCGTATGACCAAATCTTTGGAAACCTTGAAAAACGATTTGGCCAAGATACGCACCGGCCGCGCGCACCCCGGTTTATTGGAAAGCGTGCGCGTCGAATACTACGGTAGTAAAGCGCCGCTTAGTCAGGTAGCTAATGTTTCCACCGCCGATGCACGTACGCTGACGGTGACCCCGTTCGACAAAGGTCAAGCGGCGGCCATCGAGAAAGCCATCCGCGAATCCGATTTGGGACTAAACCCGATGTCCAGCGGCGGCGTGATTCGCGTGCCCTTGCCGGCGCTAACGGAAGAACGCCGCAAAGAACTTTCCAAGCACGCGCGCGCCGAAGGTGAGAACGCCAAAGTGGCGATCCGCAGCGTGCGCCGTGACAGCAACCAACATTTGAAAGACGCCTTGAAGAAAAAATTGATTACCGAAGACGACGACAAGCGCGGCGAAGATGCGGTGCAAAAATTTACCGATAAATTCATTGGCGAAGTCGATAAGCTGGTGGGCGCCAAGGAAAAAGAGATAATGCAAGTATAGGATTCAGTGCGGCCAATAAGTTTTTCCGAATACTTGCCTACAGGACTCCCTCTCCCAACGGGAGAGGAGGGGTGAGGGGGACCACAAACTTCCCCTCATCCTGTCCTTCTCCCGTTGGGAGAAGGGACGCTTTGTGATGCGGCGAAACAGAATATGCAGAAAAATTTAATTGACGGAGTGCTAGTGATATTTGAAGCATCATTAAAATGGACAAAACCAACATAAACGAACAGGCGGTGCTGCTGGCGACGCAACCGGTGCCGCAGCACGTTGCCGTGATCATGGACGGCAACGGCCGCTGGGCCAAGAGCCGCGGCTTGCCGCGGGTCGCCGGCCATCGCAAAGGCGTCGAGCGCGTGCGCGACATGGTCACGGCGTGCGTCGAGAAGGGCGTGCAGTATCTGACTTTATTCGCGTTCAGTAGCGAAAATTGGCGCCGGCCGATGCAAGAAGTGCAGTTGCTCATGGAGCTTTTTTTAACCGCGCTCGATAACGAAGTAAAAAAACTTCATAAGAATAACGTTCGATTCCGCGTGATCGGCGACACCGAACGTTTCGGCGAAAAAATTACCTCGCGCATTCTGCAGGCGGAAACCTTGACGCGCGATAACACCGCGATGACGCTGATCATCGCCGCCAATTACGGCGGCCGCTGGGACATCGCCCAAGCCTGCGCCGAGCTGGCGCGGCGCGCGATGAGCGGCGAGATCGATCCGCAATCGATCACGGAAGAAAGTCTCGAACCCTTTTTAAGTTTGGCCGGTGTACCTGAGCCGGATCTTTTTATTCGCAGCGGTGGCGAACAGCGCGTCAGTAATTTTTTATTGTGGCAGCTGGCCTACACCGAAATGTATTTCACTCCCGTCCTCTGGCCCGAATTCGATCGCACGCAATTCGAACAAGCGCTCGTTTCCTATGCCGGGCGCCAGCGCCGTTTCGGTCTGACAGGTGAGCAGATCGAAACCGCGCGCCATGCTTAAACAGCGAATCGTCACCGCGGCTATTCTCATCGCGCTGCTGGTGGCGGCGTTATTCTATTTTCCCATCGGCTGGATGGCGGTTTTATTCGGCTTATTTATCGCCGCCGCCGGCTGGGAATGGGCGACTTTGTCCGGCTTAAAAAAGTTTTCCGCCAAAATCGTCTACGTTATTGGCCTGCTTATTTTTGGCGTCTTAGGCATGATCGGCGTTTTTCAGCAACCGCATTTGGTTTTGTCATTTTTTTTGGCGGCCACATTGTGGTGGATTTGGATCGCGATCGACATTTTTAGTCGTACAGACTTCAAACGCGGCATGTTCACCACCTTTAACGGCAAAATGGTGGGTGGATTTCTAGTTTTGGTTCCATCCTGGATCGCCTTGGTTTATCTGTTAGCGCAGGACTTGGAAGCGCCGCGTACGTTGTTGTATATGTTCGTGCTGGTATGGGTCGCCGATAGCGCGGCGTATTTTACCGGCTCGTTCTTTGGTAAACATAAACTCGCACCGCAAATCAGTCCGGGTAAGACCTGGGAAGGCGTACTCGGCGGTATTATCGGCGCTGTGCTGTTGGCCTGGCTTTGTGGGACAATGGTGTGGAATTACGACGCCGAAATGCTGCTACGCTGGATCGGCCTCGCCGGCATCACGGGGCTCGTGTCAGTGATAGGCGACTTAACGGAAAGTAAACTCAAACGCATCGCTAAGGTCAAAGACAGCGGTAAGTGGCTTCCCGGACATGGCGGTGTGCTCGACCGCATCGATGCCTTGACCGCGGCGGCGCCGGTATTTGTTCTCGGCACAATTGTTTTAAAATTTTGAGCGATGAACGACAGAATTAGAAAATCATCTGACGAACGCATGGATCATGGCGTGCGCGGCGTGACGATACTCGGATCGACCGGTTCTATCGGCATCAACGCGCTCGATGTATTGGCGCGCCATCCGACGCGTTACCGCGTCATGGCGTTGACCGCGCACACGCAAGTCGAGCGTCTATTCGAGCAATGTCAGCAATTTTTACCGCTTAAGGCGGTGATGCTGGATGCGCGTGCGGCGTTGCAGCTTAAGGAAAAAATTCAAAAAGCGGGTTTGGCGGTGGAAGTGCTTTCCGGCACCGAGGGATTGAACACCGTGGCCACGCATCCGCGTACGCATATCGTGGTTGCGGCCATCGTCGGCGCCGCCGGTTTATTGCCCACCTTGTCGGCGGTGCGCAGCGGCAAACGCGTTTTGTTGGCCAACAAAGAACCGTTGGTAATGGCCGGCCCGCTTTTTATCGACGAAGCGCGCCGCAGCGGCGCCGAATTGCTGCCGGTCGACAGCGAGCACAATGCGATTTTTCAATGCATGCCGGCGAGTTACCGCGCGGGCAGCGTGCCGACTTCGGTGCGCCGTATCATTCTAACTTGTTCCGGTGGCCCGTTCCGCAACACGCCGTCGGACGAATTGACCGCCGTCACCACCGAGCAAGCTTGCGCGCATCCGAATTGGGTCATGGGACGAAAAATTTCCGTGGACTCGGCGACATTGATGAACAAAGGCCTGGAGCTGATCGAGGCCTGTTGGTTGTTTGGCGTCACGCCCGAGCAAGTGGAAATCGTGATTCATCCGCAGAGCGTGATTCATTCGATGGTGGAATACGTCGACGGTTCGGTGTTAGCGCAACTCGGCAATCCCGACATGCGCACGCCGATCGCGCATGCACTGGCCTGGCCCGAGCGCATCGAAGCCGGCGTCAAAAATCTTAATTTAATGGAAATCAAACGTCTCGATTTTGAAGCGCCCGATCTGGAACGCTTTCCGTGTTTGCGTCTGGCGTATGCGGCGGCGCGCGCCGGCGGCACTATGCCGGCGATTCTCAACGCCGCGAACGAAGTGGCGGTGCAGGCATTTTTGGATCATCGCATCGGTTTTACTGAAATTGCGCCGGTGATCGAACACACGCTGGCGAGTTTGCCGGCGAACCAAGATATTGAGTTGGGCGCGGTGTTAGGCGATGACGCGCGCGCGCGTGATGTCGCCAGCCGTTTTATCGCCAGTCGCACTGCGCGCGTTGGCGTGGGAGCATTATGATTAATTTTTTATTTTATGCCGCGGCGTTTATTGTGGCTCTGGGCATTCTTATTACCGTGCACGAGTTCGGGCATTTCTGGGTGGCGCGCCGCTTGGGGATCAAGGTTCTGCGCTTCTCAGTGGGCTTTGGCAAACCTCTGTGGTCGCGCCGCGTGGGCGCGGATCAAATGGAATTGGCCATCGGTACTTTTCCATTGGGCGGTTACGTCAAAATGTTGGATGAAACCGAAGGCGAAGTGCCGGCGAAAGACGTGCATCGCGCGTTCAATCGGCAAAAGGTGTGGAAGCGCATGGCGGTGGTGGTTGCCGGACCGTTGTTTAATTTTTTATTCGCGATCCTCGCTTATTGGGCGGTTAACATGGCCGGGGTCGACGGCGTGAAACCGGTGGTGGGCAAAGTGGTACCAGGATCGTTGGCCGAACAAGCGGGGTTTCAAGCCGGTGACAAAATACTCAGCGTCGACGGCAAAGCGGTGCAGAGTTGGGATCAGCCGCGGCTTTATCTATTTCAGCGCGCCCTGGATCAAGCGCGCATAAAAATGGAAGTCGAGGATGCCCAGGGACAGATACAACAACGCGAATTAAATCTCTCGGCTTTGCCGGTGCGCGACGTGAATGCCTCTTTGTTAGAGCGCGGCATCGGTTTGATCGGCTATCTTCCCGATCCTTTGCCGAGCATCGGCGCTATCGAACCCGGCCCCGCGGCGCGCGCGGGCATGAAAGTCGGCGATCGAATGGTGGCGGTCGACGGCCAAGCGGTGAGTTCCTGGGATGAGCTGGTTGCCGCTATTAGTAAGAATGCCGGACATGCTTTGCGCATCAGCGTGGAACGCGACGGCGTGCGCCAAGATTTTAACGTGACGCCCGACGCCGTCGAACAAGACGGTAAGACCATTGGACGCATCAACATCCGTCCGCAATTTAAAGACATGCCGGATGAGTGGAAGGTTAAAGTACGCTACGGCGTGGTCGAAAGTTTTACCGAAGGCGCGCGCAACACCTGGGCGATGTCGGCATTGACGCTGCAAATGCTCTACCACATGTTAAAGTTGGAAGTCTCGCCGCGGAATATCAGCGGGCCCATCACCATCGCTCAATACGCCGGTTATTCCGCCAAAGTCGGTCTTAACCAGTTTGTGTTGTTTTTAGCGGTGATTAGTATCAGCTTAGGCGTGTTAAATCTTTTACCGATCCCGATTCTCGATGGCGGCCATTTGATGTATTACATTATCGAAGCTATCAAGGGTGGGCCTTTGTCCGAACGCATATTAGTATTCGGCCAACAAGTGGGAATCGTGATACTCGGCGGTCTCATTTTTTTGGCATTGTATAACGACATAACCCGAATCTTCGCGCCGTTTTTTCAATGATGCAACGCCGCCATCTCTAAATAAAATATATAAGAACGAATGAAACGATTTTTTGCGGCACTCCTGATTTTTGCCTGTTCGATCGCGCTTGTC
This sequence comes from Gammaproteobacteria bacterium, assembly GCA_016194665.1. GTDB lineage: Bacteria > Pseudomonadota > Gammaproteobacteria > Acidiferrobacterales > Sulfurifustaceae > Sulfuricaulis. Next base: position 13,686 of record JACQBD010000022.1, read on the forward strand.
CAGGCGATGGAATCCTTCGTGGTCAAGGATATCCGCGTGGAAGGTTTGCAGCGCATATCCGCCGGTACGGTGTTCAATTATTTACCAACCAAAGTGGGCGACACCTTCACCGAAGCCAAGTCGCAGGACGCGGTGCGCGCGCTTTTTAAAACCGGTTTTTTCCGCGACGTGCAAATCGCGCGCGACAAAGACGTGCTGATCGTGACGGTGGTGGAACGGCCGTCGATCGCCGGCATTAAAATTGTCGGCACCAAGGAAATGTCGCAGGACGATCTGAAGAAGGGACTGAAGGAAATCGGTTTGGCCGAAGGCCGGGTGTTTAATAAATCCTTACTCGAACGCGTCGAACAGGAGTTGCGCCAGCAATATTTTTCCCGCGGCTATTACGCCGTGGTTATTAATCCCACCGTGACGCCGCTGGAGCGCAATCGTGTCGATATCAATATCGATGTCGCCGAAGGAAAAGTGGCGCGTATCCGCGAAATCAATCTCGTGGGAAATAGTTTATTTACCGATAAAAAACTGCTTAAGATGTTTACCATCGGACCCAAGCCGTGGTATGCGTTTTTTTCCAGCCGCGATAAATATTCCAAGCAAAAATTGGAAGGCGACTTGGAGCGCTTGCGTAATTTTTATCAAGACCAGGGCTTCTTGGAGTTTTCCATCGACTCCACGCAAGTGTCGATCACGCCGGATAAGGAAAGCATTTACATTTCCATCAATATCACCGAAGGCAAAAAATACACGGTCACGGGTTATAAATTGGCCGGTACTTTCGTGGTGCCCGAAGCGGAATTAAATAAATTGGTAACGGTAAAACCCGGCAGCTTTTTTTCGCGTAAAGACGTGACTGAATCGAGCAAGAAAATTACCGATCGTCTCGCCAACGATGGTTATGCGTTCGCCAACGTCAATGCGATTCCCGATGTCGATAAGGAAAAATCGCAAGTGTCTTTCACGTTTTTTGTGGATCCGGGCCGGCGCGTTTATGTCAGGCGCATTAATTTTTCCGGCAATGTGGCGACGCGCGATGAAGTCCTGCGCCGCGAGATGCGCCAGTTCGAGGGCGGCTGGTATAACGCCGAAAAAATTCAGCGTTCGCGCGTGCGCTTGCAGCGCCTGGGATTTTTCGATGACGTCAACGTGGAAACGCCCGCGGTTCCCGGCACCGCCGATCAAGTGGATTTGAATGTCGCGGTGAAGGAACGTCCCACCGGCAATTTGCTGTTGGGCGTGGGCTATTCGGATACCGATGGTTTTTTATTGAATGCCAGCGTCACCCAGAGCAATCTTTTCGGCAGCGGCAAGGAACTTAGCGTGAGCTTCGATAATTCCCGCTCGACCACGAATTTTAATATTCGCTATGTCAATCCGTATTACACCAAGGACGGCATCAGCCGCGGCTTCAATCTTTTCTCCAGCACCGTGGATGCTTCGCGCGCCGACACCGCGGCGTATACGGTCGATACGCAAGGCGTGGGTGTATTTTTCGGTATTCCTTTGAGCGAAGACAACAGTATTAATTTAGGCGCCGACGTGGAAAAAATCGATTTGCACGTTAACTCCAGCAGCGCCCAAGTAGCGCAAGATTTCGTGGCTAAATACGGCAGTTCAAACACCGTTTTCAAAGCTACTTTGGGATGGTCGCACGACAGTTTGGATAATTTATTATTGCCTACCTCCGGTTCCTTGCAGCGCGTGACCGCGGAATTGGGCGTGCCCGGCAGCGACATCGAATACTATAAACTTAGTTATTTAGCGGGACGTTACTGGCCGCTTAGCAGTTATTTCACCTTCAAGGTCAAAACAGAGTTGGGTTATGGCAACGGTTATGGCAACTCCACCAACTTGCCGTTCTACAAAAATTATTTCGCCGGCGGCAGTAATACAGTGCGCGGCTACCGTTCCAATTCGCTGGGCCCCAAGGATGTTTTGCCGCCGAACGATCCCATCGGCGGCAATCGCCGTATATTAGGCAACATGGAATTATTATTCCCGTTGCCGGGCACTTCCAGCGATAATAAGTCGATCCGCTTGGGGCTGTTTGTGGATACCGGCATGGTTTATGGTGTGAACGAGCGCACCGATCTGAGCCAGTTGCGCTCTTCGGCTGGTATAGCGTTTAATTGGTATTCGCCCGTCGGGCCGCTGAGTTTTAGCTACGCGGTGCCGTTACGCGACAAACCCGGCGACCGAAAGGAATCGTTCCAATTCACTTTGGGTGTTCCATTGCGATAAAGTTTATCCGGAGGTTGTCCTTGGGTAACGGAAGTTTAATGGTTAAATTGATTTTGCTGTGCAGCCTGTGGGCTGTCACGAGTCTCGCGACCGCGGCGGAATTCAAAATCGGCTATGTCAACGCTGTAAAAGTAATCGAAGAGGCGCCGCAAGGCGAAGCCGCGCTCAAAAAACTCGAGGCCGAATTTGCCCCGCGCGATAAACAAATCGTGGAGATGCAAAATAAACTTAAGCAGTTGGAACAAGAGTTAGAAAAAAACGCGCTGGTGTTGAAAGACGCCGAACACCGCTCGAAAGAGTTCGAGGCGGTGACGTTGAAGCGGGATTTGCGCCGCGCCACGCAAGAATTTCGCGAGGATTACAATTTGCGACGCAATGAAGAACTGGCCGCCTTGCAAAAGATCGTGCAAAAAACCATCGCCGAAATCGCGCGCCAAGAAAGTTACGATTTGATTCTCGAAAGCGCCGTATATGCCGGCCCTAAAGTGGACATCACCGATAAAATCTTGAAACGCCTCGGGAAGAAATAAATAACGATGGCCGTCACCCTCGCAGAGCTCGCGCGGCGCTTTCAAGGGAAAGTGCGGGGAAATCCGGAAATAAAAATCGTCGGTGTGGCGCCGCTCGAAACTGCCGGCGCTAACGACATTGCTTATATCGCCGATCGAAAATATCTTCCTGGCTTGCAACGCAGCGCCGCCGGCGCCGTAATCCTCACGCAGGAAGACGCGCAAAATTTTACCGGCAACGCCCTCATCGTCGATAACCCGCATTTTTGTTTCGCGCAAACCGCGGAATTATTGCATCCGTTGACGCCATTCACTCCCGGCCAGCATGCTTCCGCGGTGGTCGCACCGACGGCGCGGATCGCGTCCAGCGCCTGGATTGGTCCGCATGCCGTGATCGAAGCCGAGGCTATCATTGAAGACGGCGTCTATGTGGGCCCCGGTTGTTTTGTCGGCGCCCATGCTAAGTTAGGCGCGCGCACGCGATTAATCGCCAATGTAACGATCGGCGAGCGTTGCCGGTTGGATAGCGATTGCCTTTGTCAGCCTGGCGCGGTGATTGGCGGTGACGGTTTTGGGTATGCCAAGCATCAAGAAAAGTGGCACAAAGTTCCGCAGCTCGGCCGCGTGATATTGGGCCATGCGGTGGAGGTGGGCGCTAATACCACCATCGATCGCGGCGCGTTAAACGATACGGTGATTGGCGATGGAGTTAAATTAGATAATCTGATTCAGATCGCTCACAATGTGCGCATCGGCGAAAACACCGCCATCGCCGCTTGTGTCGGCATTGCCGGCAGCACCGTCATCGGTAAACGTTGCACGGTCGGCGGACAGGCTGGTATCGTCGGCCATCTGGAAATCGCCGACGATGTCCACATCACGGCCGGTTCGTTGGTGACGAGCTCGATAGATCAAGCCGGTGTTTACTCCGCCAGCCTAAAAGCGCAACCGGTGGAAAAATGGCGCCGCAATGCGGCGCGTTTACATCAGTTGGATGAGTTGGTACAACGTTTAAGCGATCTTGAAAAGAAATTGAAATAATTTAATCGGGAGTCACAACTTGAATTCGCTGGATATACACGAAGTTCTCAAATATCTGCCGCATCGTTATCCGTTTTTATTAATCGACCGCGTTCTCGACTTCACTAAAAACGAATCGTTGACGGCGATTAAAAACGTCACCATCAACGAACCCTTTTTTCAGGGACATTTTCCGCATCATCCGGTGATGCCGGGGGTGCTGATCGTCGAGGCCATGGCCCAGGCCTGCGCTATTTTATCGCTTAAGACTTTGGATACGGTGCCCAACGCCGGCTCGGTTTATTACTTTGTCGGCATCGATAAAGCCCGATTTAAACGGCCGGTCGAACCCGGCGATCAACTTAAACTGCAGGCCCTGATTAAGCGCAAGATGAAAGGAATTTGGTTGTTTGAGGCCAATGCCTACGTGGGCGAAGAGCTGTGTTGCAGCGCCGAATTGATGTGCACCTATAAAGGAATTTAAGTGATTCATCCGCAAGCGGTCGTGGAAGCGGGCGCAAAAATCGGCAATAACGTTCACGTCGGCCCGTTCAGCGTCATCGGCGCCAGCGTGGAAATCGGCGATGACAGCTGGATTGGCCCGCATGTCGTTATCAACGGGCCCACGCGCATCGGCAAGAAAAATAAAATATACCAATTTACATCGTTGGGCGAAGCGCCGCAGCATTCCGGTTACAAAGGCGAAGCGACGCGCCTCGAAATCGGCGATGGCAATATCATTCGCGAATACTGCACGTTGAACCGCGCGACCACCGCGGGAACCGGCGTAACGCGCGTCGGTAACGACAATTTCATCATGGCGTATTGCCATATCGCGCACGATTGCCAAGTGGGGGATCGCACGATTTTCGCCAACGGCGCGAGCTTGGCCGGGCATGTGGTGGTTGAAGACAACGTTGTGTTTGGCGGCTTCACGCTCATTCATCAATTTTGTCGTGTCGGCGCGCACACCATGACGGGGATCGGCACGGTATCGTTTAAAGACATTCCGCCGTATTTGTTGGTCGCGGGTAACACCGCAACGCCGCATGGACTGAATGTCCGTGGACTCAAGCGCCGGCAATTTTCCGACACGGCGATAGAGGCGCTGCGCCGCGCTTACAAAATTTTGTACAAATCCGGACTCAGGCTTAACGAGGCGATCGAGCAACTGGAATCGATGGCCGGCGAGGGCAACGAAGTCAATCACTTCGTTTCTTTCATTAAGCATTCCGAACGCGGCATCATTCGCTAACGCGTGGCAAAAAAAACTGGAATCCGAATCGGTATCGTTGCCGGCGAGGTATCCGGCGATTTATTGGGCGCGGGGTTGATGCGCGCCTTGCATGAACGTCTACCCGGCGTTACTTACGAGGGTATCGGCGGTCCGAGCATGCAGGCCTTAGGTTGCCGCAGTTTATTTCCGATGGAACAGCTTTCTCTCATGGGGCTCGAAGGCATCAATAAGTATCCTGAAATTTTGAACATACGCAAACAGCTTTGCCAACATTTTTTATCCAACCCGCCGGACATTTTTATCGGCATCGACGCGCCGGACTTTAATCTCAGCTTGGAAGAAAAATTGAAATCAGCCGGCATCCGCACGGTGCACTACGTCAGTCCGACAGTGTGGGCGTGGCGCGGTTATCGCATCCGTAAAATCCGCCGCGCGGTCGATCATATGCTGACGCTGTTTCCCTTCGAGGCAAAATATTATCGTCATCATCGCGTGCCGGTAACATTCGTCGGCCATCCGCTGGCCGATCAGCTGGGCGATAAATACGACATCGGCGCGCTGCGACGCCAATTGCATCTTCCTCTGAAATCGACGGTAATCGCGCTGCTACCCGGCAGCCGCGTAAGCGAACTTAAACGGCACGCGGATATTTTTGTTAAAACAGCCGTGCTGCTGCATCAGCGCCATCCGCAACTTCATTTTGTCGCGCCGTTTGCCACGGCGGAAACCCAGGCTATTTTTGAAAAGGCGCTTTACCGGCACGGCGCGTGGTTTTTGCCAATAACTATCCTGACGAATCATTCGCGTGAAGCCATGGCCGCTTCCGATATGGTGTTGCTGGCGTCTGGGACGGCC
>JACQBD010000018.1 GCA_016194665.1 Gammaproteobacteria bacterium
CAGAACTTACCAAAAAATTTTACCGAATGGCGCACCATCGCGATCACGGCTTTGTTCATGCTCGTCGGCGCCAACGGTCTGGTGGTGTGGGGCGAGCAATGGGTGCCGTCGAATCAAGCGGCGCTGATTGTCGCCACCACGGCACTGTGGCTCGCGGGTTTCGGCATGCTCGGCGTACAAGGACAGAATCTCGCGCCGCAGACGATGGTGGGGCTGGCCATTGGATTTTTAGGCACAGCATTATTACTTTTGCCGGAACACGGTTTTGTGATGGAACATTTCTGGGCGCAGTTGGCGGTGCTCGCGGCTTGTCCCGCCTGGGCGGCTGGCTCCATGTATGCCAAGCGCAGTCGTCTGAAAACTTCCCCGCTGATGGTAGCGGCGTTGCAATCCTTAGTCGCGGGTTTGGTTTTCTGCGGCCTCGGATTCGCCAGCGGCGAAAGTCTACGTTGGAGCTGGTCGCCGCAGGCGCTGGCGGCGCTCGCTTATCTCATCGTTTTCGGTTCCTGCTTCGCCTACGCCGCCTACATTTGGCTGCTCAACGAAGTCAGTCCGGCGGCGCTTGGCACTTATGCTTATATCAATCCTTTGGTGGCGGTGGTGTTGGGCTGGTGGCTGCTGGGAGAAACGCTGAGCGCGGCGCAGTTAGCGGGCATGTTGGTCATTCTACTGGGTGTCATGCTGGTTAGCATTACACGCCCAAAAACCGTGGTTGCACCCAGTCAAAGAAGCTAACGCCAGAAGCTTTGATCCTTGCTGATACAATGGCGCTCTTGCCATTGTCTCTATCGACGCATGTTTAACTTCACCTCGCTGCCGCCGCTGTCGCTTTACGTACACATTCCGTGGTGCGTGCGTAAATGTCCGTACTGCGATTTCAATTCGCACGAGGCGCGCGCGGCGATTCCCGAGCAAGAATATATCGACGCGCTGCTGCGCGACCTGGAGCAGGATTTACCGCGGGTGTGGGGGCGCACGATTCAGTCGATTTTTATCGGTGGTGGCACGCCTAGTTTGTTTGCACCCGAGGCGATCGACCGTTTGTTGTCGGGGCTGCGCGCGCGTTTGCTGTTGAGCCAAGATGTGGAAATCACGCTTGAAGCCAATCCCGGAACCGTAGAACTTGAACGCTTCAAGGGATTTCGCCAAGCGGGTATCAATCGTTTATCCATCGGCATCCAAAGCTTCGACGCGGAAAAACTGCAAGCGCTGGGTCGCATTCATGGCGGCGCAGAAGCCGAACGTGCGGCCGCGGCCGCACGCCAAGCGGGCTTTGAAAATTTCAATCTCGACCTCATGTTCGGGCTGCCGCAACAAACCTTGGAACAAGCGCTGGCGGACATTCGCTGCGCGATTCAATTTCAGCCGAGCCATCTTTCGGTCTATCAGCTGACGCTTGAACCGAATACCTTGTTTCATGCGCAGCCCCCCGCGCTGCCCGACGATGATGTGATTTGGGAAATGCAGTGTCAATTGCAAAAAGAACTGGCCGCCGCCGGGTATCGGCAATACGAAATATCGGCTTACGCCCAAGCCGGCAAGGAATGCCGGCACAATTTGAATTATTGGCTGTTCGGCGATTACCTCGGCATCGGCGCCGGCGCGCACTCCAAGATCACCGACAACAACAGCATCACGCGCGCATGGAAAGTTAAACAACCGAAAGAATATTTGCGCCTCGCCGGCACGCCCGCGGGTATTGGCGGCGCGGAAAAGCTCACGCGCGCCGACATGCCGATGGAATTCATGATGAACGCTTTGCGCTTAAGCGCCGGATTTCCCCCGCGCTTATTCGCCGAGCGCGCCGGCTTGCCGATATCGGCGATGGAAAAATCTTTGCACGCGGCGGAACGCGATGGATTAATTACGTGGGATTTGGATTGCCTGCGGCCGACGGAGAAAGGGTTTCGATTTTTAAATAATCTGCTCGGGCTTTTTTAATTGAACGGACGAATCATAAATATGAAATCATTTGCATCGAGCTAGCGCCTCTTGTAAATTCATTCCGCATTTCTTTATAACATTCAAGACGGGAGGAATCGTGAAAATTAAATCGTTAATCTTTGCAGTATGTTTAACCGTCGTATCGCCTGCTGCCGTTCTCGCCGCAGACAATCCGCTGTATGTGGGACTTAAAGGCGGTGTGATGATGGTGGATTTATCGGAATACGATCAGGCCACCAGCGCTGGCGTGGTGTTAGGTTACAAAATCTTCGGCAACGCCGACAGTTCTCTGGCGATCGAAGGCGAATACACCACCTCCTCTTCGGCCGATATCAATGTTCTCGGCTTCAAAGGCAAATGGGACATCGACACTTGGGCGGCGTATCTTGCCTATCGTATCGGCGGAGATATGTACTTTAAAGGCAAAGTCGGCTATCTCAATGAAGATATCAATGTCGACATCGTCGGCGCTAATATTTCCGGCTCCGATTCAGGTCTTTCCGTTGGTATTGGCGTGGGCTGGAAACTCGGTAAAAAGAACGCACTCGAGCTGGAATACACTGTCATTGAGCAAGACGTTAACTTTGTCAGTCTCGGCGTGAATTTTAGTTTCTAAAAATCCCTCGATCTACAAAAATAATCCGGCTTTTTAGCCGGATTATTTTTTTCAGCGGTCATGCGGCGAGCGAGGGCAATGAACAGAACAGTTTTGCCGCATACGAAATTTCCTCGTTCAAAAAGCTTATAATGACGGCGATGAACATCGTCCTGTCGCGCATAAAAAAACGCATCACGCCGTTCACCATGCTGGTCGTCATTGTATTGACCGGTATCTCCGCACTGTGGTTTTTTCCGGCGTCTACAATACCCGCGGAAACCGAATTTCGGTTACTCGACGGACGTAAACTTTCCTTGCAAGACTTGCGCGGTCGACCGGTGCTGGTGAATTTCTGGGCCACCAACTGTCCGCCGTGTATCGAAGAATTGCCGGAGCTGATGCAGTTATATCGCGAGCTGCATCCGCGCGGACTTGAGATCATCGGCGTGTCGGCGGCTTACGATCCGCCTATCGTCGTGCAAGAATTCGTGCAACGCCGCGGCATCGCCTATCCGGTGGCGCTCGATTTAGACGGTAAAATCGCGCGTGCCTTCGGCGGCGTCGCCTATGTACCGACTACCTATATACTCGCGTCAAATGGAAATGTCGTATTGAAATATGCAGGTCGATTGGATGTCGCCAAGGCGCGGCGTATCATCGCCAAATATCTTAAACCCGCGTCGTGAGAAAACTTAGGTCATGCTTTGGATTAAAGCGCTGCACATAATATTTATGGTCACGTGGTTCGCCGGCCTGTTTTATCTGCCGCGTTTATTCGTGTATCACAGCATGGCCACGGACAAGGCAAGCACCGAGCGTTTTAAAATCATGGAACGCAAACTTTTTTTCGGCATCATGACGCCCGGCGCGGTGCTGACGATTATTTTTGGTTCGTGGCTGTGGCTCGGTTATGGAATGACCGGCGCCTGGTTGCACCTCAAACTCGCTCTGGTCGCGTTATTGATTGTTTATCACGTTTACTGCGGCAGACTCTTGTTCGACTTCAAATACGACCGCAACCGTTACGGGCACGTGTTTTTTCGTTGGCTTAACGAATTGCCGGTATTGATCCTCATCGCTGTCGTTATATTAGTCGTGGTAAAACCATTTTGATTTTTTGGCCGAGGGTTATTGATTTTTGAGCGCGTCGGCTGTATTTATGCAGGGTCGCAGCACTTATAACCAGGGGGCTGGAGGAGCAAAATAAACCTGGAGAGTCGCATGCGGTATCGAATTTTTTTAACTTTAATATTGTTTTTCGAAGTCGGGTTCAATCCCGCAGTTCACGCCGAAACTCTCGACCTGGACCAAGCGGTGAGTTACGCCCTGGCGCATAACCCTGAGCTGTTGGCGGCGCGCGAGCGGACCAACGCCGCGCAAGCACGCACGCAAGTCGCGAGCGGCGCCAGGCTGCCTAGCTTAGGCGCATCTTATAGCGTACGCGCCAGTAATAACCCGCTCGACGTTTTTGCCGACAAGCTCAACACGCGCCAAGTAGCCGCGTCGGATTTCGATCCGGCGCGCCTTAATCATCCCGGCACCAGCGATTTATACACCACGCAGTTAGCCTTACGCTTGCCACTGTACAGCGGCGGTCGGCTGACGGCCAATAAATTAAACGCCGAGGAATTGGAAAAAACCGCGCAACTGGAATATCAACGCGCGCGCGAGCTCACTGCGTTTCAAACGCGCCGCGCTTATCTCAGCGTGCTGGCGGCGCAGGAAAATTTGGCGATCGCCGAGGATGCCGTGAAAGCGGCGCAAGAGCACGCGCGCACCACCGCGC
>JACQBD010000185.1 GCA_016194665.1 Gammaproteobacteria bacterium
GGCGGAGTTGTACGGCAAGGAAACCGGTTCTTCGCGCGGCCGCGGCGGTTCCATGCATGTGTTCGATCCCACGGTTAATTTCATGGGCGGTTACGCTTTAGTCGGCCAACCGTTTCCTTTAGCTGCGGGTCTGGCGCTCGCCGCCAAACACAAGGGCACCGATCAGATCGCGATTTGCTTTCTCGGTGACGGCGCCAACAACCAAGGCACCTTCCACGAAACGCTCAATATGGCGTCGGTGTGGAAACTGCCGGTGTTGTTCGTGTGCGAAAACAATCAATACGCCATCGGCACGCGCATCGATCGCTCCACGGCCGTGGTCGATCAATACAAACGCGTCGGCGCTTACAACATTCCTTCCAGCCAGCACGACGGCCAAGATCTCGACGTGGTCATGGAATCGGCCAAGAAAGCGGTTGAGCACGTGCGTTCCGGCAAGGGACCGTATTTCATCGAATACATGACCTATCGCCTGCGTGGTCATTCGATGTCGGACAAAACCGCGGTGTATCGCAGCAAGGACGAAGAACAAAAATGGTCCGAGCGCGATCCCATCAAGATTTACAGCGCCAAGCTTAAGAAAGCGGGCGTGGTCAGCGACGATGACATCAAAAAAATGGAACAAGAAATTCTGGATGAAATCGAAAAGGACGTCATCAAATTCGCCGAAGAAAGTCCGGCGCCGCGCGTCGAGGATCTTTATAAGTTCGTGCTCGACGACAAGCCCGATGCGCGTTGGATCGGTCCGTTGCAGAATACATATTAAAGAAGTTCTAATAAATGATTCACCACAAAGACGCAAAGGACGCAGAGAAAAGCATAAATTTTTATCGCTAAAATCTTTGCACTCTTTGCGTCTTTGCGGTGAGAGAATAATTTTTTAAGGACCTAACACATGGCAGAATTAATGTACTGGGAAGCAATTCGCCGCGCACACGACGAAGAGCTCGCCAACGATCCGAACGTGATTGTGATGGGCGAGGACGTGGGCGTGGTTGGCGGTACTTACAAAGCGACTCTTGGCTTACATAAGAAATATGGCGACAAGCGTGTCATCGATACGCCGATATCGGAGAATTCCTATACGGGCATCGGCATCGGCGCGTCCATGGCCGGCTTGCGTCCGATCATCGAGATCATGTCGATCAACTTCGCGTTGCTGGCGCTCGATACGCTGATCAATGCGGGTGCAAAAATTCACTACATGTCCGGCGGACGCGTGTTCTGTCCATTCGTTATGCGCACGCCCGGTGGCACTGCGCATCAGCTGGCGGCGCAGCATTCGGCGCGTCTCGCGCGCCTGTTCATGAGCACTTCCGGCTTGCGCGTGGTCACGCCGCGCAGTCCCATTGATGCCTATGGCATGTTGAAATCCGCCGTGCGCTGCAACGATCCGGTGATCGTGATCGAGCACGAGCGCATGTACAACATGAAAGAAGAAGTGCCGGATAACGAATTTTTCCGCCCACTCGAAGGTGCGGAAATCGTGCGCCGTGGCACCGACATCAGCTTGATCGGTTATAACTTGAGCTTCCACATGTGCATGGACGCGGCCAAGAAGTTGGAAAAAGACGGCATCAGCGCCGAAGTCATCGACCTGCGCGCGTTGAAACCGCTGGACCGCGAGACCATCCGCCGTTCGGTGGAAAAAACTCATCGCGTGGTAGTGGCGGAAGAAGACGAAGGCCCGGTCGGCGTCGGCGCGGAAGTCATCGCCACCATCATCGAAGAATGTTTCTTCGCGCTCGATGCGCAGCCGGTGCGGGTACACGCGGCCGACGTGCCGGTGCCGTACGCGGAGAATTTGGAAAAGGCAGCGATTCCGAATGCCGAGGATGTGTACAAAGCGGCTCTGAAAGTGATGGGGCGTATTTAAAAAATGTAGGGTGGATTGGCAAGTGCTGTAACTCAACATACACATTCGGCGGGTTACGCGCCAAAAAGCGGCGCTAACCCGCCCTACCTATAAATTAAATGGAAGCGAATTCACATGGCTGAACCTTACGCAATCAAAATGCCCAAGCTCTCGGACACCATGACCGAGGGCACGGTAGTGACTTGGGAAAAACAAGTCGGCGATCAAATTACGCGCGGCACTGTGGTGGCCACGGTCGAAACCGACAAAGCCATCATGGATGTGGAAATATTCCGCGAAGGTTTTTTGTCCGGCCCGCTGGCCGCGGTCGGCGCGGTGGTGCCGGTAGGCGAAGTGATTGCCAATTTAGTCGCGGAAAAAAAAGACGTGAAGGGCGGCGAGCTGAGCATGAGCGCCGCGCCGAAAAAAGAAGTGGCGCTGGCCGAGATGGTGGAAACCCATTCCGAGCCTTCGGGTTTGCATAAAGCCAAGACAATTATTCCGGCGATGCCGCACGGCGCCACACCGGCGCCGCGTCCGCGCACCGGCCGCGCTTCGCCGTATGCGCGCCAACTCGCCGGGGCGCACGGCATCGATATCAATAGTCTCACCGGCACCGGTCCGGGTGGAATGATTCTGGCGAACGATTTACTCGCGCCGCATGCCTCGCCGGCGATGGCCAAGCGCGTGTATCAAGTGCCGGGCATCGGCCGGCCGATGGACGCGATGGAAAAAGCGGTGACGCATAACATGGAATATTCGCTGTCCATGCCTTTGTTCCGCGTGACCGTTAACGTGAAACCCGAACGCCTCACCGTCGCCGCCAAGAAAGAAGGCTACTCGCTGACGGTGGCGCTGGCTAAAGCCACGGCTTTGACGATTCAAAAATTTCCGCGCGTGAACGCGGTGTATCAGCACGAAGACCGCATCGTCGAGCGCAGTCAGATCGACGTCGGCCTGGCGGTGGAAACCGAAGGCATGGGTTTGGTGGTGCCGGTGTTGCGCGACGTGCTCAACAAAAGTCTCAAGCAGATGAACACCGAATGGAAAGATTTGGTGGCGCGCGCCCGCGTCAAGCGTTTAAAGCCGCAAGAATATTCCAACCCCACGTTCACGATCTCGAACATGGGCATGCTCGGCGTGATGCATTTTGACGCGATCCCGCCGCCGGGCACCTCGGCGATTTTCGCCATCGCCACTTCCGGACCGGATGGCATGCCGGTGACCATGACCGCGGATCACCGCATAGTGAATGGCGCGGACGCGGCTAAATTTCTTAATACTTTTAAGCAATTTGTCGAGCAACCAGAATCCTGGATCGGTGGTGGCGCGCCGGCGGCTGTTGCTACTGGCAGTTCCGCCATCGTCGCCGGCAAATGGGATTTCGACGTGGTCGTCATCGGCGGCGGTCCCGGCGGTGAAGACTGCGCGCGTGATCTCGCCGATCACGGTAAAAAAGTGTTGATGGTTAACGACGCGCCTCTGCCCGGCGGCGAATGTTTGTGGCGCGGTTGCATTCCGTCCAAAGCCTGGCGCGCCGGCGCCGACCGCGTGCGCGACCGCGCGCACGATGCGCACCTCGGCGTGCTCAATACCAATAAGCCTAAGCTCGAGTGGAAGTCGCTGGAAAAAATGCGCCGCGGCGTGCTGGAAACGCGCGGCGACATGGCGCTTAAAACCGACAAGGGCGTGAAGATCGACGTCAGACAAGGCTTCGCTTATTTCGATTCGGCCAACAGTGTCGTCATCGATACTTCGGGCAACAAAAACGATCCGCATGCGCGTCCGCAACGCGGCAACGGCAAAAAAACTGAGCGCGTGACCTTCGGTGCTTGCGTTATCGCCGCTGGCGCGCCGCCGTGGGTGCCGCCGATTCCGGGCGCCGATTCCAA
>JACQBD010000186.1 GCA_016194665.1 Gammaproteobacteria bacterium
CATCTCCGCATGGCTGGCGGGCTTTGTGTCGCGGCGTAAGCCGATCATTCTCGCCGGCGTGCTGATACAAGCGCTGACCTGGTTGCCGATCATTTGGCTGCCGTATTTTTTCCCGGCGCAGGCGATACCGATTTTAATCGGCTGCGTCGCGCTCTATTACGCCGCCGGCAATTTCGCCACGCCGGCGTGGAACAGCTTGATGGGAGATTTGGTGCCCGAGCGCCGCCGCGGGCGTTACTTCGCGCGCCGCACACAGTTGATGAGCATGACGACTTTCCTATCCTTGGTGGGTGCCGGTCTGCTGCTGAATTATCTCGAAGCAACGCAAATGACCTGGCTCGGGTTCAACATCGCTTTCAGCGTGGCCGCGTTCGCGCGCCTGTACTCGGCTTATCAATTGGCACGCATGCATGAACCAAAACGCGTGGCGCAAGCTTTGAAACTGCCGCAATGGCGCGGACTGTGGCCGCGGCTGCGCTCTTCGGACTTCGCGCGTTTTACCGGCTTCTTTGCGTTAATGAATTTTTCGGTCGCAATTGCCTCGCCGTTTTTTACGGTTTATATGCTGCGCGACCTGCATTTCACTTATTTAGAGTACATGGCTAGCACCGGCATCTCGATCCTGGCGCAATTCATGACGCTCAACATGTGGGGACGCTTCGGCGATATTTTCGGTCATCGTCGCATCATGGCGCTGACGGGTTCGCTGATTCCGATACTTCCGGCCTTGTGGCTGGTGTCGCCGCACTTCGGCTACATCCTGGCGATCCAAATCTTGGGCGGCCTGTGCTGGGCCGGCTTCAGCCTAAGCGCCGGCAACTTTCTGTACGACATCATGCCGCAAGACAAACGCGCGGCGTATGTGGCGGTGCACAATGTCTTAAGCAGCACGGCGATTTTCGGCGGCGCCTTGCTGGGCGGCTATTTGAGCACGGTGATTCCGGCAACGCTGACGATCTTCGGGCTCACGCTCAACTGGACCAGCGGTCTATGGGGCGTGATTCTGCTCTCAAGCGTGGCGCGCGCCACCGTGGCGCTATTATTCCTCGGCCGCGTCCAAGAAGTGCGCGAGGTGCGTGCGGTCTCGGCCGGCGGCCTCATGATCCGGGTGATTCGCTTTAACGCGCTGGCGGAAGTGGCCGTCGAACTGCTGGGCCGACGCCGGCGGCGGCGACGCGACCGCCCCGCCGACACCAAACTCGCTGCCGCACCCGGCGCTGAATAGTACACAATTTTTTTCAGTACCGTCTTGGACAAAGCTGTTTTTGATGCTAAAAATACCTATATTAAAAGGTGTGCTTGCATAACGCTTAGTCGTCACCCGCCGAAGCCAGCATAACCGCCGATCAGAAATACCAAGACTTTCATCCTACATTGCCTGCTTTAGTCGTAAATCGCATGTATGGTTTTCTGAAGGCACGCGCTAATTTTATTTTTTATTAACATATTTTTTAGGATCAAAGGACGAGAAGGATGATAACTAAACACAGGATCGTCGCAATGATGGCGGTCGCAACGCTGGTGGGTTTTCTGGGTACACTCGCGGCACAAGAAAATGTTGAGCTCGCTCCAAACCAGGACGCAGCGAATCAGAACGTCACCGAACAAAAACCTTTGCTGGAAGCGTCCACGGCTTTAGCCACGGCGCCGACACCAGCGCCGACATCGCCGACGGAAAACTTGTTAACCAAGATGAAAGTGTATCCGTCGTTTTAATTAATGCATCGCAGCAAAATAAAAAGCCCCTCGCGGGGCTTTTTATTTTTAATCACCGAAATCTTTTACGCTAAATTTTGAATCGCGCGGCGGCATACTTCCATCAGCGTACCAACCCACGGCAAGATGCCGACCAGTAACAAAGCGTTGAAACTCAACAGCAGCCGCATATCCCAGCGCGCTTGAATCGGACTGCGTTCCGTGGCGTCGTCAAAATACATCAGTTTGATCACGCGCAAATAATAATAAGCGCCGATCACCGCGAGCAACACCGCCGCCACCGCCAGCGGGATTAAATTTACTTTCATGATGGATTGAATCACCAACAGCTTGGCGTAGAAACCCGCCGTCGGCGGCACGCCGGCCATGGACAGCATCAGCAGCAGCATCAGAAAAGCGTGCCACGGACTGCGCTGATTCAAACCTTTAAAATCTTCCAGGCGCTCGGCTTCGAATCCGGAACGCGACAATAAAATAATCATGCCGAAAGCGCCCAAGCTCATTACCGCGTAAACCAAAATATAAAACAGCGACGCGCTGTAACCGTTGGGGCTGGCGCTTAAGATGCCCAACAAGAAAAATCCCATGTGCGAAATAGACGAATACGCCAACATGCGTTTGATGTTGTCTTGGGCGATGGCGATGATATTGCCGATGGCGATCGACAGTACCGCCAGAATCATCAACATGGTTTGCCACGAACCGGCCAGCGGTTCGAGTCCGCCGACCAATAAGCGCGCGATCAACGCAAACGACGCCAGCTTCGGCACGCTGCCGACATACAGCGTCACCGCCGTGGGCGCGCCGTGGTACACATCCGGCACCCACATATGAAACGGCACGGCGCCGAGCTTGAAGGCGGTGCCGGCGATGACAAACACCAAACCGAAAATCAGGATCACATCGTTCGGCGATATCTTCGTGAGCGCGCGCGCCACCGCGGCGATTTCCAGGCTGCCGGTGGCGCCATATAACATGGACATGCCATACAGCAGCATGCCGGAGGCGATCGCACCTAAGACAAAATATTTCATCGCCGCTTCGGTGGCGACCACCGAATCGCGTTGAAACGCGATCATGGCGTACAACGACAACGACATGAGTTCCAATCCCAGATACAAAGTCAGGAAATGGCTGGCCGAAGCCATGACCATGGTGCCGACCAGGCCCAGCAGGCCTAATACAAAATATTCCGATCTGAATATGCCGCGTTCTTGCAGGTAATCGCGCGAATAGACGAAGACAAACACGGTTAGCACATAGCCCGCGAGCTTCAGCAATACCGACAGATTATCCGCCACGAACATGTGATTGAAGGTCAGCACGCTGGCGCCGGTCATGGTCTTAAACGTCAGCAGCGCCGCGCCGATCAGCGTCAGCTGCGCCAGCCAATAGCACAGCGCGCGCCACCGCGCCGGCAAAAACAGGTCGATCACCAGAATCGCGCAGGCCATGGAGAACACGAAGATCTCAGGCCCAGCGAGCATGATGTTAGGTGTTTGAAAGTTCATTTTATAATTTCGACACCGCTATTTGTTGTACCAGATGCGCCACCGAAGCGTGCATCACATCCAAGAATGGATACGGCCATAAGCCCATCAGCAACACCATCGCCGCCAGCAAAACCAGAAATAAATTTTCGCGCGGCGTGGAATCCTTGAGTTCGGCGACGTGGCTGTTTGCGACCTCGCCGAATAATACGCGCTTGATCATCCACAAGGTATAAGCCGCGCCGAACACCAGTGTGGTCGCGGCGGCCACGGCGTACCAGATGTTCACTTGAAACGCGCCGAGAATCACCAAGAACTCGCCGACGAAACCGGAAGTGCCGGGCAAACCGGCGTTGGCCATGGCGAACAACATCATGAAGGACGCGAACACCGGCATGCGATTGGCCACGCCGCCGTAGTCTTTGATCATGCGTGAATGCAAGCGGTCGTACAACACGCCGACGCAAAGAAACATCGCCCCGGAAATAAAACCGTGCGACAGCATTTGCGCGATGCCGCCTTCGATACCTTGGGCGTTGAAAATAAAAAATCCCAGGGTGACGAAGCCCATATGCGCGATCGAGGAATACGCGATCAGCTTCTTCATGTCTTCCTGCACCAAGGCGACGAAACCGATGTACACCACCGCGATCAACGACAGCGCGATCATGAACCAGGCCAAATGATGGCTGGCGTCGGGCAGAATCGGCAGCGAGAAACGTAAAAAACCATAGGCGCCCATTTTCAACATGATCGCCGCCAGAATCACCGAACCGCCGGTGGGTGCTTCGACGTGCGCGTCCGGCAACCAGGTATGCACCGGCCACATCGGCACCTTCACGGCGAACGCCGCGAAGAACGCCAAGAACAGCAGAGTTTGCGCGGACAGTCCCAATTTCAGATCGTGCCACGCAAGAATATCGAAACTGCCGGAGCGGTTGTAAAGATAAATGATCGCCACCAGCATCATCACCGAGCCGAGAAAGGTATAAAGGAAAAATTTAATGGTGGCGTAAACCCGGTTGGGTCCGCCCCACAGGCCGATGATGAGAAACATCGGCACCAGCATCGCTTCCCATAAAACATAAAACAGCACGCCGTCGAGCGCGCTGAACACGCCGATCATGAGGCCTTCCATGATCAGAAACGCGGCGAAATATTGCGCCACTTTTTTCTCGATCACCTGCCACGCGGAAATAATCACGATGACGGTGCTGAAACTGGTCAGTAGCACCAGCAATAAAGAAATTCCATCGACGCCGAGGCGATAACGAATTTTAAACGCATCGATCCACGCATGATCTTCGACAAACTGCATAGCGTGCGTGCCGGCATTAAAGTCGGTATATAAAGGCAGGGTCACGACAAAGGTTAACAGTGCGAATGCCAGGCTGAGCTGGCGCGCCAAATTCGCACGCCGGTCATCGCCCGTGGCCAACACCGCGACGCCGCCGACAATCGGCAGCCAGACGGCAAGGCTTAGGGCGTATTCGCTGAGCATGGTTAGCGGTGCAAAAAGAAAGTGATGAACAAAAACAAACCGACAATCATCGCAAACGCATAGTGATACACGTAACCGGATTGAATGTGACGAATAACCGACGCCACCCAGCCGATAACGCGCGCGGTGCCGTTCACCGCCAGGCCGTCGATGAGTTTTACATCGCCGACTTTCCACAGCACGCGACCGATGGCGCGCGCGCCGCCGGCGAATATAAATTGATTGAATTCATCCACGAAATATTTATTTACTAATAAGGTATAAATCGCTTGGAAGCGCGCACGAATCTGGTCCGGCAAGAACGGCGCGCGTATGTACAGCAACCAAGCGAGGCCGAAACCCGCTACCGCCAAGACGAAAGGGGCCGACTGCAAACCATGGGCAATGAACGGCGCGATGCCTTCATAGTGTTGGCCGATGTCATGCACCGCATCATGGATCGGCAGCACCTTAATCGCGCCGCCAAAGTAACCGCCGAACACCAGCGGCTCCATCGTCAAGAAACCGATCACCAGCGAGGGAATCGCCAACAACACTAGCGGCAGCGTGACCACCCACGGCGATTCGCGCAAATGTTTCAGCGTGTGCTCGTCCATGCGCGGCTTACCGTAAAACGTCATGAACAACAGGCGAAAGCTGTAGAACGCGGTGACGAACACGCCCATGAGCACGGCCACGTAGGCGAAGCCGCTGCCCGGCAGCTGCGAATGATGCACCGCTTCGATGATGAGGTCCTTGGAAAAAAATCCGGCGAACGGGGGAATACCCGCGAGCGCCAAGGAGCCGAACCAAGCGGTGATGAAAGTGATCGGCATGTATTTGCGCAGGCCGCCCATCTTGCGCATGTCTTGTTCGTGATGCATGGCGATGATCACCGAACCGGCCGCTAAAAATAACAGCGCCTTGAAGAATGCATGCGTCATCAGATGAAAGATGCCGACGCTGTAAGCCGAAGCGCCGAGCGCCACCATCATGTAACCGAGCTGCGATAAGGTGGAATACGCCACCACGCGCTTGATGTCGTTCTGCACCACGCCGACGAAGGCCATGGAAATCGCGGTGATGGCGCCAATCACCAGCACCACCGACAAGGCGGTTTGCGATAATTCATACAGCGGCGACATGCGCGCCACCATGAATACGCCGGCGGTGACCATGGTGGCGGCGTGGATCAAAGCCGAAATCGGCGTCGGGCCTTCCATCGAATCCGGCAGCCACACGTGCAAGGGCACTTGCGCGGATTTACCCATGGCACCGATGAATAATAAGATGCATGTCAGCGTCAGCAGATTCCACTCTACGCCCGGTAAAATTTGAATCGTCTTGCTCGCCATTTGCGGCGCGATCGCAAACACCGCGCCGTAATCGAGCGTGCCGTAAGTCATGTACACCGCGGCGATGCCCAGCAAGAAGCCTAAGTCGCCGACCCGATTCACCAAAAAGGCTTTGAGCTGAGCGTAGATCGCCGATTCGCGCGTATACCAAAAACCGATCAAGAGATAAGACATGAGGCCGACCGCTTCCCAGCCGAAGAACAGCTGCAGGAAATTATTCGACATCACCAGCATCAACATGGCGAACGTAAACAATGCGATGTAACTGAAGAAGCGCTGATAGCCCGGATCGTCGTGCATGTAGCCGATGGTGTAGATGTGCACCATGAGCGAAACGAAAGTGACCACCACCATCATCAGCGCGGTCAATGGATCGATTAAGAAACCGACTTCCAGCGGAATATTGCCCGAGACAGCCCAAACGTAAACCGGTCCATTGAAAGTGTTGCCCGCGAGCACGTCCGGCAAAACCACGAACGCCGATAAACCAAACGCCACGGCAACACCGAGAATGGTGACGGTATGCGCGCCGACGCGGCCGAGGGCGCGGCCGAGCAAACCAGCCAGCAGCGCGCCCACCAAACAAGACAGCGGGATCGCCAGATATAACATTTCGAAATTGATGTTTAAGTCGGGCATGCTCTACAGAACCGTCGATTAAGAATGTCCAGAAAAATAGCTAACGTATACACCCAAAAATAGAGTCCCTTCTCCCTACGGGAGAAGGACAGCAGGATGAGGGGGATTTTATCGATGAATCTAAGATTCCCCTCACCCCTGCCCTCTCCCGTAGGGAGAGGGGGTACGTGCCAATGTTCATTTTGATATTTACTCACAACTTCCCTAACCTTTTAAACTGCTTAAGTCTTCGACGTTGATGCTTTGGCGATTACGAAACACCACCACCAAGATCGCCAAGCCGATGGCCGATTCCGCCGCCGCCACCGTCAAGATAAAAAATACGAACACCTGGCCGGCGCTGTCGCCCAAGTAATGCGAGAAGGCGATGAAATTCAAATTCACCGCCAGCAGCATCAGCTCGATCGCCATCAGCAGGATCACGAGATTCTTGCGATTGAGGAAAATGCCGACGACGCTCAGGGAAAACAAAATCGCCCCAAGAATCAGGTAATGTGACAGCGGTATCATCTTGCTCCCCCGGCTCCTATTCAAAACGATACTAAATTTTCTTTTCCGAGCGCATCTTGACCACGCGCACGCGTTGACGCGGATCGATATTAATTTGGCGCGATGGATCTTGATACTTGCTGTCTTTACGCCGGCGCAGCGTCAACGCGATCGCGGCGATAATCGCCACCAACAAAATGACCGCGGCGATTTCAAACGGATAGACATACACCGTATACAGCAGTCTGCCAAGCTCGCGGGTGTTGCTGTAATCAGCGGCTAACTGACCGGGGTCGGGCATTTGTTTCAAACCGAAACGTTCGGCGTTCAGCACGATCGCCATTTCCAGCACCAACAATATCGCGACCGCGCCGCCGATCGGCAGATATTCGCCGAAGCCCTCGCGCATGCGCGCGATATTGATATCGAGCATCATCACCACAAACAAGAACAGCACCATGACCGCGCCGACGTACACCAGCACCAGTGCAATCGCTAGAAATTCCGCCTGCAACAGCAGCCATAATCCCGCGGCGCTGAAAAAAGCCAGCACCAAAAATAACGCCGCCTTCACCGGATTGCGCACCGTAATGACCATACTGGCGGCAAACACCAGCACCGTGGCGAAGAAATAAAATACCAGTTGTTTGAAATCCATATTTATATTTTTTAGATGTAGCTTGGGTTGAGGCGTTTGCGCCGAAACCCAACAAAGACGCCGATGTGTGGGGGTTCGCTAGGCTCACCCCAACCTACATTATTATTAATTCCGAGATGGATTCTAACCATTACAAATAATCGCCTATCTGTATTTTGCGTCCGCGCTGCGGTCGGCGGCCAATTCTTTTTCGTATTTGTCGCCGATGGCGAGCAATTGTTCTTTAGTAATGATCTGCTCGCCGCGGTTTTCAAAATGAAATTCAAAAAAGCGCGTTTCGACGATGGAATCGACCGGGCAGGATTCCTCGCAGAAGCCGCAATAAATGCACTTAAAGAGATCGATGTCATAGCGCGTGGTGCGACGCGTGCCGTCGGCGCGCACCGTCGATTCGATGGTGATCGCCGCCGCCGGGCACACGGCCTCGCACAGCTTGCAGGCGATGCAGCGTTCTTCGCCGTTGGGGTAACGCCGCAAGGCGTGCAAGCCGCGAAATCGCGGGCTCATCGGCGTGCGCTCTTCCGGATATTGAATGGTGATTTTGTGCGCGAACAAATGGCGCCCGGTGACCATCAAACCCTTGAGCAATTCAAACAGGAAAAAGGTGTTGAGATGGCGTTTAATGGTTTTGATCATGGCTGTGTTTTTTCCGTTTAGTGGAAAATATACCCCCACGGCGTGAGAAACATGGTCGCTCCCATGACGCTGA
>JACQBD010000194.1 GCA_016194665.1 Gammaproteobacteria bacterium
AACGGCGATATTAACCTGCGATATGTGGGAGCATGCTTATTATATTGATCGACGAAATTCTCGGCCGGATTATATAAAAGCTTTCTGGCAAATAATAAATTGGGATTTTGTAGCGCGTAATCTACCCGGATAATACCCGATAGCATTTTAGGTCGTACTATGCATTGGTCATTTTGCAGGAACGATCCAAAAGCAGTTTTGCTTGTTTCGAATTTTTGTTTGTGATAATTTTTTTTAAAACGCCTACCAATACGGCATTCATTTCTCTATCTTAATTTTACCGTTAAATTTCTATCTCGGTTTGCGTGAGTGATTTTTATTTTTTTAACGCCCCGGCTTTAAGAAAGATCATTTTTTAATTGTAACAAACAGTGAATAGGAAGAATGAGAAAGGAACATAATTATGTTAATCATGCCGCGACCGCAGACAAGGATGGACAAGTCCGATTTGGAATTTCGACGTTTACTCGAAAAGCTTCCGGCGGCGGCATATATCTGCGATGCCAACGGTTTAATTACTTATTTCAATCAGCGCGCGATCGATCTGTGGGGGCGGGCGCCGAAATTAAATGACAGCGCCGATCGCTTTTGCGGCTCGTTTAAACTTTTCTCCGTTGACGGAACGCCCATCCCTCACGATCGCTGCTGGATGGCGCTGGCCTTGCACGACGGAAAAGAATACAACGGCCAAGAAATTATCATTGAACGCTCAGACGGCAGCCGCTGGGTGGCGTTGGCGCATGCGAATCCCTTCTTCGACGATACCGGGAAAGTGTGCGGCGCGGTAAACGTCCTGGTGGATATCAGCGAGCGCAAGCGCGCCGAAGACATGCTGCGTCAAGCCGATCGCAACAAGAACGATTTTTTGGCGATGTTGGCGCATGAGCTGCGCAATCCTTTAGCGCCAATTCGTAATGGTCTGGAAATTATGCAGCTAGCAGGCAACGACGCGGGAATGGCCGCGGAAGCGCGTAAAATGATGGAACGTCAAATCGGCAACATGGTTCGTTTGATCGACGACTTGCTGGATTTATCGCGCGTTACCCAAGGCAAGCTTGAGCTGCGCAAGGAAAAGATCGATTTACGCACGGTGATGCAAGATGCCTTGGAAACGAGTCGTCCGCTGATCGAAGAATTGGGACATCAGCTGCGCGTTAACATGCCGGGCAGCGCCTTGTATGTCAGCGCCGATCGTAGCCGTCTGGCGCAAGTATTCGCTAATTTGCTCAATAACAGCGCGAAGTATACTCGCACCGGCGGCCATATATGGCTGACCGTGGAACGTCAGGGGACCGATGCGATAGTAAAAGTGAAAGACGACGGCGTTGGCATTTCGCCGGAATTACTGCCACGGATTTTCAATCTTTTCACGCAAGCAGATCGCTCGTTGGAACATTCGCAAAACGGCTTGGGCATTGGGCTGAGTATCGTGCGCGGACTGGTCGAGATGCACGGCGGCATCGTCGAAGCAAGCAGTGCAGGTCCGGGAGAGGGCAGTGAGTTTAGCGTACGTTTGTCGACGGTAATGTCGCCCGCTCTAGAAACTGCCAGTAAACAGAATGAAGCAAATGATCGCGCTGCTTCCAAGCATCGCATTCTGGTAGTGGACGATAATAAAGACGCGGCCATCAGTTTAGCCATGATGTTAAAAATCATGGATCATGAAACGCGTACGGCTCACGACGGCGTCGAAGCTCTCGAGACGGCAGAAAATTTTCTTCCCAACGTCGTCATACTCGATATTGGCTTGCCAAAATTAAATGGCTATGACGTGTGCCGTCAAATTCGCCAGCAAGCTTGGGGCAAAGACATGGTAATGATTGCTGTCACCGGCTGGAGCCAGGAAGAAGATAAGCGCCAATCGAAGGAAGCCGGATTTAATTTCCATATGCTGAAACCGGTGGATCCTCAGGCTTTGGTAAAATTATTAGCCGGTCTGTTGTTGACGCCGGCGTAGGCGTATAAATTTTTACAGCAGTATAAATTTAAAAAATATTAAAATATTTTAAGGAATAATTTTTTGTGCCGTTAAGCCCTGACAGCCGTGCTCCCGCCGAACTTGAAATATTAAGCCGCCTCGTCAATCGCGGCTTGTTGCTGCTCGATACGCGATTTGAGGTGGAGTTTGCCAATGCCGCGGCCTGCGGTCTGCTTGCTTGCAGCGATGAACGGGAATTAAAGCAATGTTGGAAAACCATCGCGCCTTGGCTGCAAATCGAAATAAATTTACCCCAGGCATCACAGCCGCGCTTTTTTAAAATCGATTTACCGCTAGCAGCGGAAACCCGGCGCCTGCGTGCGGAAATCCACGTTCGCGACGAAAAATTCGGCAACGGTTATCTGCTGCTGCTTAAAGATCGACAGAAAATGGATGCGCTCGATATCAAGCTTTTACTGGCGAGCCAAATGTATGTGCAAAGTTATCTGCAGGGCGCCATGGCGCACGATTTGCGCGCACCTTTGAATGCCATGCATATCACGCTTGAATTGCTCGGTGAAACTTTGACAGAGCGTTTCGGCGACGAGGATAAATCTTCTCAGCAGCGTTGTATTCTGGTGATGAAAGAAGAGCTTGGACGCATGAATCAAATGCTACAAGCCGTACTTGCCCCGCGCACGCTGCTGAATGACGCGCGCGAGGAATTTGACCTGCGCAATATCATCGAAGAAATAATTGCGCTGCTGCAAACGACCGCACGCCGCTATCGCTTGGATTTGCAATGCCAGCTTCCCGAGACTGAAATCACGCTCAGCGGACAACGCGAAGCCTTAAAACAAGCCTTGCTCAATATTGTTATTAACAGCATGCAGGCGATGCCTAACGGCGGCAGTCTGGAAATAAAGACTGAGCGAGAAAATTCGACGACGAATATTGTTGTGACCGATCAAGCACCCACTCTTTCTGCGGACCAACGGGCGCAAATGTATACGGTTTCCTTTGCGGCGGAAGCTGGCTTGAAAAGTCTCGGGCTATATGTCGCGCGCGTGTTGGTAGAAATGCACAACGGCGACATTGAAATAACTAGTCCCAAAAACCACGGCAATTGTTTTCATGTCAGTCTACCGTTGGCGCGTCACGCGCTTGGCGCTCGCACCAGCGGTATCCGCCAAGATATTTTTAGCTCTTAAAATCAATCATGCGAAATCGCTAGACCGAGGGCGCGTTTCATGTCGTTGGTAATACGTTGATTGGCGTGCGTGTAATTTTTCCATACATCGTTTCTAAGCTCGCGCAGTCGCGCCGGTAGGGTTTGGATATTCCACTGATCCGAACCTTCGATTTGACCGAGCTCTTCCCAAGAAATCGGCGCAGAAACCGCCAAGCCGCTGCGCGCCCGCGCTGAAAATGCCGCCACCGTGCTGGCGCCGCGCCGATTGCGCAAGTAATCGACGAACACTTTATCGATACGATTTTGCGCACCCATTTTGGCGCTGAAACGCTGTGGAATGGTTTTACTCAGATGACGCGCGATCGCTTGCGAAAAATCTTGTACTTGTTCCCAGGTGTACCGCCGCAGCAGCGGTACGATGATATGCAGGCCTTTGCCGCCGCTGGTTTTTAAAAAACTGTTTAAGCCCAACTCATCCAGCGCGGCTTTGGTCAATTGCGCCGCCTCGACCATTTGTTGCCACGGCAAGGAAACATCAGGGTCCAAGTCGAGAATGAAACGCTCGGGATGTTCGATGGAAGAGGTGGTGGCGTTCCACGTGTGAAATTCGATCGCGCCCATTTGCACCGCGCTGACCAGCGCCGTCACCGAATCGATGACCATCAGCGGCGCGTGTCCGGGGTCGAAGCGCTTATCGAGGATGCGCACGTCGGCGATCGACAGATGCTGCGCGTGTTTCTGAAAGAAATGTTCGCCGTCGACGCCGTCCGGTGCGCGCACCAACGCCACGGGCCGCGCCGCGAGATGCGGCAGCATCCACGGCGCGACCGTTTCGTAGTAACGCGCTAGATCGATTTTAGTCAGCCCCGTGCGTTTATCGATCACGCGTTGTGCATGACTTATTTTTACACCGGCGACGCTGTCGTCCTCGTCCGCTGACGATTTAGATTTGTATTTGAGGCGCGTGGTTCGCGGCGCATCGGCGTCGGTGATCGCGCTCGGCCGTTCACGTTTAATCTCTTGCGCTGGTTTGTCGGCGCGTATGCCATGAAATACGCCTTGACGAATAAGGCCGTCATGGGTCCATTGCGCGAAAGATATTTCGGCGACTAATTTAGGCTCGACCCAATGAATACCGCGCTCGCGCGGCGGATGCGCGAAAGCCGCGTGCGATGTTGCCAGCGCCTTGAGACGCGCATGCATCGACGCTAGCCGCTGGTTATTGAAGCCGGTGCCGACTTTACCGGCGTAGCGCAACTGACCGGCATCGTCGTAGACGCCCAACAATAGAGCGCCGAAGCCGGTGCGCGAACCCTGCGGTTCGGTGAAGCCGCCGATGATAAATTCTTGGCGCTGCTGGCATTTCAGTTTAATCCAGGAGTTACTGCGGCCTGACATGTATTCGGCGTCGCGGCGCTTGCCGATAATGCCCTCGAGTGAAAGCTGACAGGCGTTGGCGAGAATCTGCTGCGGCGTTTCGGCAAAATCTTCGCTGAAGTGCAGCGCGGCTTGCTGTGCGCACAAACGCTGCAACAGCTCACGCCGTTCGTTTAAAGGCGTACGGCGTAAATCGTAACCGTTAAAATAGGGTAAATCGAAAACAAAATATTGGATTTTTTCGGTGCGGCCGTTATCAAAAGCGTTTTGCAATTTCTGAAAATCGGGCGCGCCGTTTGCGTCCAATACCACGATTTCGCCGTCAATCCAAGCGTCTAACACGCCGAGCGCTTGGATCGCTTGCACCAAGTGCGGTAATTTTTCGCTCCAATCCTTGCCGCTGCGGGTGAACAAGCGCGTTTTTTTATCGGCGATGCGCGTCAATAGACGATAACCATCGAACTTCAGTTCATACTGCCATTCGCCTTGGGCCGGAATCTTGTCAACCAATGTGGCTAATTGCGGGTTTAATTTTTGCGGCAGATTGGCTTTGACGGCGCCGCTTAATAAAGCGGGATCGAGCGAGGCAAAGACTTTCTTCTTGGGCCACACCCGCGTGGCGGGCTTAATCGATTTATTTTCCGCAGCGGATTGTTTGCGCGCCACGCTCTCCGGCAGCGCTTCGACGATGTTGAACTCGTCGGCGGCGCGCGCCGTGTCGTCGCGTTCTTTGATAAGTAGCCACTGTTCTTTGCCGCCCGATCCCGTCAACCGCGTGCGCACCAGCGCCCACGCGCCGTTTAATTTATGTCCGCGCAAATGAAATTTAATTTTACCCGCGCGATAAGCACTGCTGGGGTCGCCGTCCGGTAGCCATTCACCGCGATCCCAAATGATGACTTCGCCGGCGCCATATTGTTTCGGCGGAATTGTGCCTTCGAAATCGGCATAGGCTAACGGGTGATCTTCGACATGCACCGCTAAGCGTTTGTCTGCTGGGTCCAAGCTGGGACCTTTGGGCACCGCCCAACTTTTTAATACGCCATCCAATTCCAAACGAAAGTCGTAGTGCAAGCGGCGCGCGGCGTGTTTTTGCACCACAAAACGCAGTCCTCTGCCCGGCTGTGCCGCCACATGCCGCGGTTCGGGGGTGAAACGGAAGTCACGCTTCTGCCGATACGTTGCTAATTTGTTATTAGGCATAATCCATTAATTACCTATGACTACGATTTCCTGTGCGCCTGACGCGTTGGAAAATTCAAACGCGCGGCAGATTTTTTCTTGCTACCGGCCGCCGCCTCGGCACGTTGGCGCGGCCCGCCTTGCAAGCTGCGTTTTAACAGCTGACTCAAATCGATGATGTTGCTCGGCGCGGCTTCGCTGTCGCCGGTTATCGGCTGAGTGACGATTTCAGTATCGCCGGTTTTGATCTTGCGCTCGATGAGCGCCATGACGTCATCGCGAAAACTGTCGCGGTATTGTTTTGGATCCCATTTCTCGCTCATTTCCTTCACCAATTGCGTTGCCATGGACAGTTCCTTGTCGCGTATGCCTAAGGCTTTTAAATTTTCCTGCGGCAGCTCGAGCTCTTCGACCGGCCGCACTTCGCTTTCCCAACGCAAGGTATTGAGCAATAACACCTGCCCCACCGGCATAAGCGCGGCCAGATGTTGTTTGGTTTGAATCACCACATTGGCGATGCCGACTTTTTTGGTTTGGCGCAGAGTTTCGCGCAACAGCACGTATACTTTTTCGCCGCGTTGAATGGGCGCTAAATAGTAAGGAGTATCCCAATAAACCACGGGTATGTCTTGGGCATCGACAAAAGCGAGAATGTCGACGCTTTGACTGGCTTTTTTATTGGCAGCACGAATTTCTTCATCTGCAAGCACCGCATAGCGCCCGTCTTCATATTCATAACCGCGGATGATATTTTCTTTTTGAACTTCTTCGCCGGTTTCTTTGTTAACGCGCTTATATCCGACCGGTTTCATCGAACGCTTATCGAGCCAGTCGAAATCAATTCCACCGTGTTTGGCCGCCGGGTACAGTGCTACCGGAATATGCACCAGGCCGAAATTAATTCCGCCTTTCCATAGCACCCGCGGCATGAGTTACTTGCCGTCAAGAAATGTTGCATGGACAGAGGTTAAAAAATTGACGATCGACCTCGACCTAGTCATTGAATTGTTGCGCCTCGTAGTCCGAAACGAATTGCTGTACATACAATTCATCGGCGTCGCTGTCGTCCTCATCGCGCAAATCTTCGACTTCGATTAAGTCCGGCAGACCGGGTAAACGTACTTCATCTTCGGTGGCGGGATCGTCCTGATCGTCGACTTCCTCCATGGAATAAAAAAACTCATTGGGATTGATGTGATTAGGCGCGACAAATCGGTTTGTTTTCTGCGACATGTTTAGTTCTCCTTTTCGGACTTTTCCCCTCTCACGAATGCAAACCATATGCCAGCGATGCGTGAAAAAAATTATGTTGTATAACAGCGTTCAATCTCTTTTATATGATCGAAACTCTGATTCACTACGGAAAGTTTTGCACCAACCCGTGTAATTCTTACACTTGCCGATAAATTTCAAATCCGGTTTTTACCTGAGTACTAGCCGCAACAAATTAATCCCGCTATTCTTGCGCGATGCCTAGTTCTGCCAAGGATTTACGCGTCGGGTTATTTGTAACCTGCCTGGTGGATTTAATGCGCCCGTGTATCGGCTTTGCCACGTTGAAACTACTGCGCGCAGCCGGTTGCGCTGTGGTGGTGCCAGCAAACCAAACTTGTTGCGGTCAGCCGGGATACAATTCCGGCGATGTTCCCGCGGCCAAAGCCTTGGCGCTAAAATTTTTACAAGAATTTGACGGCTGCGACTATATCGTGGCGCCCTCCGGTTCCTGCGCCGGTATGATACGCGTGCATTATGCCGCGCTGTTTAAAGACGACCCAGCATTTACCGATAACTATCGACGTCTAACCGAGCACGTTTATGAGTTAACTGATTTTTTGGTCAACATCGTTAAGCTTGAAGATATGCCCGGCGATTTTTCGGGCACACTAACGTATCACGATTCTTGTTCCGGCCTGCGCGAATTAAACGTACAAGCGCAGCCGCGCGCGTTGTTAGCGCGCATGCCGGGTGTGACGTTAATCGAAATGCGCGAACCCGCCACGTGCTGCGGCTTCGGCGGTACTTTTTCGATCAAGTTCGGCGATATTTCGGCGCGCATGGCGGATAAGAAATGCCAGCACATCGTCGAAACCGGCGCCGTCGGCATTGTCGCCGGCGATCTCGGTTGTTTGCTGAACATTGAAGGCCGCTTACGCCGCCGCGGCGATTGGCAAACGAAGGTATGGCATATCGCCGAAGTATTGGCTGCGGGAGACGATTTATGCAAGTAAGCAGCATGCACTTCAAGCGCCAAGCCAGCGCCAACTTGGGCAATGAAAAGTTGCAGCACGCGCTGGAAAAGTTGCAAACAAAATTCGTCGATGGGCGGGCCGCGGCCATAGCCGAATTGCCGAATTTTGAAGAGCTGCGCAGCGCCGCCGTCGAAATCCGCGATCGCACTTTGCATCGTCTCGATGCCTATCTTGTGCGCTTCGAACAAGCCGCGAGCGCGCGCGGCGCCGTGGTGCACTGGGCCGAGAGCGCAGCTGACGTCAATCGTTTGGTCGTGGAAATAGCTCGTCAACATGGCGTGCGTAAGGCGATTAAATCGAAATCCATGGTGACCGAAGAATGCGCGCTCAATGATTATCTTACGAATAACGGTGTGGAAGTACTTGAAACCGATCTCGGCGAATATATTTTACAGCTGGCCCAGGAACCGCCGTCGCATATCGTCGCGCCGGTAGTGCATAAGAGTAAAGAAGACATAGCCGATCTGTTCGAGAAAAAGCATGGACGCGTGCGCACCACGCAAATTGCCGCGCTGTGCCGCGAGGCGCGCGAAGTATTGCGCCCGGGTTTTTTAGCCGCGGATCTGGGAATTTCCGGCGCGAACTTTATTGTCGCCGAAACCGGTTCGGTGTTGATCGTCACCAACGAAGGCAACGGTAGGTTGACGACGACGCTGCCACGCGTGCACATCGCCATCACCGGTATCGAGAAAGTGGTGCCGACACTCGAAGACGCGACCACGCTGCTGCGCTTGTTGCCGCGTTCCGCCACCGGCCAGTCGATTACCAATTACGTATCCATTCTCACCGGCGTCAAAGGTCCAAACGAATCCGACGGACCGGAACATTTTCATATTATTTTGCTGGACAACGGCCGCAGTCGATTGCTCGGCAGCGAACTGCAAGCGATGTTGCGTTGCATCCGCTGCGGCGCGTGCATGAATCATTGTCCGGTGTATCAAAACATCGGCGGCCATGCCTACGGTTGGGTTTATCCGGGGCCGATGGGTTCGGTGTTGACGCCGAATTTCGTCGGTTTGGAAAATGCGCTCGATCTGCCGAATGCTTCCACGTTCTGCGGCGAGTGCGCGGTGGTTTGCCCGGTGAAAATTCCCTTGCCCGATTTGATGCGGCATTTGCGCCGACGTCAATTCGAACGCCGGTTGCGTTCGTGGCCGGAGCGCGTCGCGCTCCGCAGCTGGTCATGGTTAGCGCAACGTCCGCGTTTGTATGCCATCGGCACGCGCATTATCGCGCGCGTGCTGCGAATTTTTGCCGGCGGCAAAAATAATCTGCGCTTTATTCCCGGTCTTTCCGCTTGGACCAAGGATAGAAATATGCCCGCACCCGCCGGTCGGACTTTTCGCGATTTATATCGGTCACGACATCGACAATGAGCGCGCGCGAAAATATTTTGACACGCATCGGTAACGCCTGCGCTTCCAGCGCCGCTGTCGATATCGAAAAATTAATTCGCTCGCGGCAACGCGGACCGATTCCGCCCATGGAAGATGATTTAACTAAACGTTTTAGCGCGCAGGCGCTGCGTCTAGCGAGTGACGTGGAGCGCGCCGCCACGCTGCGCGAAGTCCCCGGCGTCATCGCCGCTTATCTGCGTGTTCATCGTCTATTGATGCAGGGCGTATGTTGGCCGGCGCTGGCGTCTTACGATTGGCGTAACGCCGGTCTCGACGTGCAAGCACGTGCAGCGTGCGCCGATGATATGCTCGGCATCACCGGCGCGTTTCTCGGCATCGCCGAAACCGGCACGCTGATGTTGCTTTCCGGGGCGTTGACACCGGCCACGGTGAGTTTGCTGCCGGAAACGCATATCGCGGTTTTAGAGAAGCAACGCATCGTTGCCAGCATGGAAGACGCGTGGCAGCAGTTGCGCGCTGAACACGGCGAACTTCCGCGCGCGGTGAATTTTATTTCCGGTCCATCGCGCACCGCCGACATCGAGCAAACGGTGACTTTGGGCGCGCACGGCCCTTATCGGGTATTAATTATTATTGTGGATGGTTGACGCGATCTTGAGGAATTATTTAGATTTTCGCCGTTCCCAACACTCCACCGGCCCGTCGATTATTTTGAATAAAGAATGAGGACGAATTTCAGCGAGACGCGGTAATAACTTAAGTCGCTGGGGTTCGCGGGCGCGGAGTTTGGCGCGCAGATGGCCTAGTTCATAACGCAATTGGCCGATGGTAACGGAAATTTTCGTCACCGGGCGCGCACGCGCGATGCGCCGGCGGTCAAAATGATAGCCGCGGCTGTCGGCTTCGCGCGCGATCGCTTTAAGATAAACCGCGATAGCGCTAAGCGGACGGCGATGCTGCCGGAAACGGTGTAATTGCGGATGAAAGCGATACCCGCGAGTTTTGCCGCGCAATACTTTCTGGGCCAACAAGGCTTCACGCCATAAGGCCACCAGACCTTTGGCGTCAAGATAGCGCGGATGCAGACTCCATAAACGCATGGCATTTGTCCTTCAGCGGTTATCCAGATAACCTGTAGCATCCATGCCATCCGGCCATCGCGAAAATATTCTGCACATCTTCCAGTCCGCGCTCACTGCGGTCAATGGTCGCGTGCGCGTGCGCGAGCGCTTAACCGAAAGACCGTTTGCTGGAAAGATATATATGATAGCGATCGGCAAAGCCGCGTGCGCCATGGCCCAAGGCGCGCACGACGCCTTGGCCGGTCAAATCGTCGATGCCTTAATAATCACAAAAAAGGGCTACGCTGAATCCTTGCCTTGGCCGGTATTCGAAGCCGGGCATCCCTTGGTGGATGAATCCAGTCTGGAAGCGGGCAAGCGTTTGTTGAGTTTTGTCGATCGAATTTCGGTGGATGCATCGGTGCTGGTTTTAATTTCCGGCGGCGCCTCGGCCTTGGTCGAAGTGCTGCCGCCTAAAATCAGTCTGGCGCAATTTCAAAAAATAAATACTTGGGCGCAGGCAGCGGGTTTGAATATCAACGATTACAATCGCATCCGCCGGCGTTTGTCGCGCATCAAAGGCGGGCGGCTGGCGAAGCTGCTGTTCCCGCGGCGCGTGTTGTGTCTGGTTATTTCGGATGTGCCCGGCAACGATTTGCGCGCCATCGGTTCCGGTCCGCTGGTGATGGATGAAGATTTGCGCCGGCCTTTGAC
Source organism: Gammaproteobacteria bacterium (assembly GCA_016194665.1). Lineage (GTDB taxonomy): Bacteria > Pseudomonadota > Gammaproteobacteria > Acidiferrobacterales > Sulfurifustaceae > Sulfuricaulis. The sequence goes on from JACQBD010000194.1 coordinate 11,052, forward strand.
GCTTCCGGGCTTGCCGGATTTTGTCATCGACGCGTTGAAGCATATGCCGCCTGCGCCCTTACCCGATGATTCTTGTTTTCAAAATGTAAAACGCGAAATCATCGCCACGCTCGACAACGCTAAAACCGCCGCGGTCGAAACCGCCGAAACATTAGGTTACGCCGTCGCCATGGAGTCTGCGTTTGTCGCCGGCGACGCGGCCCAGGCCGGCACCAGATTGGCAAAAAGATTGTTAGAATCCGAACCCGGCGCGGTGCATGTGTGGGGTGGCGAGACCACGATCAAACTTCCGGAATCGCCCGGGCGCGGCGGGCGCAATCAAAGTTTGGCCTTGGCGGCGGCCTTGGCGCTGCATAACCAGAAGAAAGTTTTGTTTTTGGCCGCGGGCACGGACGGCAGCGACGGCCCCACCGAAGACGCCGGCGCGCTGGTCGATGGCGCGAGCGTGACGCGCGGGCAAGCGGCCGGTTTCGACGCCGCGGTATCGCTGGCGCGCGCCGACGCCGGAAGTTTTTTGGAAGCCAGCGGCGATTTGATACATACCGGGCCGACGGGTACGAATGTGATGGATATCATGTTGGGATTGCGCGTTACTGAATGATTGGAATCTATCTTAAAATTTAAAGTCCGATCAATGTAGGTTAGCGCAGCGAATCCCAACGAATCCTTGATGGTTGGATAAAACAGACGCTGGATATCTCCTAATGACCCGGTCTATATTTGTAGGGTGGGCGATGTCCATCCTACATTTATTTTTTTTTGAGATAGACTCCGGCAGAAGCTGATAAGAGCTCTCTAATTATTAAAATATTCTCATGCTAAAGCGCATCCTATTCAATTGTGCATTACGGCTCGTGTTGGTTTCCTGGTCGGGATCGGCTATGTCCGCGACCATGCTCGATTTAGTGGAGCATGAGCGGGGCGATGAGGCTTACCATACTCGCATCATCGTCACCGCGGGTTTTATGCGCATGGACAGCGGCAAGGACAATGACGGATTTTTATTGTTCGACCGTAAGGATAAGACCACCTACAGCATCAACGATATCGATAAACAGATTTTAGTTATCCGTTCCTTGCCGGTAAAAATAAAACCGCCGACGCGATTTAAACATCAAGCGCTAAAAGACGCCGCCGTTCCGGCGTTGCCGGCGGTGGGTGGATTTGAAGTGTTGCATTATCAGCTGCTGACCAATAAAGAACGCTGTTATGAGCTATACGCAGCGCCGGGATTATTGCCGGACGTGGTGCTGGCGCTGCGCGAATACTACGTGTCGCTCGCCGGGCAACACGCCGCGACCACCGCGTTCATGCCGCGGGAACTGCAATCGGACTGCGATTTAGCGAACAACATTTTTTTACCCGCGCGCCAGTTAGCGCATGGTTTTCCGGTGCGCTTGACGGACGCTGCGGGCAAAACCACGGAGCTGGTCAATTACGATGTTAATTTTTTGGCGAAGCCGGAATTGCTGCAGTTACCCGCGAGTTATAAACGATTGGTGCTTGACGATTTGCAAAAGAAGTAGCGCTAGCGAGGCGCTAATTCCCTCTCCCCCCGGGAGAGGGTTAGGGTGAGGGGAATCTACTATCACATCACCCAGGTTTTAATTATCCCCCTCATCCCGCTCTTCTCCCACGGGAAGAAGGAGAATTATTTGTGCATGATTTTTTTCTATCTCTTGTGTGTTTAACTGCCCCGGCAACCATCAGCGTTTTGTTGGGGTTTGCTACGCTCACCCCAACCTACGCTGATTAGATTCAAACCTTTCTTAATTTATCGCTCTGCTTGACGCCCGCCAGCGGCAAACTTTCCAGCACCCAACCGTCGGCATTCACACGTAACACGCTGCCTTGTTCGTACCAATCGCCGAGCACTATGCGTCGCGCGGTTTGCCCGTCTAATTCAAATACATGTTCCCGCGGACGATGCGTATGTCCGTGGATCAAATGGTGTACCTGGTGTTGACGCATGATGCTTGCCACCGCTTGTTGGTTCACATCCATGATTTCCGGTTTTTTATCGGCCGCGGAATTTTTACTGATTTCGCGAATGTTGCGCGCGATGGCGTCGCGTTCGGCCACGGGTTTACTGAGGAAATTTTTTTGCCACGCGGGGTCGCGCACTTGGCGGCGGAAATCCATGTACTTGCTGTCGTCGATGCACAGCGAATCGCCATGCATTAATAAAGTCGGGACGCCGTAAAGATCGAGGAGCGTGGGATCGGCAAGCAATTGGCAACCGGTTAATTTCTCAAACGTCTGTCCCATGAGAAAATCGCGGTTGCCGTACAAAATATAAACCGGCGTGCCGCCGGCGGTTAATTCGCGCAATCCTTGAATGATGGGGCGGAATTCCGATTGCTCGGCGGCTTCGTCGCCGATCCAATATTCGAACAAGTCGCCGAGGATGTATAGCGCTTTGGCGTTACGCGCGCGCTGCCGCAGAAAATCCAGAAATAATTGCGTGATCGCGGGGCGCGCGCCGCACAGATGCAGATCGGAGATGAAGAGG
>JACQBD010000020.1 GCA_016194665.1 Gammaproteobacteria bacterium
CAGGTCGTTTGTTATGTCAGCAATGGATTTCGCGGTCGCGCGTCAAACCATGATCGAACGCCAGATTCGCACCTGGGACGTGCTCGATCAGCGCGTGCTCGATTTAATCGCGCGCGTGCCGCGCGAAGATTTTGTGCCCAAGGCTTATCGGGGCATGGCTTTCGTGGATATGAATCTGCCGCTCGGCCACGGCGAAGTAATGATGGCGCCAAAGCTGGAAGCGCGGTTGGTACAGGAATTGGAAATCGCGCCGACCGATAAAGTCCTCGAGATCGGCACCGGCAGCGGCTACATGACCGCCTTGCTCGCGAGCCTGGCGCGGCACGTGGTCAGCATCGAGATCGTTCCCGAATTCAGCGCCGATGCCGCGAATAAATTGGCGCGGCATGGCTTGCACAATATCACGCTCGAAGTCGGCGACGGTGCGCGCGGCTGGGAGCGACAAAAACCTTACGACGTCATTCTTATCAGCGGCTCCTTGCCGGTACTGCCGCAAAGTTTGCGCGACAGCCTCAACATCGGCGGCCGCTTGATCGCCATCGTCGGCAAAGCCCCGGCGATGGATGTCAAACGCATTCGACGTATCGATGCGCTTTCTTTTACCGAAGATTCGTTGTTCGAAACCGTGTTGCCGCCGTTGCGCAATGCCACCGAACCGGCGCGTTTTGTTTTTTAATAAGGTGTTGGCTTTATGATTACGCAATTGACCGCGCACGAGCTGAAACAACGGCTCGATAAAAATTCCGATAACAAATTAGTAGTGCTCGACGTACGCGAACCGTGGGAGCGCAACATCTGCGCGCTGCCGGGCGCGACCGACATCCCGATGCGCGAAATTCCCGCGCGCGCCGCGGAGCTGCCGAAAGATGCCGAGATCGTGGTGCTGTGTCATCATGGCGTGCGCAGCCAGCAAGTCGCGGCTTTTTTGGAACGGCTGGGCTTTGCCAGGGTCAATAATCTTGTCGGCGGTATCGCCGCTTGGGCGCGCGAAGTCGATCCGAAGATGCCGACGTATTAACAAAAAAAAACATGGACAGGATTTACAAGATTAAAAATTTCTTGGATTAAAAATTCCTGTTAATCCTATAAATCCTGTCTATTTTAATTTACATTTTTTCATCGATAAATTTAAATGAGCGCCATGCCATTCCAAACCTCGCAAGAAGCCCAAGCCGCCTTCTACACCGCTTTTGTAAAACGCGACGTCAACGCGATGATGGCGGTATGGGCCGAGGATGACGGCGTCGCCTGCGTGCATCCGCTGAGCGCGCTGATCGTTGGGCGTCAAGCGGTGCGCGAATCCTGGGAATCGATTTTTCGGCACTCGCCGGAAATGCAATTCATGATCAACGAATCGACGCAGATGGTGAACGACAAGCTGGCGGTTCACATCGTCGAAGAACATATCCGCGCCAGCAACGCCCCGCCCTCGGCGCCGGTGTACGCCACCAACGTTTACCGCTTAACCGACCACGGCTGGCGCATGGTGTTGCATCATGCCTCGCCGGCGTCATCGCCCGCCAAACAGGAAAAACAAACGCTGCATTGAGAACGATTGAAAACAATGGACATAAAAAAAGCGGGCATCATGCCCGCTTTTTTTATTAATGCCGTGAGGAATGGCGCTTACTTTAACGCCGTCATTCCGGCGAAAGCCGGAATCCAGGGTTTAAAAACCATCGCCGCTAGGCGATTCTGGATGCCGGCTTTCGCCGGCATGACAGAATTTTTTGTATGCCGTGCCTTAAGTGAGCGATTTAATGCCGTGAGTTATTTCAGGTTGAATCGAGCGTTGAACTGAATCGAGTCGACGTTATCGCGCTCGACGAATTCGAGGCGCAGTTGGGTCTGCTTGTTGAGATTGTAACCGACGCCGATACCAACCATGGCGCCGTCGTCGTCGCCGAAATCAAAACCGGCGCGGCCGATGAGATCGATCTGCGGATTCAATTCGAGCAGCAACACGCCGGTGGACCAGAGGCCCTTGGCGCGCGCATTGGTCGTTACCTTGCCGAAAAAAGGAACATCCACGCTGACGTCCATATTGCCGGTATCCATGTAACCGATTTCCAAATCCAATTTGAGATTGTTGGCGATTTTGCCGAAATGGTAGCCGCCGAAAAACTGAAAGCCGGTGCCGTCGTCGGAACCGGAAACACTGTTGCTGCTGATGCCGGCACCGATAAAAATCTGGTCCGGATTCACGCCGCTATTTTGATTGGCCGCCTGCGCCGCCGGCGCCAATGCGAAAACCGCCGCTAACAACCCTACACGATGCTGCATTTTGTTTACCCCTTGTGGTTTTTATAAAAAAATCGCGGGCAATGTTAACAAAGGCGGTCTACAGAAACGACGTCGTCGGAGACAGCAGCGGATGGGCGGCGGTTATCAACTGACGAATAAATGGATTAAGCGGGAAGTAACTTTTCGATCAAGGCCAAAGTTTTAGCCAGCGCCCCGCGATTTTCTTCCACCATCTTGCGTCCGGCTTCGCCGGCTTGATCGCGGCGGTTGGCGTTGCCCAGAAAATCCGACACCGCCGGTTCTAATTGCGCGGCGTTTTGAATCTGCACGCCGGCGCCGCGCTCTAAAGTCATTTGGCTGATCTCTTGGAAATTAAACATGTGCGGACCGAACACCACCGGCTTGCCGACGGCGCTGGCTTCCAACAAATTGTGTCCGCCGGTGGGCACCAGACTGCCGCCGACAAAAGCGCAATCGACGGCGGCGTAAAATAATGGCAGCTCACCCATGGTGTCACCCACCAAGATTTCGACGGCGTCATTCAAGGCGCCGCGATTTTCGCTGCGCAAGGCGATTTGAAATCCATGCTTGCGGCACAAACGCGCGACGTTTGCAAAACGTTCGGGGTGACGCGGAACCAACACCAACAGCATATTGGCGAAACGTTTTTGCTTTTTGAGTTGCTTTAGCGCCGCCAACACCGCTTCTTCTTCGCCTTCGTGGGTGCTGGCCGCGAGCCACACCGGCCGGCCTTGGCCCCAGGTGATGCGTAATACTTCGGCAGCTTCACGCTGACTGGCGCCGATATGGAGTTCGAATTTTATGCTGCCGGTCAGCATCACCGCTTCGGGATCGGCGCCGAGTTCGAGCAAACGTTGCGCGTCGGCGCTCGATTGCACGGCGAAACGGCTGACTTGCTGCAAGGTGGCGCGCGCCAGACGCGGGAAGCGCAGATATTTTTGTTTCGAGGATTCGGACATGCGCACGTTGGTGACGCACAGCGGAATCGCGCGTGCGCGGCACAGATGAAAAATATTCGGCCACAATTCGGTTTCCATCACGATCGCCAAATGCGGATGCGCGCGTTCGAGGAAACGCGTGACCGCTTGCGGATAATCGTAGGGCGCGCAACAGTGCGACACTTTGCCATTGAATAATTGTTTGACTTGCGCCGAACCGGTCGGCGTCATGGTGGTGATGAGTAATTGGTGATCGGGATAACGCAGCCTGAGCTCGCGCACCAGCGGCACCGCCGCGCGCACCTCGCCCACGGATACCGCGTGAATCCAGATCACGCGCTGTGACGGCAACGGCGCAATAAAACCGAAACGTTCGGGAATGCGGCGCCAATAATCCGGGTTGCGCAATCCGCGCCACGCCAGGCGCAAGCCGACCCACGGCAATAGTAAACGCAACAACCAGGTATAAGCCGTTAGCATAATGAGTAGTGATGAGTTTTAGCATCAGCGCAAACACGCTGCGCGTGCATCCCAGCGAATTTTCAGCATAGAATAGCCGATGCCCGAGCGCCTGTCCGCCATCATCATCACCCGCGATGTCGCGAATCAGCTGGCAGATTGTCTGCAAAGCGTGCGCTTCGCGGATGAAATCCTGGTGGTCGATTCCGGCAGCACCGATACCACCGCGCAAGTCGCCCAAAGCCACGGCGCGCGCGTGTTGCATCAAGATTGGCTCGGTTACGGCAAGCAAAAACAGTTCGCGGTGAAGCGCGCGGCGCACGATTGGGTGCTGTGCCTGGACGCCGACGAGCGCGTGAGCCCGGAGCTGGCGCATCGGATTCAGGACGCGCTGCGCGCGCCGGCTTTCTTTGCTTATGACATGCCGCGCTGCAACCGCTTCATGGGCCGCTGGCTGCGCCACGGCGAAGGTTATCCCGATCCCAATTTGCGTTTATTCCACCGCGCGCATGCACAGTGGAGCGACGACACGATTCACGAACACGTGCTCACGATTGAGCCGGTCGGACGCCTCGACGGCGATTTGCTGCACGCCAGCGAAACCTCGCTCGCCGAATATCTCGATAAACAAAACCGTTACACCACGCTGCAAGCGGAAAAATTTTTCGCCACCGGTAAACGCGTGACGGTGGCACGGCTGATTTTTTCGCCGCTGGCGCGTTTCATTAAATTTTATTTTTTACGCCGCGGGTTGCTCGATGGGGTGCCGGGCTTGGTGCATATATGCATCGGCTGTTTTAATAGTTTTATGAAATATGCCAAGTTAATGCAGCTGATAAACACAAATAAAAAATAATTAAATATTACGGCGGCGCCCAACGATTGGATTGCAGCAACTCATACACCGTCTGATCGGTGGCCAACAATTTCTTTTCCAAGTCATCGTAGTAAGCCGGCACCGGGGGTGCGCCGAGCGCGCCGGTTTCCAAGCGATTTTTTAAACTATGCGTGAGGTAGCCGTCTTCACCGACGATGCCGACAATGCTGCCCGCGGTCATCAAAGCGTAGCCATCTTTTTTGCGCAGCAAGGAATCGCCCAAGGCGCTGAAGTCATCTTCGAATCCCAACAGGTCCATCATGGTTGGAAACAAATCGAGCTGCGAACTAACCGTGTCGTTTTGGCCCGGCTTGATCAAGCCCGGGGCGTAAATAAGCAAGGGCACGTGAAATCGGTCGAGCGTATTTTTGACGCCGAATTTCCCCAGCGGATGATCGGCGACAAAAATAAAAATGGTATTTTTGAACCATGCCGCTTTTTCCGCGGCTTTCATGAATTCGCCCAAGCTCCAATCGGCGTAATACAAAGTATTCAGAAAACCGTCCTCGCTCAAATTACCGGGTGGGCGTTTTTCAAAACGCGCCGGCAAGCGTGTAAACGGTTCGTGCGTGGTGCCGGTGTAGACATAAGCCAGAAAAGGTTTGGACGTTTGCGCCAATTTGGTGGAGACAAACATTAAGGTGTCGTAGTCCCAGCCAAAATCGGAAGCCTTGGCGTCGGGATAATCGAGCAACAGTGGAATATCCTCCATCCCATAATATTCTTCGAAACCGGCGGAACGCGCGATCGCATACATGCGAAACGAGCCGCGATGCGCGCTTTGGGTAAACAAAGTGCGATAACCGTGGCGATGCGCGATCGCGCCCAGACGCGAAATACTGGAAAGCTCTAAACCAACACCCAGATGCGGCATGCCGATGAGCCGCGGCACTCCCGTCAAGGTCGCTTGCACGCCTTCGATGGAACGCTGGCCGGCGGAGTAGGCGCGCGTGAAGCTGAGGCTTTGTTTTACCAAGGCGTCGAAATTCGGTGTGACGCCGAAATGACTGCCAGCTAGGGCGTCGACATAATTAAAGCTCCAACTTTCGAGTAGCACGAAAACTAAATTGGGTTGGGATTTTTTCCTAACAATTCCCTCTCCCTTCGGGAGAGGGTTAGGGTGAGGTGGATAAAATATCCCCTCATCCTCGCCTTCTCCCGGAGGGAGACGGAATTTCCCATTTTTAGAACTTCCCTTAATTGGTTTGCACCGCGCTGAATAAACCGTTCAACGTCAGATTCCCCGCGACCGCGCTGCCACTGACAAAAGCGTGCACCACGCCGATCGGCTTGCCATAAAAAGTCCAACCTCGCCCGGTCATCACCAGACACAGAAAAATCAGCACAAATTTTATAGCGCCATGGCGGTTAGGCGCGGTATCGCGCGCGCTGATACGCGCCCAGCCTAGCGCCAGGCCTATGCCCAATGCGACATAAGCAATGACCGCGCCGGTATAGCCGGTCAGCGCTATGTGTATCACCGCTCCGAGATCTTGGCCGAGCGCGGATAATTCCGTGGCGATGTGCCGATTCACATAACCGAAATAAACAATATCGGCCGCCAACACCGCGCCCATCGCCATGCTCACGGCCCACAGCAACCACGCCAATATTTTTTGCCAGCTATTGCTTAGCGCAAACCGTAGCGGCAGATTTATCAACAACAACGGCAGCGCAAAAAACAGGGCGATAATGGCGGCGTCGAAACGCACGCCGTGCACAAACGCCGCGAGTATTTGGCCGGCGCTCAATTGACCGAAGTAATCGCGATAGCTGACGTATAGCGCTATGCGAAATAATGAAAACACAATCAGCGCCAGGCCAAAATAAATCAGGCTTTTGCTTAGTGGAGTGAGTGCTGGTTTTTTCATGGCGCTGGTTTTTTATTGTCAAAAATTTTCTCGAGCTTTTCCAATACATCGTCGGTGTAAATTAATTTCATGGCTTCAGCGCCGTGCACCCGTGTCATCCATCTCACGGTTTGCGGGTCGGCGCCGAGCAGCGTGCGCATGGCTTGCGGAAATCGATTCACCACTAAATCTGCGTGCAGATACGGCCCCGACAATTCCGGCGGCGCCACGGCATAAAGCCCCACCACCGGCGTGCCGACGGCGCCGGCGATGTGCACCGGGCCGGTGTCCGGCGCTAACAGGCAATCGGCACGCGCTAAAACTGCCGCCAATTGTTTGGACGTGGTAGCACCGATGAGATTAATAATTTCTGGAATGGCTTGACTGATGTGACGTCCCATATCGCGTTCATGTTCGTTGTTGCCGCCGGTGAGAACCACGCGCAGACCCCAGCGTGTTTGCGCGCGGCGAATGACTTCGATCCAACGTTCCAACGGCCATTCGCGTTCGCGTTTGCTGACGCCCGGATTCACCGCCAATAGCGGCGCCGCGTCCGCCGGTAACTGCGCCTCGGCCCAGGCGCGATCGGCGTCGGTGAGCGGCAGCTTCCATTGCAGCACGCGTTCGCGTAAGCCAAGCGTTTCCAAGAAAGCAAAAAAACTATCCAACAGATGCTGGCGCGCGAACGGAATCGTGCGGTTGGTGAACAGCCATTGCGCATCGCGCGCGCGTACCCGATCGAAACCGATTTTGAGCGGCGCGGAAATTAACGGATAAATAAAATTCGCGCGCCAACTCGCTTGCATGGCCAGCAATACATCGAAGCGGCGGCCGCGGAGTTGGCGGCGCAATTCGAGGTAAGCGCGCAGCCCTTGGCTTTTATCGAAGACGATGAATTCAACGCCGGGAATACCGTTGAGTAAAGAATATACGCCGGCGCCGGTGATCCAGGTGATTTTTGTTTGCGGCGCCAACTGCTTTAAGGTTTCGATCACCGGCAACAGCAAGGTCACATCGCCCAGCGCCGAAAGACGCACAATCACCAGTTGCCGAGGAAAGGCGGACGTTTCCACTAATTTAATTTCCTCCGGTTAGTGCCTTGTCTGACAAAACGGTCAAGCGCTCGAAAGCGCTGACGGCTTCGTCGACACCGATGTCTGCAACATTAAGACTGGCGGGCTGCAATAAAATATGCGGCGCCTTCCACGGATACCAACGGGTTTTATCGGATTTGCCGAAGAAACACAAAATCGGTTTACCGAGCGCGGCCGCCAAGTGCATGGCGCCGCCGTCGCTGCAAACAATACTGCGGCACAGGGACAATCCGGCGATAAGTTGGTCCAAGCGATCCGTCGGATAAGCCAAAATGGGAATGTTATGCAAGGCCTGCATGATTTGTTCGGCCTTTTCATCGTCGCCGGGGTGCAGCGGATTCGACGCCGAACCCGGCGACCAAAATAAAACAAACGCACTGGCGCGCGTTGGGTGCAAACGTTTTATCAACGCGATAAATTTTTCCGCCGGCCAACGATTGGTCGGTTTGCGCGCGCTGATGTGTACGCCGATAAGATTATGCGGTGAAATGTTTTTTGCTTGCAGTGCAGCGCTCACCTGAACCAAGGCCGAAGCCGCGGGAAACACGCGCATGACGGGCGGTTCGCCGTCGATGCCGAGCGGCGCCAATAAACGAAAAACATCCTGCGCCTCGTGCAGCGGATGCGGCAGCGTATACGCCACACCGGTATCGATATGCTGCGCGCCGCGCTTACCGGGTTCGGTGAAACCGACGATGTGCTTGGGTTTAAGCGCGCGCGCCAAACGCAAAGCGCGCGGCAAAAAATGCGCGCCGGCGATAATCGCGTAATCGAAATGTTGCCGTCGCAGTTCGCGCATCAAGCACACGCGCTTCCATAAAACACTGAAAATACTTTGTCCAGGCGCGCGATGCTTAGTTTTCATGTAGGCGTAAATCGCATCGATGTCGGGATTATTTTCCACCACCGGGCGGTTATAGCTGTTTACCAGCACGCACACGCGCGCTTGCGGAAAATGTTGGCGCAGCGCATGAATCAACGGCGTGGTGCAGGCGAGATCGCCGATGTTGTCGCGGCGGATCACTAAAAAACTGGGCGCGGAAATTTTCGTTGGCGTCATGCGGAAGATTTTTTTGGCAGCGCTGTTTTAGCCGTCATTAGCACGCAACTGACGCCGACCAGCAACATGAACTGCTGCAACATATGATCGCGAATCACGCTATCCCCGAACATGCGCGCGCCGAAATCGAGCAGCAGAAACATCAATAATAAGGCGGCGGCTGAATGCGTCGCGCGATAACGCCGATAAGCCAATACGCTTAAACTCACAAAAAACATCAGCCACAGCAGCATTCCCGGCACGCCCGTGCCGATGGCGAAATCGAGAATGCCGCTATGACTATGCCCGCGGCCCGCGCCGTATTTGGCTTGCAGACCGTGGCCGTATGCGTTGCGGCCAAAACCAATGCCGAGCGGATTATCTTTAATCAGGAGCAATCCTTGCTTGAACCAGGCGACGCGTTGGTAAAGCGAGGGGTCCACCGGTTCGCCGTTCGGCAACTTAGGCATGGCGTATTTTTTCTCATCTTGCCAGGATTTGTATTTTTCCGTGTCCCACGCAATGGCGACAGTGTCGATGACGGTACTAAAGCTGACCGTACTGGGAACCGGTTTGATAAAAGCCGCAAGCGTGAAACCACCGAGGGTTACAACCAGGAGCGCCGCGGCGCTTGCCGCTAAGGTGATTTTTTTTATGCTGCCGCGGCGCGACTGCAGATAGAGCAAAACCGCCAGCGCCAGTAACAGTACAAATACGATCACGCCGTTGCGCATGCGTTCGGCAAACATGGACAACAATGTCAGCGCCAGCGTCGCCCACAAAGCGCGCGCATCGAGCGCCAGAAAATTCTTCGCATATAAACGGCGACTCAGCAAATCGGCGAACACAAAACAGAATAAGACATTCGTCACGTAGTTACTTTTATCCGCACCGCCGGCAAAACCGCTGATGCGGTTGAACTCGCCGCCGTGCATCCAGGTTTGCGGCCATTGATACAAAACCATGGCGTCGATGTAAATCACGTGCGCCAACAGTGCGATGAACACCGCCAGCAAAGCTTGCTTACCCAACTCATCGCCCGGTCTCGCGGCGGTGGCAATCAGCACACCGGCCGCAAACGAAATTAAGCCGCGCCACCATTGGCTATGAATCTCATTCAACGACCAGGATGTTTCATGCGAAATAAAAAAAGCAAGCACGTACATCCATAATGTCAGCGCGACGAGAATTCCAATGGGCACGGAGATACCGTGCAGCGCTGCGCCGATTTTAACGCCGCGCCGCCAGGCGAGATAAGCGAAACATCCCAGCACCAGCACCAGCAACAAATCGCGCAGCGAGATGGTGCGCGGCAAAGGCATGACGAAAAACAACAGGCCCAACAGAACCACACCGATGAATGCGACTTTCTTCACGTAAATGGGCTCCGTTTAAAACACGCTGATAAATTTTTTCCAACTCGCGCGCGCAAATAATATACGGCGTTATCGCCTGCTGCCACGCAGGGCATTATTCCAGGCGACAATCGCCGGGGCAAAGCCGCGTTCACCCGGCACCGCCCCGTGCGGGACATAGATAGCGACGCGCATGCGGGTTCTATTCGATCTGTGCAAAAAAACTTATTTAGCTGCCTTATACAATCGGCACGGCTGACACGCCGAAGGAATTTTTTCTTGCCCGCGCCACTGCGCGAACACGGCTTGTCTTTTTTTCTCCAAGTCTTCGCGGCTGTCGGTCAGCGAGCCGATTTGCAACGACGACTCGCCGGGTCGCTCGCTCACCACGCAGCCGCACATCCACACTTTGCCGTTGGCGTCAAAGCGTATGTCGTTGAGCCGATAGCAAGGATCGGGTTTATGCGATATCTCCGGCAGATAATCCAAATCGCTTTCATGAATCAGTCCGCCGAGCGGATCGAATACCTTGACGATGTTGGGATGAAAATGCGCGTAGCCGGCGCGGTTGAAAGTTTTTTGCGCCTTGCTTTTGTTGGTTTTATCGGTTTTGGCCAGGCGCAATTCGCAATTTATCTTGAGATCGCTGCCGGCGGCTTTAAGTTTTGCGCACAAAGCGTTGATATTGCGTTGCACTACTTCGAATTTATCCACGGCGAACATTTTTTTATACGTCGCGGCATCGCTACCGCCGACTGAAAAACAAAATTTTTCGATCTTGTGCCGATTGGGCAGTGCTAAAATTTTTTCGATATTGTCGTCGGTGAGCAATATCGCATTCGAATAATAATAAAGCGATTTAATTTTGTCGTGGCGCAGCGCGCTGGCGATGTGCTCGGCCCAGTGCTTGTTGGCGAATAGTTCGCCGGTGGTCGGCGTAAAACCGAGCCGCGAGTAACCGAGGTCCACGGCTTTTTGCAGACTGGCGGCGAAGGTGGCGTCGTCCATGTTTTGCATATTTTTGTCGCTCGCGGCGATTTGCGGGTAAGGGCAAAAGATGCACTTGGCGTTGCACACGTTCGACAATTCTATGTAAGCGACGTTGCGGAAGGTTTGCGATTTTTTATTTTTTAAATGCGCGTCTGCTTCACGGCGGCCTAATAATCCATTCAGGAATTTTTTTAAACCCGGCATTTTGCCTCCACGCGGCATAGCGGGGAACTCAGAAAAACAAATATATCAGCTCCGCCGATGCTTATCGATAAACATCGCGATTTTACGCCAGCGTACGCATGATCGCCGCGAGTTTTTCGGCGCGCGCCTGCCAAGTAAAACTTTTAGCGCGCTCGCGCAGCCGCGCGCCCATGCGCTCGGCCAACGGCGGATCGCTCGCTAGTCGGCGAATCGCATCAGCTCGGCGCCATCGGCGGCGACTTGCGATTGGTATTCGCGAACGCGCTCCGGCGACCCGCCCAGGAGGGTGATGCGGCAACCACGCAGCGATTTCGCCGCCGCGATTAAATCCTGCGTTCCTTTCCATGGGAAAAAACTGCCGGCATAAATAATATGTTGTCCGGCTTGCTGCCAAGGTTTTTGCGGAATCTGCGCCGGCCAGGCGACGGCATCCGGCAACACCTGCAATTCACGCTTAAGCTGGTAGCGTTTTTTTAAATCCGCGGCGGCGGCGTGCGTGATCGCGATCACCGCGCGCGCGTCATGTAGCACCGTGCTTTCTATTTGCGCCAGCGACTCGCGCTTGGCCGCTGGCGCGACATCGGCGAAAACTTCGTGCGCTTCATACAGCAAAGGAATTTCAGGATAGGCGCGTAATAACGCCTGCGCAATTTTAAGATGCCGCACCATGATGACAAGCGGCGCTTGTCCGCGTTTTTTTTCTTGGCCTAGCCAACGCTGCAAGCGATAAAAAAATAATCGATTCGAATGCATAGGCAATTTGGAAAACGGCGCGCTTAACCCACGTGACAACGGAATTAATTCCACACCGCGCGGACGATCTAGACCGTAAGCGGCGATGGGATCGCTATTATCTGCCGCCGGCACATAGGCCAGGCATACATGCAGTCCTTGTTGCGCCAGCGCCGCCACGGTGTTCGCCACTTGAATGCCGCGCGCGCGTGGCAGCGGCAAGGGTTCGGGAAAGACGTAGAGGATTTTCATGTTTCGGGTTTACGATTCGCGCTGACGCAGTAACTCTTCGACTTTGGGCCACACCATCTCCAGCGTGATCTCCTGCATCGGCGTTTCGCGACTGCAAGTTACGCCGACGCGCGGATGGTCCACGACTCTGAGCAAGGGATGATTCTTCGGCGCCAATCGTGCGCTGGGATGATAACAATGATAGAGCACCGCATCAAGGCCGCCGAGCCGCGCAGATCGAAATCGCCGGCGACGCTGGTGGCGTGACCGGCTAACTCACTGGCCAAGTGGCGCGCTTTAGCGACGCTCTCTTTGCCGCCGAGTATTAACATATGGGCTTTAGGAAATTCTTGCAGAATGCGACGGCCAAGCGCGACGAAATTCTCCAAAGGCCAGTCACGATAGGCTTTGGTGGGAAAGCTGGCGATTTGCATTCCAACCAGCGGCGCAACATGCACCGGAATATTTTTCGCCAACCACATCCGCGCATTTTTCAATTCAGTTTCACTAGCACGATAAGCCAGGCGCTGATCCCTGGTTTCGACGCATAAAGCAGACGCCAACAAGGCATGCTCCTCGACAGCGTGCATTTGTTCGCGCGGTACAGAAAACGTAACCGCGCGCCACAACAACCGATTGATATCGGCATCGGCTTGTTCAAACGCGATGACGCGCGCGGCCACGCGCGCGGCATAACGAATCAATGCGGCGTCATGGCCGTAGACCAGGGCGTAATCCCAGTGCTTGCCGCTGAACCAACCGCGCCACGTAGCGCGTTTCGGCGTGATGCTGGCCAGCGAATCGAGCCATTCTAAACCTTGCAACACCGCGGCGCGTTTCGGATGCGCCAGACAATCGAGGCGCGCGTTGGGAAAAGTATTTTTAAGCGCGCGTAAAACCGGCGTCGTCAATAACGTGTCGCCGATGCGTGCGACATTGATGACCAGGATTTTAGAAATTTTAGCCGCCATCGATATGCATCATTTCCGCCAGCGGCTATAAAGTCGGCCGGCCAAGGGATGGCTGTAAATCCATAGACGCGTGCCCAGCCACGCCGCGGGTTTTTCTTTCATTACAATGCGCGGAATTTGGCGCGTGTCGGCACCGACCGTATTGATGCCTTTGGCGGTGGCGTATTGCGCGCTAAACCCGAGCTGCGCGGCGATGGTCTGATATTCGGTTTCGAAATAACCCCAGGGCCAACACAAATGTTGCGACGCTTTTCCGAGCCGCGTTGTCAGCGCCGCCTGCGACGCGGTCAAATCTTTTTGCAGCGCCGCCAGGCGTTGGTTTTTATCGGCGTGCAATTGATCCCAGCGCTGATGCGTGTGCGTGTGCGAATGAATTTCCAGCGCGCCACTGGCTTGCATCGCTTCGATTTCCGACCAGCGCAGCATCACTTCATCGGCGCGGCCTGCGGCGATCGCGGCTTTGCAAGCGCGATGATCCGGCGTCGCGGGCAAAATTTTGTCCGCGCCTAAATGCGCGCGCGCGACGCCGTCGCCGATGAGGCCGGTGATAGCGAAGATCGTCGCCTTGAGGCCATAGCGCTTGAGAAGGGGATAGGCGTAGACGTAGTTGTCGAGATAACCGTCGTCAAACGTGATCAAAACCTGGCGACCATCGAGCGCGCGTTTACCTTGCAGAAATTCGAGCAATTCATCGGCCGCCAGTGCGCGATATTTTTTGCGCGCCAAATACGCCATATGCTCCTCGAAAATTTCCGGGCTCACCGTCACCAAGCCCGGCTGCGGGCTGACGTGATGATACATCAGCACCGGCACCGCGCGCGTCATGGCGCGGCTTCCATGGCTTTGAGATACAGCTCTTCGGTGCGGCGGATCATGCGATTTTCATCGTAAAGTTCGCGCGCGCGCAGCATGCCCTGAGCGCGCATGCGCGCGGCCAAATCGGGCGAGCGAATTAATCGACGCAAATGGCTCACCAACGCGTCGACGTCTTCCGATGGAAACAGCAATCCGGCGTCGCCCACCACTTCCGGAATTCCGCCGATTTGCGTGGCGATCACCGGCACGCCCATGGCAATGGCTTCAACCAAAGCTGTGCCCAAGGCTTCCTCTTGCGCCGGCAATACGAAGGCGTCGAGCGCCTTAAGGATGCTGGGAATATTATCTTGCTGTCCCAGCATCAACACATTTTTTTCCAATTTGAGTTCAGCGATCTGATTAAGAATATTATGTTCCTGCGGTCCGGTGCCAACGATCAAAAGTTGTAACCGCGGAAATTCCGGCAGCAATTTTTGCAAAGCTTGCAGCAAAAAACGGTGGCCCTTGGGAAAGCGCAGCACCGCGACGATACCGATTACAAAATTCTCGCGCGGAATATTAAAACGATTGCGCACGTCGGCCAGATCGGCGCGCGCCGGATTGAAGCGCTTGAGATTAATGCCGGTCGGCACCGAAACGATATGTTCCGCCGGCACGCCGGCGCCGATCAGATATTGGCGCACGTCTTCGCTCACGGTAATCACCTGGTCGGCCAAACGCTTGTACACAAACGGCCCGCCGATGCGCGTCAATAAATGGCGCGTGCGAAACACCGGCATACCGAGCCACTTGCCCGCGGCGCCGACCAGCCAGCCATCGCGCGAGCTGTGTGTGTGAATGATGTCTATCTGTTCGCGTTTAAGAAGTTTTAAAATTTGGAAATATGCCAGCGGATCGTAGCCCGAGCGCAATTTCAACCAATGCGTGGGAATGCCGCGCGCTTGCGTAACGCTGCCGAGTTTCGATCCCGGTTGGCACAGCAACATGCCGCGAAAGCGTAGCGGATTGAGCCCTTCGAGCTCGCGCAAAATACGCCGCTCCTGGCCGCCGAAGCCGAGCGAGGCTTCGGTATGCAGCACGGTAATTTTTTCATTTGTCATTAATACTGCTCTTTAAAGAAATCTGATTGATTGTTAACCACAGAGGACACAGAGAACACGGAGAATATTTAAGTAAAGAAATCTCTAAAAATTAAAACTCCTTCTCCCTTCGGGAGAAGGCGGGGATGAGGGGGATAATAAATTCATGGATTGACTCCTCTCACCCTACCCTCTCCCGCAGGGAGAGGGTATTTTTAAAAATTCCCGTCATTTTCTTTATGATTTTCTCTGTGTTCTCTGTGCCCTCTGTGGTGCAAAATTCATATTTAAGAATGCAAAAGCTTATTGTATAACTTAATCAAAGCCTCGCTCATGTGCGCCAAATCCATGTTGGCCACCGT
>JACQBD010000001.1 GCA_016194665.1 Gammaproteobacteria bacterium
ACTAAAAACGGCGTGGACGTGATGCCGCGTTTGCACGTGAGCGAATCTTGCCCGCTGATTCTGCCGCACCACGTGGCGCTCGATCACGCGCGCGAAAAAGCCCGCGGCAAAGCCGCCATCGGCACCACCGGCCGTGGCATTGGTCCGGCCTACGAAGATAAAGTATCGCGTCGCGGTTTACGCGTCGGCGATTTAATGGACAGCAAAACTTTCGGCGAAAAACTCAAAGGCGTGATGGAGTATCACAATTTCGCGCTTAAAAATTATTTTCACTGCGATACCGTGGATTACCAAAAAACCCTGGACGAATGCCAGCGCTTGGGAGAAAGACTGCGGCCTTTGGTGGCGGACATCCCCGAATTGCTGCATCAGTACGGGCGTGAAAATCAGCGCGTCATGTTCGAAGGCGCGCAAGGTACTTTGCTCGACATCGATCACGGCACTTATCCCTTTGTAACGTCGTCCAATACCTGTTCGGGTGCGGCCACCACCGGCAGCGGCGTTGGGCCGAGCCGGCTCGATTACGTTTTGGGAATCACCAAAGCCTACACCACGCGCGTCGGCGCCGGGCCGTTTCCCACGGAATTGCACGATGAGGTCGGCGATTTTCTCGGCACGCGCGGCCATGAATTCGGCGCCACCACCGGACGCAAGCGCCGTTGCGGTTGGTTCGACGCGGTGATCATGCGCCGTTCGAATCAATTGAACGGCATTACCGGTTTGTGCATTACCAAGCTCGACGTGCTTGACGGTCTCGATACGATTCGCGTGTGCACGGCGTATCGCTATGAATCCAAGACACGCTCAACACCGCCCAGCGGCGCCGACGCACTCGCCAAATGCGAACCGATTTACGAAGATCTGCCGGGCTGGAAAGAAACCACGCTGGGCGTGCGCAGTTTTGATAAACTACCGGCCAACGCGCAAAAATATTTGAAGAAGATCGAAGAATTCACCGAGGCGCGCATCGATATTATTTCCACCGGCGCCGAGCGCGACGACACGATTATTTTGCGGCATCCGTTTGCGTAAATAATTTTTAGAAATTATTCTTCGCCGCTGTCTCAAGTTTCCCGAGGCAGCGGCCCGTTTTAAAAAATACAGTGACTTTATTACAGACGCTCTGCAACGCTTAGTGCAGAATGCGTTGCGCTGTTCATTCATTTTTTAAAGGAGAATTAAATGCATAAATCGAATCGTACGCCGAAATATGAAAATGCAGGCATTGCTCTGGCTACCCTGGCAGCCTCCTTGTTTCTATCGGCACCCATTGCACAAGCTGCTCAAGAAGAAGCGATCATTCATTGCGCGGGAGTCAATGCCTGCAAAGGCCAAGGACGCTGCGGCTCCGCGGAACATGCGTGCAAAGGCGCCAATGCATGTAAAGGGAAAGGCATTTTGCCTTTAACGGAAAAAGAATGTGCAGCACAAGGCGGTAAACCCAAGGAACTGCCGGCGCCAAAATAAATTCAGATGCGCAGACAAGCATCGGATTCTAATTTTAATGCGCGAGCGCCGCACCACGAAGGTGGGTTAGCGATAAAAGTAGCCGTAGCTTGTATGGCAGGTGGCGCGATTATCGCTAGTCTGTTTCTTTTCAATCGTGGCGCCGGTTTTATTTTCTGATTCTATTTATTCCGAATAAACCCAGCAATCCCGAGCCGAGCAGCCAAAACGCCGCGGGTAAAGGCACCGCTGTTGGCAGCGCATCGCCGAGCTGACCGCGAATTGCACCGTTTGGAAATTCCGCGTTGTGCAAGTTAACGTAGAAATTTTTCGGATTGGCGATAATGTTGGCTAGATCTGCATCGATGAGACCGCTGCCGCTCAGCTGCGCGCTGAAGTTAACAACAACAGGGCCGTTTTGCCCGGCGATGTTCTGATGAATGTGCGCGCCGGTGAGTGGCAGCGCGATGTTGGCGATCATAAAATTCCAATCGATGGTGAGCGCTGTTGTATCGATGACCAGGTCAGCGACGCCAAAGCCGTCGGCAGCGCCGTTTCCAAATTGATTGGGCGCACTCACTTCCTGATAACCAGTTAGGGCCGCTTGGTAATGAAGTAGTGCGGCATAGGTGGGAGCGGATAGCGATAAAGCCGCGGCGGTGACAATACTAAAAATATGTTTTTTATTCATGACCTAAACCTCCATGTTGGTTAAATCACAATTAATTTTTTTACCATCCCTAAACATTAACTCGGCTCAGTATATGGCGTATGTGACTAAATCACCAAGCGTTAAATTAATTAAAGATTTAACGCCATGAATTATTTATATTAGAGACGATCCATAAAGGGAACTCGCTTCATAGCTAAGGAAAATTCCAATCCCTTATTTTATTTTTTTGGAGCATTGTCCATGCAGCGTGATGAATCTGCAGCTAACAAATGGCTGTTTCGTTTTCCTGAACTTTCTAAGATCGACGATCCCGTCTGGCTTGAGGCGGTGCAAGCGGCGCGCATACGCAGCATTCCGCAGGGAACGGTGATTTTTCGTCCGGGCGATCCATGCATGAGTTTTGTGCTGGTGCAAGCGGGCACGGTGCGGATATATCTGCCGAGTGAAACCGGCCGCGAAATTTTATTGTATCGGGTCGATGCCGGTGAAATTTGTATTTTGACTTTGTCTAATTTACTCGGCGGCAATTCTTATGCGGCCGAGGGCGTTACCGAAACCGATGCGCAATTGGTAATTATTCCACCGCATCTATTTGAACAAGCGTTGACAACCTCGCACGCTTTTCGGCGCTATATTTTCTCAATGATCGGACGGCGTTTAGGCGAGATCATGTTGTTATTGGAAGAAATTACTTTTAAACGCTTGGACCTGCGCCTGGCGCAACTTTTGCTGCGCGCCATCAACGACAATAATAATCAAGCCTTGCATAAAACTCATCAGGACATTGCCGCGGAGCTCGGTTCCAGCCGTGAGGTTATTAGTCGCTTACTTAAGGATTTCGAACGCAATAGTTTAGTACGGCTCGACCGCGGTCAAATCCAGGTGCTTTCTCAGGTTAATATGGAACAATATATTTCACGCTTTAAGTAACTAAGTCACTTAACGATCCTCCCTTCTCCCGTTAAATTTTAATTTCAGCCTGGTGCCATGACGCCGGGAGAGTTTTTGACTTGAGCAAGTTTGAGGAGAGCATCGTGACGACACATTATTTTGCTGTCTTAGATGTTGGCACCCGTGTTTCTGGCGATATTCCCACCGTTTTAGATAAGCGCTGCGACGCTAGCTAATTATTCAAAGTGATTTACGGCAGCCGGTTTTATCTCTACGGCGTTTGCGTGCGCGTGCGCTAAATCTATGAACAAATTAGACGAGAGAGGGGAAATTAAGCGCCGCTGGCTCGCGCAATTTCCACAGTTGGCGCATATTGCCGATTCATCTTGGCAAGCAGCGGTGGATTCTGCGACTGAGCATACGATTGCGCGCGGCGCCTGCTTGTCGCGCGATAAGGCATTATATGAAAATTTTATTTTAGTTTTGCATGGCAATATCCGCGTGATAAAAACTTCGGATAACGGGCGGGAGATTTTACTTTATCGAGTTAAGGCCGGTGAAGTGTGTGTCTTCAACACGGTGTCGCAGTTACTTTTGGGCAAACTGGTTTATGGAGTAACGGCATTCGCCGATAGCGAATTACGTCTCATGAGTATTTCATCCGATCAGTTTAATCGCAGCTTCACACAATCGGATGCGTTCCGCGAATTTATTTTATCCATGGTAGGTAAACGCTTGCACGAAATCATGGTGTTGCTGGAAGAGATCATGTTCAGACGTCTCGATTTCCGTCTGGCGCATTTATTGTTGGATTTCAGCGATAGAAATAATTATTTACATATGACGCATCAAAAACTCGCGCTATTGCTAGGCACTACGCGCGAAGTCATTAGTCGTATGCTCGGCGAATTCGAGCATCAAGGCTGGATCGAGCTGCATCGCGGCAAGATCCGTATCGTTTCACCGCACCACCTGCGGCAATTTAGAGTGTCGTGAAAAAATTGCGTGACTTTGTTACCGATTAATTTTTATCTTGGTAACCCAGGATGCATATCGATTCCCTGAAAAAGTGAGAATGACGGCGTTTCAATTCCGCCGTCTCGGCTTTAACGGTAAGTGACGGCTAACGCATCGCTAATCAGGGGACCTGAATGAAAGATAATTTTACGCGACGTCATTTTTTAAAATTGGGCATGGCCGGCGGCGCGATTGCCGGCGCTCCTTATATATTAACTTCGAAGAAAAGTGCATGGCTTGCCGATGTCTTGATTCCCGCGGCCAACGCCGCTAGCCCACCGGTCACGCCTTTTACCGTGGAGATGCCGTTACCGCTCGTTAAGACAACGGTATCCTCCTTAACGCCGGCGCCGGTGACTTCGTCATTTCAATATTACAGTCAGTATCCGGTAAAGGAATATTACGATGTGGATGTCAAAGAGTTCTTGCACAGCTTCCATCCGTCGCTGCCGTTGAACAAAGCCTGGGGTTATGACGGCATGCTCCCCGGACCGCTCTTTAAAGCGCGCTATGGCTCGCCCATGATCGTGCGCTTCCGCAATAATTTGCCGGCGACGTCGACTGGTTTCGGCGATCCGAAGATTGTCACGCATATGCACAATGCGCACTCCGCATCGGAAAGCGATGGATTTACTGGCGATTTCTATGCACCGGGAATGTACAAAGATCATCACTATGCACACATGCTGGCGGGTGGCGATCCGAACGAGGCATTAGGCAGTTTGTGGTATCACGATCATCGAGTGGATTTCACCGCCGCTAATACTTACAAGGGCCTGGTCGGAACTTGTTTCCTATTCGATGAAGTTGACTCCGGCGACGAAACCGATACGAATACGCGGGCATTGCGCTTACCCAGCGGCGACTACGACCTCCCGCTGTTTCTTGCCGATAAACAATTTGACGCCAATGGCGCCCTGATCTTTAGTCAAACCAATTTGAATGGGTTTGTCGGCGATCGTTTCACTGTGAACGGGGTGATTCAACCGTTCTTTAAAGTGGCGCGCCGTAAATACCGCTTGCGCTTTTACAATGGCGGACCGTCGCGTTGGTACGGCGTCAAATTCAGCAATGGTATGTCATTTAAATTAATCGCCACCGATGGCAACTTACTGGATAAACCAACCAGCTTGACGCGCTTTGTGCACGCGCCGTCGGAACGATTCGATATTGTCGTCGACTTTTCGCAATTTCCGATCGGCACGCAAATCGTTTTACAAAATGACATCGCTCAAAGCGACGGCCGCGGTCCATCTGGTACGCTCGCGACACCGATTCAACTGATGCGTTTTGACATCGATCGCGATGCCGCCGATCCCAGCCAAGTGCCGGCGACCTTGCGCACCTTGCCGCCGATTCCGACGCCGACCGTGACACGGAATTGGCAGTTCAGCAACATGGGCGGTGCGTGGACCGTCAACGGTCGCTTATTCGATTTGAATCGGGTCGATGCCGTCATCAAGCGTGGTACGGTGGAACAATGGAATCTATCCGGCATGGGAATGTGGTCGCACCCGATTCATATTCACATGGAAGAGTTCCGCGTTTTGGCGCGTGGCGACGCCGCGCGCCAAGCCATCGAGCGCGGCCGCAAGGATACGGTTCAGCTCGGTAACGGAATGATGGGAGCGATCGCGCCATCGAGCGCTTCAGTCGTCATCCGCTTCCGTGACATGCTTGGCAAGTACATGATGCATTGTCATAACACGGTGCATGAAGATCACGCCATGATGGTGCGCTTCGACGTGATACCGTAATTAATTCTTCGATGTCCTACTTTACCCGCGGGCCGATGTCGGCTCGCGGGTTTGGAGGTTTGCATGCATAGACGTACATTCATTGCACTTACTGGTCATGTCGCGGCGGTCAGCCTGGTTGCCACGGCCGCGGCGGCGCCAAGCAACGCCGTCGCTAAGCGACGCATCGCGCCCACGCCGATACCCACGGCATTAAGCTTGCCGAATGTGACATTGCGCACGCAAGATAATAAAAAAGTTAAGCTCTACGAAGATCTGTTAAAAAATAAAATTTTTCTCATCAATATGTTTTTCGTCGCCTGCACCGATGGCCAATGTCCACTGGTTACCGCCAACTTGGCGCGCGTGCAGTCGCTTATCGGTAAGCGCCTCGGACGCGATATCTTTATGTATTCTATTTCGCTTGATCCCATACTCGACACACCGGAATCGTTGAAAGCCTATTCCACGCATTTCAACGTGCAGCCTGGTTGGTTATTTTTGACTGCGGAAAATTTGCCCGACGTTGAGCGTTTGCGCAAAGCCCTGGGTTACTGGGATCCAGACCCAAAAGTGGACGCACAGAAAACCACGCACACCGGCATCGCGACAATGGGCAACGAAGCGCTGGACCGCTGGGTCGCGTGTCCGACTTTGGCCGAACCACGGGAAATTAAACGGGTGCTGAGTTATCTCGATTGGCCCAAGGGTTGGTCGAGGAACCATCGCGCCAGCTGATGACAAGAAATTTATTAACGATCATGGCGACAACAACTGAAAAAATGAAAATAAAACGATGCAATTTACGGTTAATCGCGTTGACCACCTTAGTAATCAGCGTACCGGTATTGCCCTTTACCATCGAAAGTCCGCGCTCCGGCGAGCAAGTGATGCCAGGGCAAAGCGTTTGGTTGATCGTTCAACCTGACTCCAGCGCTGAAGCGGAGCTGCGTGCGGTGCAAGTATTGGCGCCCGGCGCCAGCGGTTGCGAAAAAGTTCAAGCGACGGTGCCTATTCAATGCCAATTAACTATCCCGGACGGTTCTAATAAAACAACGGCGCCTCTGGCGGTCGACATTCGTGTGCACGTGACCTATGCCAATGGAATGCAAGGCAGTGCGTCAACTTATATAAATGTTGCTAGCGTTAGTGAAGCGCTAACGGCTTTACGCGGCAATCCGCGCGAACGTCCTTTAATGTTCGATGCTATTGGACAAGAAAAAGATCTGACGGTATTAGGCTGGACTGTGGACGGCGCGACGCGCGATCTACGCGGGCGAAGCAAGGGCACGCTCTACAGCGTTAGCAATCCAGCGGTGGTGAAGGTGCGCGAAGACGGGCGCGTCATCGCGCAAGCGGCGGGGGCGGCAACGATTACGGTGCAAAATGGCTCGCTCTTTTTTGAGGTGCCAGTGATCGTATGTGTGGGAGTTAAAGTTAGATAGTGTTTTTTTGCATAGTTATATAGCAGCCATATAACTTTTGGAGGGAACAGCGACCATTTTTTAGGCACCCAAAAATGGTCCGAAGGCGTTTAAATACTAGCGGTTTACGGCTAGTCGAAAAAAACCTGCAATGGGTTTTAATCGAATTCATGCAAGGAAGCACGGGTGCTTCGCTATGCGTCACGGACAAAAAATTTGAATAGTCCGATCGACTTTTTTACCTAGACGTTGAGAGTGCTTCCCCGTAAAGTGCGCCCTTGCGCTGCAGTACGGCGATGAAAAAATCTGGTACCGAGGAGAGGACTTGAACCTCCACGAGTTTCCCCACTAGAACCTGAATCTAGCGCGTCTACCAATTCCGCCACCTCGGCGTGGAACCCATCATTATATATGGGGCAAGATAGGCGGCGCACTCTACCGAGAGATAATTTTTATGTCAACGCGAAAACCCAAAAAACCAATTTCCGACCCCATGGCCGGGCGTGAGAAAGAAAAATATGAATTCCCGGTGCCCAGCCGCGAGGCGGTGCTGGCGCTGCTGACCGAGCGCAACGAACCGCTGTCGCTGCAGATATTGATGGATGAATTAGGCGTCAAGGGCGAGCGCGACGAAGATTCGTTCAGCCGCCGTTTGCGCGCCATGGAGCGTGACGGTCAGATTTTGCAAAATCGCCGCGGCTTGTACGGCTTGGCGCACAAGATGGATATGGTGTGCGGGCGCGTCAGCGGCCATCCGGAAGGATTCGGTTTCTTGATTCCGGACGAGAAGGGCGAGGATTTATTTCTGCCGCCCGGCGAGATGCGCCAAGTGATGCACGGCGACCGCGTGATGGCGCGCGTGGTCGGCGTCGATGCGCGCGGACGGCGCGAGGGCGTGGTGGTCGAAGTGCTCGAGCGCGCGCACAAGACCGTCGTCGGCCGTTATGTCATGCACAACAATATGAGTTTCGTGGTGCCGGAAGATAAGCACATCACGCAAGACATCGTGATATCGCGCGGCGACGAAGGCGGCGCGGTCGAAGGACAAATCGTCGTCGCCGAAATTACCTCGCCGCCCACGCGTCATCGCCCGCCGGCGGCGCGCGTGGTGGAAGTGTTGGGCAATCACATGGCGCCGGGCATGGAAATCGAAGTCGCGATTCGCGCGCACAGTCTGCCGCATGTTTGGCCCGACGACGTTTTAAAAGAAGTGCAGAGTTTATCGCCCGAAGTGCCGGCGCAAGCCGCTGAAGGCCGCGTCGATTTACGCAGCACACCATTGGTAACGATCGACGGCGAAGACGCGCGCGATTTTGACGATGCCGTTTTTGCCGAACGTTCCGGTAACGTGTGGCGCTTGATCGTCGCCATCGCCGACGTGTCGCATTACGTCAAGCCCGGCACTGCGCTTGACCGCGAAGCCTATGCGCGCGGCAACTCGGTTTATTTCCCGCAGCACGTGATCCCGATGTTGCCGGAAGTGTTGTCGAACGGTTTGTGTTCGATCAATCCCAAGGTCGATCGCTTATGCATGGCCTGCGAGATGCAGATCGACGACAACGGCGAACTGAAAAAATATCGTTTTTTCCAAGCGGTCATGCGTTCGCAGGCGCGCCTGACTTATAACCAAGTGGCGGCGATGTTAGTGGAAAAAGACGCCGAGTTGCGCCGCACGTTCGCGGACGTGCTGCCGCATTTGGAAACCTTGCACGGTTTGTTTCGCGTGTTGCACACGGCGCGCATGAAACGCGGCGCGGTCGATTTCGAATTGCCGGAAACGCGCATCGTGTTCGACGAGCAGCGCAAGATCAGCCGTATCTTGCCGCAACAACGTAACGACGCGCATCGCTTGATCGAAGAATGCATGCTCGCCGCCAACGTCTGCGCCGCCGAGATTTTGCAGAAACATAAAGTGCCGGCGCTGTACCGCATACACGCCGGCCCCACCGCCGCCAAGTTAAGCGACTTGCGCGAATTTCTTACCGAGATGGGTCTTTCGATCGGCGGTGGCGCATCGCCGCAAGCACAGCATTATTCCAAACTTATTAAATCGGTGGAAAAGCGCCCGGACTCGCGCCTGATTCAAACCGTGTTGCTGCGTTCCTTAAGCCAGGCGTCCTACAGCCCGGAAGACGTCGGCCACTTCGCGCTCGGTTATCCGCACTACGCGCATTTCACTTCGCCGATACGTCGCTACCCCGATTTGCTGGTGCACCGCGCGATTAAAAATATTCTCGCGCAACAGCCAGCGCAAACCACGCCCGAATTAGCCAAGCAGCAAGGCGACCATTGTTCCTTGACCGAACGCCGCGCCGATGAAGCTACGCGCGAAGTAATGCGTTGGCTCAAAGCTGAATTCATGATGGACAAGATCGGTCAGGAATTCGACGGCTTTATCAGCGGCGTTACTAACTTCGGTATTTTCGTGGAATTGGTGGAAGTGTATGTCGACGGCCTGGTGCACATCACCGCGCTCGGCAACGATTACTATCATTTCGACGCCGCGCATCACCGCCTCATGGGCGAACGCACACGCCAGATTTATCGCTTAGGCGACAAGGTGCGCATCCGCGTGGTGCGCGTCGATCTGGATGAAACCAAGATTGATTTTGAATTAGCCAATGTGCCCGCCAAAGTCAAAGAACGCGCGCCACGTCGCGAGCAAAGCGGCAAGAAGCGTGAAGGAAAACGTTCCAAGAAACGTCGCCGTTGATATGCAAGCATTGTTAAGAATAAAAAAACTCCTTCTTCCTACGGGAGAAGGTTGGGATGAGGGGGATATAAATTCATTCATCTATTCCCCTCACCCTAGCCCTCTCCCGCAGGGAGAGGGGATTTTTTAGAGACGCCCCGTGGCAGATAACTACATTTGCGGCCTGCACTCAGTACTGGCAGCTCTGAAAAAAAATCCTGATGCCGTCGAAGAAATTTGGGTCAGCGAAGCGCGCGACGACAAGCGCATGGCCGCCGTCACCGATGCCGCGCGCGCCGCACATATCAAAATCCACAAAGCCCCGCGCCAAGCGCTTGACCGCATGGTTGAAGGTATAAGGCATCAAGGCGTGGTCGCGCGCGTGCGCGCAACCGCCGGACACACGGAACAAGATCTGGAAACATTTCTAACGCGCTTGCCGGCGATGCCCTTGCTGTTGGTTCTCGATAACGTGCAAGACCCACACAATCTCGGCGCTTGTCTGCGTAGCGCCGACGCCGCCGGCGTTCACGCCGTGATCGTGCCGCGCGAACATACCGCACCTTTAAGCGCGGTCGCGCGCCGCGCCGCCAGCGGCGCGGCCGAATCAATCCCCGTGTTTCAAGTAACGAACCTCGCGCGCTGCTTACGCCAATTAAAAGAAGCCGGCATCTGGCTCGCCGGCGCCAGCCAAGAAGCGGACGACGATATTTATCACACCGATTTGCGTCGGCCGTTGGCAATGGTGCTCGGCGGCGAAGGCAAGGGATTGCGGCGTTTGACGCAAGAAGCATGCGACATGCTAGTGCGCATTC
>JACQBD010000034.1 GCA_016194665.1 Gammaproteobacteria bacterium
GATTTGGCTAAGTCGCAGTCCAACGACAATCCGGTTTACTACGTGCAATACGCGCACGCGCGCATTCATAGCGTGTTTCGTCAGATGCAAGACAAAGGATTGACTCACGATGCGGCCAATGGCGAGCGTCATCTGGCGCGCCTCAGCGAAACTCACGAGCTGGCGCTGATCCAACGCATCGCGCGTTATCCCGAGGTGCTGGAGCTGGCGGCGCAAGCGTACGAACCGCATCAAATCGCGCATTACCTGCGCGAGCTGGCTTACGACTTTCATACTTATTATGGTGCGCATACCTTTCTAGTCGATGACGCCGCTTTGCGCGATGCGCGTCTTAATTTGATCGTGGCCACGCGTCACGTCATCGCCAACGGTTTGACTCTGCTGGGCGTCTCCGCCCCGCAAAACATGTAATAGTTTGAACCACAGAGAACACAGATAGCACGGAGAGGAAAAATTAAGCACAAATTAATAAATAACTCTCTGTGTTCTCTGTGCACTCTGTGGTAGATATTCATATATGGCGCAAGCACGTAGAAGATCTTCCACACGTCGCGGGCCCAAGCGCGGTTGGGTGTTGTTGCTGGTGGGCATCGGCATCGGCGTGGTCGGCGTGATGCTCACGCAAATGTGGACGCACCGCACGGAAGGCCGCAGCGGTTTAGCCAATCTGTTTTCCAGTTTTAATAAGCCCGCGGAAAAACCCAAAAAAGAACCGGAAGCCGCCAAACCGCCCAAGCCAAAATTCGATTTCTATACCATACTGCCCGAGACCGAGACGGTATTACCGGAACGCCACGCACTTAAAAACAAACCGCCGAAATCAAAATCGGAAGAGGGCGTGAGTTACATTTTACAGGCGGGTTCGTTTGCCGGTTATGAAGAAGCCGACCAGCTCAAAGCCAAGCTCGCGCTCGCGGGTCTGGTGGCGCAAATTCAAAAGATCACCATCGAAGGCAAAGGCGAATATCATCGCGTGCGTTTGGGGCCTTACGAAAATATCGATAAGCTCGATGCCGCCGCGGTCCAGTTACAGAAGCTAGGCGTAAAGGCGATTCGCTTGAAAGTTAAAAAAGGTGAAACTTAAAAATTATTGTTATTTAGCGCCGATGGATTTATTTTTCTACCGTAATCGTGAGACGCACGACGGTTCCTCCACCCATCCTTGAAAATAACTTCACCTCCCAACCATAGGTGGCGCAGATCTGATTCACGATAGCGAGCCCTAAACCGGCGCCGCCCAAACCGGCCTCATGCGTATCGAGCTGCACGAAAGGCTTAAAGATTTCCGCGCGCGCTGTTGCTGGAATGCCGGGACCAGCGTCCTTTACTTCGATCAGCAACTTGTCTGAAATTTTTTCCAAACTCACTTCCACGACGCCGCCCGCGCCGTAGCGCAGCGCGTTTTGCAGCAGGTTTTGCAGCACGCGCGCAAAAGGCACGGCGGGAAGTTTGGCGATACAGCGTTGCGGTGCGTTCACTGTAATCAGTCCGGAAGCCAAAGCCGCGGTCAATTCGCGCAAGCGCGCCGCGACATCGAACTCCGTATCCGGCTCATTGCGTATGCCGCGACTGTAATCGAGAAATTGGCCGATGAGCTGATTCATGTCTTCGAGATAACGCTCCATTTGGCTCCATAAAGCAGGATCGGCTTCGCGCCGCGCGATTTCCAATGCCATGCGCATGCGCGCGATCGGCGTGCGCAAATCGTGTGATACACCAGCGAGCACTATGGCGCGATTGTTGAGCAGTTCGTGCAAACGCTGCGTCATGCGATTGAAATCGCCGGCCAGACGCGCCAATTCCCGCGGTCCATTTTCAGATAGCTGAATACTCATGTCGCCTTGACTCAGTTTTCCCGTGGCTGCGGCCAGTCGCGTCAAAGGTCGCGACAGAAACCGCGCCAGATACCAAGCACCGCCGATGGCGATGATGACACTGAAGACAAATCCCATCAGCACGGCCAATAAAGGATTGGTGCTAAAGCGCTCGCGACTGAAACGAAAACGCAGCGAGCCCTTCGCGGTGGGCAGGTCGGTAACATAACAATCCGGCCTGTCGGCGCAAATCCGCACCTGCACCGTTTGGCCCGCGCGTTCGCTGAGCGCGGTTTCCAGCATGCTGATGTAGGGCAACAAACTGGTTTTACCGACGAGCTCGCCCTTTGCCGGCGCCATATCGAGACGATGCTGCGCGCGCACGCTTTCAATCAGAGCCGGCCGCGATGCGGCGGGCAATGACGCCCAGGTTTCAGCTGATAAGCTAATCAGCGCGGAAAAATCCAGAACGGAAGCGCGCACTAACGGCTTACCTACTAATAAGTAGTACGCGACGAGGGTTAAAATCTGCAAAGCCAAAACCAGCGCCACGAATAGCGCGGCCGACTGCGCGAACAGACTGAGCTTACGCAGACGCGTCATCACGGCTGATCGCCGCCATCCGGCACAAACAAATAACCGGAACCCCACACGGTACGAATGAAGCGCGGGTTTTCCGGATCGTCTTCGATCTTCTGCCGTAAGCGCGCCACGCGCACGTCGATGCTGCGATCGAAGGGCATGCGTTCGTCATTGCGCGCCAAACGCGCCAGGTCGTCACGACTGAGCACGCGCCCGGGGTTGCGCACGAAGATGTGCAGCAAAGTAAATTCGCCCGTGGTCAGCGGCACGTTCTTATCGTTGCGCGCCAGCAAGTGCGCAGCGGGATCGAGATTGAAACTACCGAATTTGAAAAATCGCGGCGTCTCGGCGGCTGGCGCTTTATGCCGGCGCAATACCGCATGAATGCGCGCCAGCAACTCGCGCGGGTCGAACGGTTTTGATAAATAATCGTCGGCGCCGATTTCCAGCGCCAGAATTCGATCCGTGGTATCGCCGCGCGCGGAAAGCATGATCACCGCTGCCGGGCCGCCGTGCAACGAACGCGCCAGTGAAAGTCCATCCTCGCCGGGCAACATCCAATCGAGCACGACCAAACTCGGCGCTTCACGCGCCATCGCCGTGCGCATTTCGCGGCCATCGCCGGCCACGCTCACATGGAATCCTTCGGCCGACAGATAACGCGCCAGCATGCCGCGCAGCTCGACATCGTCATCGACCAACAATATCCGCTCGGGAACCGTATTCATTGTGCTAGTTTAGCCGTTTCCAGGCGCGCGGCTCCCCTGGCTGTTACAAATTGTAATAACTAGGTTGCACACTGGTGTGATTAAGTAGTGAATAAGTTACAACACGGCGGTAATGTAGTGGCGTTAAAAAAAAGAAATTGGCATCCGCCGCAAGATCGTGGAATGCTTGTTTTAAACTCGATGACATCATAAACAAAAATCTCTATGGAGGAAGTTTTAACATGAATCGCATTTTCCAAAAATATAATCTGTGGCCTAAGCTGGCAATGGGCGTGACCACCGCTGCGATTGTTTTGATCGCCAGCGAAGCCGGGGCATATTACGAAGATCTCAAAGAAGGCGACACCGGTCCGCACAGCACTTTTCATTATGAAATGACGCGCACTTTGGCGCGTGCCGCGGGCTTCTCCAAAACCGATGCGGAAATGATCGCAGTCGCTGCGGAAGCAACTGACCGTATGCTCTACACCGGCACGCTGCCCGGCAGTCCGACCATTCAGTTAGCCGGCACTGAGCGTATGGATTCAAGCAAGGGTCCTTATTTTCATTGGCCGCGCCGGGGCGTTTACAACGCCACCAATCAATATGAACAGCCGGGCGCGCGCAATACCTGTCTCTACTTCACCCGCACCGACAAATGCATTAACGCCAAACCCGAGATCAATGCCATCGAAAACTGGGCGGTGTTCAACGTCGGCGCACCGGCGGTGGGCACACCGAGCGCGTCGGTGAATGGCGGGGCTTCAACACCGGTGCAAGGCAGCAGCAGCATTGCCCTGGGTATCTATTTGCATGCGCTGGCCGACACCTACACCCACGATCCCTGCATGAAAAAACTGCAAGTGCGTTCGCATATGAGTCGCACATCGCTCACCATCGAATGCAGTGTGGTACGCTGGCACCAAGATCAGGAATTTGGCCCGGAAGCGACCAACTTGGGAACGTCTTACACCAAGGAAGGCGGATTGGCGGTGTGGAAAGCCTTGCTCTTCTTCCGCCAAAGCAACAGTCTGCCGACGGCGGCGCTATGGAATGAAACGCAAGCCGTGCGTTTTATTAAAACCTATTCCGAAATGGAAAACGAAATCGATCGCAGCAATTATGCCACGTCAACTTACACGTCATTGAATTAAGGTCGCATCACGCTTCAAAACGCGCAGCCCCATCGTCACCGATGGGGCTTTTTTATTGGCGAGAATAAAATTTTGTAGCTAAACAACACGCGCTTAAAATGCAAGGCTAGAGAACGTAACCCGATCTTTTCGATGCCCACTTTCAACGACAAACTTAAAGCCGCGGAAAAACATTTAACGCGAGTCGATAAAACCATGGCGCGTTTGATTCGCGACATCGGCCCGTGCGCCCTGCGTCCGCTGCGACGTTCGCCTTATGAAAGTTTGACGCGCGCCATCGCCCACCAACAACTCCACGGCCGCGCCGCTGAAACTATCCTTGGCCGCTTTGTGGCGCTGTATCCGGAGCAACTTTTTCCTGAGCCGCGTGATGTATTGGACACGCACTTTCGGCGCTTGCGTGCGGTCGGTTTTTCGCGCAACAAAGTTACCGCCATCCGCGACATCGCCGCCAAGGCGCATGCCGGGATTATTCCGACGCGCGCGCAGGCGCGGCGCCTCGACGATGAAGAATTGATTCTTCGACTTATGGAGATTTATGGTGTCGGACGTTGGACGGTCGAGATGTTACTAATCTTCACGCTCGGCAGATTAGATGTGTTGCCCGTCGATGACTTCGGCATTCAATGCGGATTCAAAGCCGCCTATGATCTGCGCCGTAAACCCACCAAAGCCGACTTTCAGCGCGTCACCGAATGCTGGCAACCGTTCCGCACGGTCGGATCGTGGTATCTGTGGCGACATGCCGATGGATTAAAAAAACGCTAGTCATTAAATTTAAAAGCGGCCGTTCGTAACAGCTTCCTTTTTTACAAACGTTTATTCGCTTTCCAATTTTAAACGCTGGTGCCATGCGGCGATGGATTCTTTTGGATATTCATCAAACTTTTTGTCGCGCGGTCCGGCGGCAACAACCACCCAAGCAGCCTTGGATCCCAGCATAAGATGCGTACGCTCCGGGGGTATCGGCAGATCGCTGTCGATCGCTGAAGCAAACGGATGCACCAGCTCGGGCCACTCCGGATCCCAAACCCACAAGGCACTGCCGCATTTCTTGCAGAAATTCCGGCGCGCCGAACTCTTGGAGATTTTGCCATTGCTGGCATCGCGCAAACGCGCGCGATAGACAGTGATATGTGTCTTTCCCGTGACCTTGAGCGTCTGATAGCGACCGCTGAGATTGATGGCAAAACCGCCGCCGCCCGCGGTTTTGCGGCAGATGGAGCAATAACAAAGATTGAACGGATACGGATGCGGCGATTGCAACGTGAATTTGACGCTGCCGCAATGGCATGATCCCTTGAGTTCCATGGACAGCTCCTCATTGTTTGTACCTGCCTAGACTACCTCAAAACCTGATTGGCTTGACCTGCGGAACCTATAAGGCGTCAAAAAGCCTAATTATTCCCACGCTTAAAATAATTCTCGTGAAATTATTTTATCCTGTCGATTTGCTTGTTTGTCATTCGTCGTAAAGGTGTAAAAGCGCAAACTCATTGAAAGGAGACAAGCATGCGATTCATGATGATAGTCAAAGCCACGAAAGATTCCGAAGCCGGCGTCATGCCGGAAGATAAGCTCATCGCGCAGATGGCGGCCTACCACGAAGAATTAGTAAAGGCCGGAGTGCTGCTCGATGCCTCAGGATTGCAGCCGAGCTCGAAGGGTTGGCGCGTTAAATACTCCGGCAGCAAACGCCATGTCATCGACGGGCCGTTCACCGAAACCAAGGAGCTAATCGCCGGCTACACACTGATTCAGGTGAAGTCGCGCGAAGAAGCCATGGAATGGGCCAAACGCTTTCCCAATCCCGCCGTCGACGGCAGAGAAGGCGAGATCGAAGTGCGTCAGCTGTTCGAGCTCGACGACTTTGCTCCCAGCGAGGCCGTGGATCGCTTTCGTGACATGAACCTGGGTTTGCAGAAATAAAAACCATCGTTCGATTGAAGGAGCACAGCATGTCGCTACAAAAAATCAGTCCCTGTTTATGGTTCGATCATCAAGCCGAAGAGGCGGCGAATTTTTACGTCGCTATTTTTAAAAATTCAAAAATCTTAAACATCGCCCGTTATGGCGAAGCCGGAGCGAAAGTTTCGGGAAGACCCCACGGCTCAGTCATGACCGTGACTTTTCAACTCGACGGCCAAGAATTCATGGGCTTAAACGGCGGGCCGATTTTTACTTTTTCGCCTGCGATTTCTTTAATCGTCCATTGCGAAACCCAGCAAGAAATGGATCAGCTGTGGACCAAGCTGTCAGCGGATCCGGCGGCGGAACAATGCGGCTGGCTTAAAGACAAGTACGGCGTTTCGTGGCAAATCGTTCCGGCCATTTTAAGCCACATGATGCTGGATAAGGACGCGACGAAATCGGAACGTGTGATGCAAGCAATGCTGTTGATGAAAAAATTAGACATTAAAACTTTAAAGCAGGCCTACGACCAAAAATAATCTAAACCGAAACCAACTCAACCCAAATCAAAGGAGAGCTAACATGCCAAAAGCAAAACCCATACCCGACTCCATGCACAGCGTCACGCCGCACTTGATTTGCGCCGGCGGCGTAGATGCCATTACCTTCTACAAGCAAGCCTTCGGCGCCGTGGAAGTGGCGCGCTTGCTCGGCGATCACGGCAAGCTCATGCACGCGATGTTGCGCATCGGCGATTCCGCCATCATGCTCAGCGACGAATTCCCCGACTGGGGATCGTTCGGACCGAAATCCCTCAAGGGTTCGCCGGTTTTCATTCATCTGTATGTCGCGGATGTCGACGCGGCGGTGAAACGCGCCGCAGCCGCGGGCGCCAAAATCACTATGCCGGTGGCCGATGCGTTTTGGGGCGACCGTTACGGTCAGCTTGAAGACCCCTTCGGTCATCGCTGGTCGATCGCCACGCATATCCGCGATATGAATACCGAAGAAATTCAAGCGGCGATGAAATCGGCCATGAATACTTCGTGCCGCTGATGGCGGTGTCGATTTCGCTGTGCCTGGTTCGTCGTTATAACAGAGCTGTGTACGATTTAACTGAACACGAATAAACCCGGCTCCCCATCCAACATTTATTTTTAAGGAGATACGCCAATGCGATTTATGGTAATAGTCAAAGCCAATGCGGACTCGGAAGCCGGCGTCATGCCGGACGAAAAAATTCTGAGCGCCATGGGAAAATACAATGAAGAATTGGTTAAAGCCGGCGTGATGCTCGCGGGCGAAGGGCTGCATCCGAGTTCGAAGGGCGTGCGCGTTAAATTTTCCGGCGCCAAACGCACGGTCATCGACGGGCCGTTCGCTGAAACCAAAGAACTGATTGCCGGTTTCTGGTTGTGGCAAGTCGATTCGATGGCACAGGCGATCGAGTGGTTAAAGCGCGCGCCGTTTGACGGCGGAACTGAAATCGAACTGCGCCCAGTGTTCGAAGCCGAAGATTTCGGCGCCGAATTCACGCCCGAGTTACGCGAACAGGAAGCGCGTTTACGCGCGCGCGTCGATCAGCAGCACAAGGGAGCATGAAATCGTGCGCATGGAATACAGCGGTTTCCCGCGCCAGGATGCGACGCGCGTACTAATCATGACGCGCGTGTTCGCCGCGACGCGCGCGCTGGTTTGGCAAGCTTGGACCGACGCGTCGCAGGCGCAGCGCTGGATGGGGCCACGTGGTTTCAGCGCTAGCCATTTGCAAAGCGAGCTGCGACCGGGCGGCGCCTGGCGCGCGTGCCTGCGGCGCGACGACGACGGTAAAGCGCTGTGGCAAGGCGGCATCTATCTTGAGGTGGTCGCGCCTGAGCGATTAGCTTTCTCCTTCGCCTGGGATGACGCTAACCAGCGCCGAGGCCACGAAACCCGGATCACTTTGAGCTTCAGTGAACAACAGGGGGAAACCACGCTGGGTTTCCGCCAAGAGATGTTTGAAACCGTCGAACAACGCGACGCGCACCAACAAGGCTGGAATAGCGCTTTCGACCGCTTGGCGGAACATCTCATGAATATTCAAACCCCATGAATTGAATAGTCCCCCTCTCTCTACGGGAGAGGGCTAGAGGGTGAGGGGAATCTATATATTGGCGACGCGTGGATTTATTATCCTCCTCATCCCGGCCCTCTCCCGCAGGGAGAAGGAGAATAAATTGTTCAGGGCTTCTCTTTCACACATGAAAACAAAAAGGTAAATCGTATGGCTTA
This sequence comes from Gammaproteobacteria bacterium, assembly GCA_016194665.1. Taxonomy (GTDB): domain Bacteria; phylum Pseudomonadota; class Gammaproteobacteria; order Acidiferrobacterales; family Sulfurifustaceae; genus Sulfuricaulis. The sequence goes on from JACQBD010000034.1 coordinate 8,440, forward strand.
TCTACTTTTGATCGTCGAACCTCGCGGCCAGCGTGCTGAGCGCACACCGGAACAAGGACAGGAAGCCTACGCACAGATGGTACGTTTTAGCGAAGGCCTCAAGGCGCGCGGCGTGCTCAAAGCGGTTGAATCGTTACGCTCGGATACCGAAGGCACGCGCGTGCGCGTGCGCAATAACAAGTCCACGTTACTCGATGGTCCCTTCGCCGAATCCAAAGAAATGATCGGTGGTTTTTTTCTCATCGACTGCGCAACCAAGACACAAGCCATAGCGATTGCCAGTGAATGTCCCGCGGCCGCGTGGGCCACCGTCGAGGTGCGTGAAGTCGGTCCGTGTTTTCTGGGCTGAGTGAGTTTGCCGGTGTCGATTTTGCGCAAGCTCATTCGTCGTACCGATAAGGCGCAAGTTGCCGCGATTATTGTTCCGGCCGCAGACGCGCCATCAACCTACAGGAGTAACCTATGCTCAAAACCATTCTTATCGTTGTCGCTGTACTCATCGCCGCGTTATTGATCTATGCCGCCACCCGGCCGGATTCATTCCGCGTTGAACGTTCGATCAGCATCAAAGCCCCGCCGGAAAAGATTTTTCCGCTGATCGAGGATCTGCACCGCATGCAAACTTGGTCGGCCTGGGAAAAACTGGATCCAGGCATGAAACGAACCTACAGCGGCGCTGCCAGCGGCCAAGGCGCGGTATACGAATGGGACGGCAATAAGGAAGTCGGCCAAGGACGCATGGAAATTATGCAGTCATCGCCGGCGGCGATTATTATCAAAATGGATTTCATCAAACCCTTCGCGGCGCAAAACACTTTGGAGTTCACGCTCAAACCCGAAGGCGAGGCGACGCGCGTCACGCAGGCGATCTTCGGCCCCAGTCCTTTTATCTCAAAGTTGTTTGGGGTCTTCTGCAGCATGGACAAAATGATCGGCGAGAAATTCGAGTCGGGCTTAGCCGAACTTAAATCCATGGCCGAAAAATAAACCATGTCTGGCATAACATCGGAGAAATATTTATGAATTACGTAAACGGTTTTGTAGTACCGGTCCCCACCAAAAATCTGATGGCCTATCGCCGCCTAGCGCGCCTGGCGGGAAAAGTGTGGCGCGCTCACGGCGCGCTGAAATATACCGAATGCCTGGCCGATGACGTGAAACCGGGCAAGCACACGTCGTTCCCGCAGAGCGTCAAGCTTAAGCGCGGCGAAACCGTGGTGTTCGCCTGGGTGGTATACAAGTCGCGCAAGCATCGCGACAGTGTCAACGCCAAGGCCATGAAGGATCCGCGCCTGGTCGCCATGATGAATCACAAGACCATGCCCTTCGACGGCAAGCGCATGTTCTGGGGTGGATTCAAAACCATGGTGAGTCTGTGAGCGCCTAGGCACTCAGAGGAATTAAATATCTTTATCCATCGTGACCGCATCCGACATCCATCGCCGCATCGACGCGGTCTGGCGCATCGAGTCGGCCAAGATTATCGCTAGACTCGCACGCATGCTGCGCGATGTCGGTCTGGCCGAAGAATTCGCGCAAGACGCACTGGTCGCCGCGCTCGAAAGCTGGCCCGCTTCCGGCATTCCCGACAATCCCGGCGCCTGGCTCATGGCCACGGCCAAGCACCGCGCAATCGATCGACTGCGGCGCAACAAATTGCTCGAACGTAAACATACGCAGCTCGGTTATGAAATGGAGCTGCAACAAAATAGCCAGCCGGAACTCGACGCCGCGATCGACGACGATGTCGGCGACGATCTTCTGCGCCTCATATTCACCGCTTGCCATCCGCTGCTTTCCACCGAAGCGCGTCTCGCTCTTACGCTGCGTTTGCTCGGCGGTTTAACGACCGAAGAAATCGCGCGCGCCTGCCTCGTTCCTGAGCCAACCATCGCGCAACGCATCGTGCGCGCCAAGCGCACGCTCGCCGAGGCGCGTATTCCTTTCGAAGTGCCGCGCGGCGATGAACTCGGCGCGCGTTTGGCGTCGGTGCTGGAAGTTATTTATCTCATTTTCAACGAAGGCTATTCGGCCACCGCCGGTGACGATTGGATGCGCCCGGCGCTGTGCCACGACGCGCTACGTCTCGGACGCATTTTGGCCGAACTCGCCGTCAACGAACCCGAAGTTCACGGCTTGGTAGCGCTGATGGAAATTCAAGCGTCGCGCGCGAATGCGCGCGTCGGACCCAATGGCGAGCCGATACTGTTGCTCGATCAGAATCGCGCGCGCTGGGATCAACTTTTAATCCGCCGCGGTCTCGCGGCACTCGAACGCGCTACCGCGCTCGACGGCGCGCTCGGACCTTACGCGCTGCAAGCCGCAATCGCTGCGTGTCACGCGCGTGCGCATACGGCGGAGCAAACAGATTGGCCGCGCATCGCCGCGCTCTACGATGCGCTCGCACAACTTATGCCATCGCCCATCGTGGAACTGAATCGCGCGGTGGCGCTGGCCATGGCTTTCGGCCCGGCTGCGGGCCTGGAGCTGGTCGATACGCTGACTTCGGAAGTGTCGCTAAAAAATTATCATCTTTTGCCCAGCGTGCGCGGCGATCTGCTGCTCAAACTTGGGCGCTTCGATGAAGCTCGCAGCGAATTCGAACGCGCCGCCGGACTCACACGCAACACCCGCGAACGCGATTTCCTGCTGGGGCGCACGGCGGCCTGCGCTCAAGGGCCAGAATCCGCAACACCCTAACGATGGAGTGGCATCGCACAACAATTTCATGGTAAACCATATTTACTTTAAGGAGGATTTATATGCCCCGCACCAGCAAAAAATCGACAACCCGCAAACGCGCCTCCAGCGCTCGTACTAAATCCACTTCCCGCGCTGCGCGCCGGGTAGTGGTGCTCGTATCCACGCGCAAAGGCGCGTGGCTGTTTCACGGCGACGCTAAGCGAAAAACCTGGCGCGTTGACGGACCGCATTTTCTCGGCCAGATCATCAATCATCTGGTGCTCGATCCGCGTGACGGGCGCACGCTGTTAGCCGCGGCCAAGACCGGTCACCTCGGCCCGACGATTTTTCGTTCCACCGATCTCGGCCGCACTTGGAAAGAAGCAACACGTCCGCCGGCTTTTGCCAAAGTGCCGGAAGGCGAAAAAGGCCGCGTGGTCAATCACACTTTCTGGCTCACGCCATGCCACGCGAACGAACCGAATGCCTGGTACGCGGGAACTTCGCCGCAAGGATTATTCCGTTCCGATGACGGCGGCGATACTTGGAAACCGTTTTCCATCGTCAACGACGATGCGCAATTCCGATCTTGGATGGGCAGCGAGCAAGACGGCACGCCGGATGGACCGAAAATGCATTCGATCATCGTCGACCCGCGCGATCCGAAACATCTTTATCTCGCCATGTCCGGCGGCGGCGTGCACGAAACGCTGGATCACGGACAAACGTGGACAGCGCTGGTAAACGGAATGGAAGTGGTCGAAGGCTTCGACGCCGCCAACATCGCCGTGCACGATCCGCATTGCGTGCAAATGTGTCCAAGCAATCCGGATCGTCTGTATCAAC
>JACQBD010000014.1 GCA_016194665.1 Gammaproteobacteria bacterium
TGGCTCATTGCCACCGGACTGAAAAGCGTTATCGGCCTGAGCTTTCATTACGATTATAAAATACTCGGCGCGCTCGCGATTGTCGCCGGCGTATTACTTATTTTCCGACGCTAGGCCGGCTGGATATAACGGCAATAGGTTTCGCGCACGCGCAGACTGTTCACGAAACCAAATACCGCAAAGCCAAAAAATATCAGCATGCCGGCGCGATATTGCGCGCTGGCGCCGAGCGCCGATCCGGCGCGGTCGATGGTCCAACCCACCAGCGGCTGCAATACGCCGGTTCCAAAAAACACCCCGGTATTGACGACGCTGGTGGCCATGCCGGACAAGGCGTGCTGATTCACTTCCTTGACGCAGGCCCAGCTCAAAGTAAAACTGGCCGCGCCCAAACCCATCAACAGAAATAACAAATAACTTGCCAACGGCGGCAAACGCCAGAAAAAAATCAGCGGCAACCATGACAGTAAATAAATAAAACCGGCGGCGATCAACACCGGGCGCCGACGTCCCACGCGATCCGACAGCGCGCCGACAGTCAAAGCGCCGATGGCGAATCCGGCCAACAGCAAGCTGGTGTGTTGCGTGGCGGCGGCGCGATCCAAACCATATACATCGCGCAACAACGGCACCGCCCACAAGCCGGCAAAGGCGATAAACGATCCGCCCATGCCGAGGTTCATCCAAAACAGCGGCCACGTCAGACGATTCTTAAGAACCTTCAGCAAGCCGCGCAGCCAATGACCTTGCAGCGCGGCATGCGCCGACTTGCCATCGAGCTCGCGCAGGCTCGGCAAACCGACTTCGCCGGGATGATTGCGCACGAATAACCACGTCAGCAGCGCCAACACCAAGGACAGGCCACCGAGCCCCACGAACACCGTGCGCCAGCTGCTGTATTGCAGTACCCACGCTAAGGGCGCCGTCGCCAATATCGAACCGACATTTCCCAGCAGCAGTGTGACGCCGACCATGGTGCCGAAATGACGGTCGTGAAACCACGCGGCGATGAGCTTAAGCAGCGCGATAAAAGCCACCGACACGCCCAAACCCACCAGCAGCCGGCAGATCGAGGCATCGGTCAGCGTCGCCGCCAACCCGAACAAAATCGAACCGATACCGGCAACGATGCCGCCGAGCGTGACGATGCGCCGCGGTCCGAGAGTATCCACCAAAACGCCGGTGGGAATTTGCATCACGGTATACAAATAAAAATAGGTCGCGGCCAAGCCGCCTAAGGCGGTGGCGCTGGTAGCGAAGGCTTGTTGCAGATCGGAGGCGATGGTGGCGGGCGCCACGCGATGAAAGAACGCGAGCATATAAGAGCCGCTCACCAGCGCAAACGCGGTCCAGCGCAAACCTTGCAGACGCGAACGGCTCATAAGGCGCTCCCCCGATTGAAAATTTTTAAAATTAAAACGGCAATTGAACGTGTAGCAGTTCGGCGCGGCCGCCATTGTGAATGGCGGAAATGCCGGCGAGCACGTTGATCCAATAATGCAGCGCCACACCCTCACCGGTTTGAAAACCGTTGCGCTGATGCAACCAGCCAAAATAAGCGCCGGCGAGCGCCGCTTGCAGTGAGTTGGCGCTTTGTCCCAGGCCGCTGTGCGCCAAACCGAAGATCGTCGAAGAGGTCGCCAGTCCCCAACCGTCGCCGAAACGATTGCTGAATTCATTATTCAAAAATCCGCGGAAGAAAGCCTCCTCGCCCACTGCGGTCATTTCATTCGCGGTTAAATTAAAAATCTGCAGGTCGCGTTGGCTGACGTCTTTTGCCCGATAGATGCCATAGGCGTCTTTGCTGTCCTTGTAGCGATACAACAAAGCAGCGTCGATGGCCAAGGGAATGAAAGTGGTGGGACGCGCCAAGAACTTAAACGAAAACGGTGCGACCGCTAAATCGCTCAAGGATTCGCGCGGCGCCGGCGTGCGAAACCCGGCATTGTCGCGCAGACGCGCATCGCGATACGCCGCATAGCCGGAATACAGCGTGACATCGGTGGCCAGACGCGCGGCGTAGTCGTAGCGCAGTGTGGTCTTATTGATGAACTCGCGATTATTGTCTTCGTCGTAACGTTCATCCGCGTCCAGATAATCGCTCTGGTTTTGATAGTGCAACGCGCCGTAAACCGATACCGCGAAAATGCCGAAGTGCATTGCCGCTTCGGGATAATCGCCGTTGCCGGCTTGGCCGGCGCCGGGAATCACCGCACTCGCCACGCCACGAAACCACGGCGCGGAGGTATCGGCATGCACGCCGCCGCAGTCCCAGATCAAAACCAATGCCAACGCCGTCTGAACCACGCGGCGATTGTTAATGCACCACAGCCAAACACATCTCATCCTTAAGCCGGCTTTATTGAGGTTAATACATTGTCGGGTACGTCAACTTTAACATACCCACGCCTTAAACAATGAGAGCCAACGAACCATGACGCTAGGCGCCATGGTTCGCTTGCATCACGAACGCTCCGGCGCTTGCACTTTAGATTTGCCGAACTTGGCTTCGAAATAACCCTCCGATCCACCGTCCAGAAAAAAATAATTCTTCAAGCCCTGTTTTTCTAGATAGTACTGAAACCAACGCGCTTGATGCCCGACCTTGTCATACACCAATAAAGTTTTGTTGGCTTGCTTGGCCTGGTTGACAACCTCGGCAATTCGCTGACGATCATCCAATTGCGCGCGCTCTTCCTTAAACGGAAACAGCATCACGTCGCGCTGACGCATATCGCGGATATCCAGCACCAGCGCCGTGGGTCCGATGCGTGCTTCAAATTCCGCCGCCGGCAACACGTGTTTTTTAAACTGCGCGCTGTCGATGATTTCATTTTGCTTGACCGGGCTTTGGCCAAGCAACACGCTTTGCTCGGGATAAAGCTTGGTCCAGGTCTCGAGGCCGGCGTCGTAAGCAAACACCCGGGTGATGCCGGCATTGAGCGCGATCTCGGCGGCTTGATACGATTTTTTGCAAGTCGTACCGTTGCAATAGAACACCACTGCTTTGGTTTCATCCTTGCGCAGCGCGCGCACCGCGCCCGGCAATTTTTCCTTATTCAAGGGAATATGCAGCGCGTCTTTGATATGCAGGGTTTCGTATTCGTAGGCGGAACGCACGTCCACCAGATAAATATTCCCGAGCTCCCGATGCAGCTGTTCGATCTCCATGATCGGAATATTTTTATATTTAGCGCGGTGCGGAAATTGTGCGTCGTCGGCGTAAGCGAGATTGAACTGCGCGCTGGCTAGGAAACCAATGAGAGTAAAAAAAATTTTCATGTCACGAACCTTAAAGATGTAGGGTCAACGCTGGTAAGCGGCATTTCCCTCGCCGGCTGAGTGGACCTGAAACCCACTGTCCGCATCAGCCTCGCTATCCGTGAAGCGCTTTAAAGAGCAAGCAGCGTGCCGAAAATCCGCTTCACGCCAAATCAAATGCTTAACGCTGTCACGGCGCAACACTCAAACGAATTGATGCCGCTTTGCGTAAAAGCCTGACAGATTCAGTCACGGCTAAAACGTTTATAGGCGGATAATTTTTATTAAGTAGCTAAAACCAGAAAATTTGGGGCGTTTATGTGGGACGTCGAACTGAGCCTAAATATGCCCACGTGATGCACTAACACCATTGCCGCGAGGATAACGCATGTTAGCCGAATCGATCGGTTGGTCCGCCGCTTTCATTCTGCTGCTTACTCTCGGCCGTCAGGTCTATACCGAATGGCGCGACCGTAGTACGCGCGGCCTATCCAAATGGTTATTCATCGGCCAACTAGCGGCGTCGACCGGCTTTATCGTTTACAGCTGGTTGTTAGCGAGTTGGGTGTTCGTGGTCACCAATGTACTGATATTAATAACCGCGGCGATCGGCCAATGGGTTTACTTGCGCAATAAACAGCGCGAAGAAAAGACCCACACTTCTTAGTTACCGCTACACCCTCGCATCACTCAGCGACGCTGAGATGAGTCCTTGAGTGTGCGGCTACGTACGGTAGAAAAAAAATTAGCAGTGCAGCCTAACCAAACGCTCAAGGAATTTCCCCTATGGAGATTAGGAAAAATAACAGTCTCGGCGCAGCGGCCACAGCTGATTTAAATAAAAATCCGCCGGATCAGCGTCTGCACATTTATATGCGCAGTTATGTCGGCATGCTGCGCGCGGCGATGGCGGCGTGGTCGGTACATCGCGCCTCGAGCATGGGCGCGGCGGTGGCTTTTTATGCCTCGTTCTCGCTTGCGCCCATGTTCGTGATCGTGATTGCCGTCGCCGGTTTATTTTTTGGCGAAGACGCGGCGCGCGGTGAGATCGTTGCGCAACTCAGCGGCTTGATCGGCGTCGCCGGGGCGCAAGCGATCGAAGGATTCATCGAAGGCGCACGCAATCTCGAGCAAGGATTTTGGGCCAGCCTGATCGCCATTGTAACGCTGTTGCTCGCCGCCACCAGCGCCTTTGCCGAATTGAAAGACAGCCTGGATGTGATCTGGGACGTCAAACCGGAGCAGCGCAGCGGCTGGATGAGTATTCTACGTGGGCGGTTTTTGAGTTTCGGTCTTATCCTCACTTTGAGTTTTTTATTACTGGTATCGCTGGTCATCAGTGCGCTGCTCACGGCGCTGCAAAAGTATTGGGGACCGTGGTTTAGCGGCGCGGTGTGGCTTGGCGAAAGCCTCAACTCGCTCATTTCTTTTTTCGTGGTGTCGACGCTGTTCGCCATTATTTATAAATGGCTGCCCCAACCGGCGATTGCCTGGCGCGACGTGACGGTGGGCGCATTGGTGACCGCGGCCTTATTCACGCTGGGGAAATATTTGATCGGGGTTTATTTGGGCAATAGCGCTGTGGCTTCGAGCTTTGGCGCCGCCGGCTCTTTAATAGTTATATTGTTGTGGGTTTATTATTCTTCGCAAATTTTCTTTTTCGGCGCTGAGTTCACGCGCGTGTACGCCGATCATCGCGGTTCTCGCAGCTAGCCGTGTCTGCGCGCCATTCCTAAAAAGCGGCCGGGATTTTTTCCCGGCCGCGGCACTTGGCATTTCTAGCCAGGACCTTGATTGGTATTGTCGGCCACAATCGGCTCAACAATGATCTCGACCCGCCGATTTAGTCGGCGTCCTTCTTCCGTAGCGTTAGTCGCCACCGGCGCGGTTTCACCGCGGCCGCTAAACGCCAAGCGCTGCGGGATCACGCCTTTGTTGTTTAAATAATCGTTAACCGCTTGCGCGCGGCGTTCGGAAAGATTTTGGTTATATTCGTTGCTGCCGACGTTATCCGTGTGGCCGACGATGGTGAGATGGGTTTTGCCGTAGCGCACCAGCACGTTCGCGGTTTTATCCAGCGTGCCGTAGAAACCCGGTTTGATTTCGGTGGAATTAAAATCGAACGCGGTTTGCGCGGTCATGGTAATCAGCAAATTATTTTGATTCACTTTCTGAATTTGAATCGCGCCGGCTTGCACTTCGGACGCCAGCACCTTCTCGAGATCTTTTCTTTGCGAATCCATGTAAGCGCCGACACCCGCGCCGGCCAGACCGCCGCCGACGGCGCCGATCAACGCGCCTTTATTGCGGCCATTTTTTTTCGCCAAGGCACCGACCACCGCGCCCGAAGCCGCGCCGATCATCGCGCCTTTTTGGGTGTTATTGAGCGGCAGGCGATTGCCGTATTCATCGGTGACGCAACCGGCGCCGGCCGCGAGCGCGGCGATAATAATAAAAGTGGTGACACGTTTCATGGGGAACCCTCCAAATTATTTAAGGCATGCAGTATGCAGCAAATTAAACTAACGGTAAAAAAAGAATTGATGAATTACTTGGCTGTGGCCTGCAGACTCGCGCCCACGGCATGGCCATTGACCTGTTCGCCGTAATAACACATTTCGTCATGATATTTTTTCTTGGTCACGGCCAATGAGGTGGTAAAACGCGGATCGGCCGGGCGCTCATGACTGACGACGAAAGCCGCCACATCCCATGCGTCTTGGTCGCTCAAGCTATTCGGTTTTGCCAAAGGCATGTTGCCTTTAATAAAACCAGCGGCGGTATTGATCCGATGCATGCCCGCGCCCCAATTAAAAGAATCCGCGCCCCATAAAGGCGGGAACGCATAACGACCTTCGGCCTTGGTGCCTTCGCCATTCGCGCCATGGCACAGGACACAGTTCTCGGCATACACTTTGGCGCCGCGATTAATATCCGGGGCGTTAGTGGGCTTAGGCAATTCGGGATAACCCGCGCCGGCTAATTTCACGCCTACCGGCGCACCGCTCGCCAACCAATACGAATAACTCACCAACGCCGTCAGCTCGCGGCTGCCGGAAGGCGGCGCAACGCCGTTCATGCTGTAACGAAAACAACCCTGGATGCGTTCTTCATAAGTATCCACGCGCTGAGTTTTCTTACGATACGCCGGATAACTCACGTACGCCGCCCACAACGGCGCGGAATGCGCATGCCGGCCGCTATCGAGATGACAATTGCTACAATTCAAACCGTTGCCGACATATTTCGCAGCCTGCGCGTGGGTGTTGACGAAAATTTCTTTTCCCAAGCGCACCATCGCGCCGAAGTCGTCTTGCGGCAATTTGCTTTCATCCGGCGGCGTGAAGCTCGGCGTGGAAATGGCCGGCGTTTTGGAAACTTCTTCTTGATGGTCGCCCGGCAAATCGACAGCGGCACAGGCGGCGCTGATTGCCAGCAGAGTGAAACCCAAGCATTTTATTTTCGCTCTCACGGCGCTTTGTCTTTCGCCGTGGCGCCCGCCAAATAAGCGGCCACGGCTTTGGCGTCATCTTCGGAAAGTTTGGATGAAATTGTCGCCATCAATTTAATCGGATCGTTATGCCGCGTACCGATGCGCCAGGCGTTGATTTGGGCGACAATATATTCGGCGGGTTGGCCGGTAATAGCTGGAAAATTCGGGGGTACACCTTGACCTGCTGCACCATGACACTGAAAACACGCGGGCATTTCTTTGGCCCAATTACCGTTGCGCGCTAACGCGGCGCCGCGTTGAGTCAGCGTGTCGTGCGCATTTTTTTCGGTGACGCCGGCGGGCTTGGCAAGTTTGGAAAAATATTCGGCGCTGGCGTTGATTTCTTCATCCGTTAACGCACTGGCGATCGGCTGCATGGTCGGATTTTCGCGCGCGCCGGATTTGAAGTCGCGCAGCTGCTTGGCCAGGTATTCGTGGCCCAGACCCGCCAGGCGCACAAAGTTGGCGCCGGCGAGACCCGCTCCATTGGCGCCGTGGCACGTGGCACAGGCCGGCGCTCCGCGGGTATTGCCTTGCTTGACTAGCGTGGCTCCGTCGGTGGCTGCTTGCGCCGACAACACTATCGTCATCCCCATCAATGCCACCAAATTCCTTAAGGGCATAAGCCGCTCCAATTTTCATGTGTAATCTCCCTGCGTGTTAGCAAGGCCACATAGTAACGATATATTCCCCAGATAAAACTCGGTTATTCACCCGAATTTGCCGAACAATTTCACTCGACTCACGAGTGGTTAATTCCGGCGCATCAGCAACAAAATGTTACAATCCGGCGGTTTTTATTGGCGAGAAAAGTCTGGCATGAAAACGTTTGTGCTTCTGTTGCTTGGCGCGCTTAACTTAAATTTAACTCATAGCGTTGACGCCGCCGATAATCCAGCGCGTTATAACCAAATTCAATTTCAAGTGGAGCGCAGTCAGCCAGTGGACAACGACCGCATGCAGGCGGTGCTCAGCATCACCGCCGAAAACGATAATGCCGCGCAGCTGGCCGATCACATCAACCGCAGCATGAGCGCCGCACTCACAACCGCCAAGGCGCGCGCGAAGATAGAAGTTCATACCGGCAACTATCAAACCTACCCGGTATATGCCAAGGAAAAAATTCGTCGCTGGCGCGCCACGCAAGAAATGGTATTGGAAACGGCGGACTTCGCCGCGTTGAGTAGTTTGCTGGGACAGTTGCAACAAGACTTACAGCTTACATCCATTAATTTTTCGATCTCGCCGCAACGCCGCAGAATCGTCGAAGACGAATTGATTGTGCAGGCGCTCGATGATCTAAAACAACGCGCCGAACTGGTGCGCAAACAAATCGCAACCAAAACTTATCGTATCGTGGATATTTCAATCAACACCGCCGGCGCGCGGCCTATTCCGCGAATGCGCGCCGGTGTGATGGAGGCCATGACAAAATCCGTGGCCGCGCCCGCGATCGAAGCCGGGACTAGCACGATAACCGTGAACCTGAACGCAGTGATCGAGCTGCAATAGTTAAAAATAATTTTTTACCGCGGCGCTTCATTTCCATTTCAAACGAAACAAGCCGTTGATGCCGCTGTCACTGGTGAAGTAAAGCGCGCCGTCCGGTCCGATGGCGACGCCGACGGGACGCACACTGCGTTCGCCGGCGGCGTTCTGAAAACCACTAACGAGATCGTCGACGCGCAGCGTCGCGCCGTCTTTAAATCGCACCGCCACCAGCTTGGGCGGACGGCGCGAAGCCGGATCGCCGCTGGATCCGCCGCTCGGCAACGTCGCCCACGAACCGTGCAGGGCGACAATGGCGTCGAACTCCAGCACTTTGTTCAGCGCGCCCTTGGGCACAAAGCTGACTCCCATCGGCGCATTACGCGCCGGAAAAGTGGCAGCGGGCGGCGTTACCTCCGTCAGCGGCCGCGGCGGGCGGCTCGAAACGCAATCGTCGCGCTGTAAATTTTTGCCATCGAACTGAAACCACGGCATGCCGTGAAACGAACCCGGTGTGATGCGGCTGAAATATTCCGGCGGCAGTTCGAAACCCCAATGATCGGGACCGTTGTTGCTGGCGTACATCGCCGCGGTTTGCGGATGCCACGCGAAGCCCACCGGATTGCGCAAACCGGAACCATAGGTTTGCCACTGCGCTTTGCCATTCTCCTCGCGCAGCACCAGGATGCCGCCGCGGCGATCGTCGAAAGCATAACTGTCAGCCAAATATTGATCGCTACAATTGCCTTGAATCCCCAAACTCAGATACACCCGGCCATCCGGCCCCACGGCCACGCTGCGGCTACTATGGCCGCTGCCACCGGGTAAGCGCGCGAGCAACGTAACCGACTTGGCGGCGATATTTTTTTGTCCGGGCTGATAGGGCGCACGATACAAACCGTCGGTGCGGGCAATAAGAATTTCTCCGGCACGAAAAGCCACGCTATGCGGATATCCATCCAACGTGACCAGCACTTCCGGCGCCACATACGGCGGCGGCAAACGATAAATCTTGCCCGAATGCGAACCGATAAAAAGATCGCCGTTGGCGGCGAAGCTTAATAAACGCGGAGCGTCGAGCTGGTCCGTCAGCAATTCCAGCTTGGCGCCTTGTGGTAAGCGCAGCGTAAAGCGGGTATCTCCCGCGGTTAAGATTTGTTCCGTGTAAACGAATGGTGCGGCCGCGGCATGGCAGGCATTGGCGCTCAGTCCCCAAAAAAGTAACAGCGCATAAGGCTTGATGGTCATTGTTATCTTCTCAATGTTAAGCGAAGCACGGATTTATATTTGCATTACTGCTATCAATTAATTTTGGACATCGGATTTTTGACAAAGGTCCGCGCGCAAAAATTAATGCGTGCCAGAGGGGTTTCCGTTATCCTGATCTGGTTGCCGTCTCTTGTTTTAAGGATCCCGCGCCAAATTCGCAAGAGGTAGTGCATGCCGCTAATGCTGCGTCGGTTCATGCTTATCGTCGCGTTGTCATTATTATATTTCGCGGTCGGTAAGTTTGGACTACATTTTGGTTTTATTCATCCGCTCGCCTCGGCCTTCTGGCCGCCTACGGGGCTCGCGATCGCGGCCTTGCTCGTATTCGGCAAGCGTATTTGGCCGGCGATATTCATCGGTGCGTTCCTGGTCAACGCCACCGGCAATATCTCTCCCTTCGTTGCGTTCGTCATTGCCATCGGCAATACGCTCGAAGGCGTTATCGCGGCACTGCTTATAAACCGCTTCGCGCACGCTGCGGCGGTGTTTGAGCGCGCCGCGGATATTTTAAAGTTCGCGGGCATAGCATTGTTCAGCACGATAATTAGCGCCAGCATTGGCGTCGGCGCTTTATTTTTGGGCGCCAACGCCGTGTTGCACGAGCTGCCGCTCATTTGGCTGACATGGTGGCTGGGCGACGCGACCGGGGCGATTATTTTCACACCGCTGTTGGTATTGTGGTGGCTCGACCATCGATGGCGGCGTAATCTCCAGCAACTCGGCGAAGCCCTGTTGGTGATTGTGTCAATCGCGCTTACTTAACGGTGTTGCCATTAGCGGCACTGGTAGCGGAGCGCAGCAGCTTGCTCGAACGCGAGCGCGCGGCGCGCGCCGCAGCCGAAGCCGCGAATCGCGACAAGGATCAGTTCATCGCCATGCTCAGCCATGAACTGCGCAATCCCTTGAACGCCATCAGCATGGCGGTGTTCGTCATGGAGCAATCTAAAATCGACGCCGAAACCGGACGCTGGGCCGAGGCCATTCGCCGCCAGACCGAACATCTCACGCACATCATCGACGATCTGCTCGACGTCACGCGCGTGACTACCGGCAAAATTAATTTGCTGCGCCAACCGGTGAATATCGGCGAGACGGTGGCGCGATCGGTGCACGCGTTAACCACCGCGGGAAAACTGGGCGAGCATAAACTCGAGATTCAAACCGACACCCTGTGGGTCGACGGCGACCCCACACGCCTGGAACAAATCATGACCAATCTACTTACCAATGCAATTAAATACACACCCGCCGGCGGCAGCATTCGCATTAACACCTACGGTGAAAAATCTCAGGCATGCATTCGCGTCGAAGATACCGGCATCGGCATTCCACCCGAATTATTACCGCGCGTGTTCGATCTTTTTACTCAAGGCCAACAAGGCCTCGACCGCACCCAAGGCGGTTTGGGCGTGGGTTTGGCGTTGGTGCGACGGCTGACGCAGCTGCACCACGGCCGCGTGGACGTGGAAAGCAAAGGTCAGGACCAGGGAAGTATTTTTACCGTGCGCCTGCCGCGCATCGAAGCGCCGGCGGTGCATCCGGCGAAAAATGCGCGCGTCGGCGAATCGCCTAAAAATGGCGTGCATCGTATATTGATCGTGGAAGATAATCCCGATTCGCGCCTGGTCGCAAACAGGACCGGCAACTGGCTCACGACGCCGGTTTCGACGCGCATTTAGTCAAACCCGTCGATCCGGAGCTGCTGAATAGCGTGATCGATGAACTATTCGGCGCCGCTCCCGCGCACCCGAGCGCCACGGTATAATGCCAAGGCGGACATCTACAAAATAACGCGCTCATGATTTTTTAAATTTCGTAAACCGTTATTGTTTTAAAAATGGAGGCTTTACCCATGGCCAGCAAAACCAAGATTAAAACCAAGACCAAGAAAAACAAAAAACCCGCCGCCAAAACCGCGCGCGTTAAGAAAGCCGTCAAAAAAACCGCGGTCAAAAAGAAACCCAAAGCTAAAACTAAACCCACGCCCAAAATCAAACGCATTGCCGCGCCAGCCGCGACGATGGCCCCACCGGCCGCGCCTGTCGCGCCGCCTGGCACCGAACGCATCGGCGTCGTGACGCATTATTATTCGCATCTGTCGGTGGCTATCGTGAAGCTGGAAACCGGCAATATCCGCGCCGGCGACGTTATTCACATTAAAGGACACACCAGCGATTTCACCCAGCCGGTCGAGTCGATGGAAATCGATCACGTGCACGTCGACGAAGTGCGGCCCGGCCAATCTTTCGGCGTGCGCGTGCAGGAACACGCGCGCGAGCACGACGTCGTTTATAAGGCCAAGGCCTAGCGCGCCGATTTTTTTATTTGAACGGCAACAGCAGCACCTGCACAATGTGGCGGTCTGACGGATATTGCTGCGGATGTTGCAGTCCTAAGCGTTGCGCCACCACGCCTGGGCGATAATAAAACGTACCGAAAAGTTGATCCCACAGTGTCACCACTGCACCGTAGTTTTTGGCTTCGGCAGGATCGGCACTGTGATGGTAGCGATGCAGTTCGGTGCCCATCAAAAAATAATTGGCCCAACCAGCGCGGATGTCTACATTGAAGTGCGACACGAATCCTTGTAATCCTACGATCAAATTTGCGACGAACAGAGTCTCGACGGAAAAACCCAAAAAGAATAAAGGCACTGTCAGAATCGTGCGCACGATAATTGTGTTCAATGGATGTGCGACGGCGTGCATAAGCAGATAAACTTGTTGCGGCAGATGATGCGCGAGATGCATCTTCCAAAACCACCGGCCAAGACGGCCGCGGCCTTCATGACTATAGCGATGCACCCAATACCAGATAAAATCCGGAATCAGCAAAGCCAACACTACTGCCGGCACAAACCCTAGCATTACCGGCGAACTGCCGCGCGCCATTCCGAGATGCAGCAATAAACCAGCGGCGGCGTAATTAGCCACGCCGATAGTAAGGCCGCCGATCACCATATAAGGCAGGTCACGACGCCAAAAACTTTGGCGGGTCATCTTCCATTCAGCACGCAAAGGATGCAGTGTTTCTACCGCCAGCAAGATGACAACGAGCGCCGTTAAATAAAAACCATAATAGCGGCCGAGCTCAGCGGGCGTCTGACCCAATTCCCATGATGCATAAAATAACATTGCCACGAACAACAACGGATACAAACCGTATTGCAAGAAACGATTGGTTTCTAATTCACTACACGCGCGCATGTCGTCTTCCCCCTGATATATTGTCGACATACGAGCTTAAGCCTTGCCCTCAAGGGTAAGGTCAAGCACGCGCCTCAATTAAAACTGCGCGTCATATCGCGCAGTAATTGCATTAAGCGCTTATCGAGCGCGCGAATATCGGCGATTTGGCGACGTAATGCGGCGCGCTTGCGGATGATGAGATTTTGCGCCATTTTCAGCGGCAAACGCGGGGTCTTGGACGTAGTCGCCACCAATTCGCGTAATTCTGCGAGGCTAAAGCCGAAGCTCTGTGCGTGCTTGATCATATGCACCAGAAATGCATCGCGTTCCGAATACACGCGGTATTTACCTTGGCGTTTTGCCGGTGGCAATAAGCCTATCGATTCGTAATGCCGAATCGCCTTGCGCGAAGCGCCGGTAATCTTAGCGATTTGACCGATGTACAGATTCGCCTGCTCGCGCCAAACCTTGGCAGTAAAAATTTCATGCCTCATGTCAATGGTCCCTCATGTGCGCAGCGCGGATCATGCTACCTCGGATCGCTTATTGATATAAGGTCTTCGCACAAACCAATTATTTGCTTTATTCTGACGCACTTGATCCGGTCGATGTCCAAAAATTATTGTATGGGAATTGCAAAATATCATTCCGTTGTCACCATGCCTGAGACAGATAAACCTTATCCGTCGATAGCAGAGTTTCTATTCAAAAGATTTCCCGCCATCTCTGCGCAACAATGGACGCAACGTATTCGCGAAGGCAAGGTGTTGGACGACGGCGGATCGGCGATCGATGCACACACAAAATATGCACCGGCCAAACGTTTATTTTATTTTCGCGAAATCGAAAACGAGCCGGTGATTCCTTTTGCGGAACAAATCTTATTTCAAGACGCGCAAATATTGGTGGCGTGTAAACCGCATTTCTTACCGGTGACTCCGGGCGGACGTTATGTAGAAGAATGTTTATTAAATCGCTTGCGTGCTAAAACCGGCATCGCCGATCTGGCGCCGCTGCACCGCTTGGATCGCGCAACCGCGGGCGTCGTTCTTTTCTCGGTGAATCCCAGCACGCGCGGCGTTTATCACGATTTGTTCGTGCGCGGAAAAATCGCCAAGATCTATCAGGCGCTGGCGCCAGTGAATATGCCGCCGCCGCAAAACCAATGGCTGGTGGAAAATCGAATGGTGCGCGGCGAACCGCGTTTTAAAATGAAAATCGTCAGCGGCGCGGTGAACGCGCGTTCACGCGTTCAGCTCTTGGACATAAAAGACAAGCGTGGCTTGTTTCGGTTACAGCCGCTGACCGGCAAAACCCATCAATTGCGCTTACACATGAGCGGCTTGGGATTTGCCATCGTCAACGACCGCGTTTATCCCGATTTGCAAGCAGCTCGCGACGACGATTTCACTCAGCCGCTGCAGCTTGTCGCCGCGCAAATCCAATTTGTCGATCCTATTTCCGGACAAAATCGCGAGTTTACATCGGCGCGTAAATTGTTATGGTGAGAATAATAAAAAAATTATTTAGCTGTCGGAATTCGAATGATGTAGGTTGGGGTGAATGCAATGAACCCCAACGTAATCTGAAATAATGAAATAATATTGTGTTGGGGTTCGCGGTACTCACCCCAACCTACATTGATCAAGCTCTTACTTTTGAGACAGGTTCTAGTGATAAAAAATTATTTGGTCGCGGACTGCACGCGCCACACCGTGTTGCCAACGTCGTCGGTGACCAGCAAGGCGCCCACGCGATCCACCGCAACGCCCACCGGCCGGCCCATGGCTTCGCCTTCCTTGTTGACGAAGCCGGTCAACACCTCTTCGGGCGCCGCGCTCGGACGGCCATTTTTGAAAGGAATAAAAATTACTTTATAACCGCTGCGCGGTTTGCGATTCCATGAACCGTGCTGGGCGATAAAGGCGCCGTTCCTATAATGTTCCGGCAAATATTTTTTTTGATAAAACACTAATCCCAAGGAAGCGGTGTGCGCTCCCAAAGCAAAATCCGGCGCCAGCGCTTTGGCCACGAGATCCGGCCGCTGCGGCTGCACGCGCGTATCGACATGCTGGCCATAGTAACTATACGGCCAACCGTAGAAGCCGCCGTCTTGCACCGCCGTCATGTAATCCGGCACCAGATCGCTGCCGAGTTCGTCGCGTTCGTTGACCACGGTCCACAGCGCACCGCTGTGCGGCTCCCACGCCAATCCATTGGGATTGCGCAGACCCGAAGCAAACACGCGCGCCGCGCCGGTGCGCACATCGATTTCTAAAATGGCGGCGCGGTTGACTTCGTTCTCTACACCGTTTTCGGCAACGTTGCTGTTCGAGCCCACCGTCACGTAAAGCCGCGAGCCATCGGCGTTGGCGATAACATTCTTGGTCCAGTGATGATTGATCGCGCCCGCGGGCAGGTCGGCGATTTTTACGCCGGGTTCGCTAAGCTGCATGGCGCCCGCGCGATACGTAAAACGTATTAACGCATCGGTGTTGGCGACATAAAAATCATTGCCAACCAACGCCATGCCGAACGGCGAATGCAAGCCTTGCAAAAAAACGCTGCGGGTTTCGGCGACGCCGTCGCCGTCGGTATCGCGCAATAAAGTGATACGGTCGGCGCTCGGCGTGCCGGCGCCGGCGCTTTTCATGAACAGCTTCATCACCCATCCCTTGATGCCGCTGCCGGCGTCGTGTTGCGCCGGTGCATTAGTTTCAGCCACTAACACATCGCCATTCGGCAGCACATACAACCAGCGCGGATGATCCAGCTGCGTAGCGTAAGCGTGCACCGTCAACCCCGGCGCGGCACGCGGCGTAGCGCCGCCAGGCCAAGGATTGGCCGGCGCAATGTGCACCGTCGGCATCCACGTCGGATGCGGTGGCGGCAACGCCGGTTGCGGACCGATTCCCGCTTGTTCCGGCAAGGTCGCCATTTCACCGCAAGCGCTGAAATTCAACGTTATAAAAACCAGAAAGGAAAAAATAAAAACTTGGCGCATTCAACTCCGTTTGCAACTGAACGCCTAAAAAATTTTTCTAGAAGTCCCCTTTAACAGCCCTTAGACAACGCTGCCAAATCCTTTATCGACCGCCCCGGCCGGGGCATTCAATCCGGCCAAACGGCAGCCTTGTGCCACCGGTCCACCGGGAAATAATGTTTGCAAATATTTTCCGCCGCCTTGACTGGCGAATTTATTTTCCAATGCATGCTTTAGCTCGGACAAATACGGCACGGCGTCTTTGTGTTGGGCATAATAATTTTGCAAAGCGCGCAACACTTCCCAATGCGCTTCGGTTAATCGCAGATTTTCTTTTTCGGCTAAGGCGCGCGCATAATGGGGCGTCCAATCTTCCGGGGTATCGGGAAATTCTGCATTACTGATGATCGCGTCGTCATGCCGACGCTGCAATTG
The DNA here is from genome assembly GCA_016194665.1 of Gammaproteobacteria bacterium. Classification (GTDB taxonomy): domain Bacteria; phylum Pseudomonadota; class Gammaproteobacteria; order Acidiferrobacterales; family Sulfurifustaceae; genus Sulfuricaulis. The sequence continues at coordinate 16,118 of JACQBD010000014.1, forward strand.
CTCTTTCATGGAAGTCTCCTCGGTTATATTTAATTTCGATAACGTTGCATGTTAATAACGGAAATGAAAATTACCGCCGAATAATCCCAGCAAGCCGATGATGATCAGATAAATCGCGACGATATAATTCAGCAAGCGCGGCATCGCTAAAATAAGAATACCGGCGATCAAGGCCATTAACGGCGCAATACTGAAAGTCATGTTCATGCCCACGTTCGTTTTCCGTCGCTGGAGAAAATAAATCGCCGCGCATGCCGACATTCGGCGATGCGCGGTTTATTCCAAATTAAATTAACTGCGCAATTACATCCGCGAGTCGTCGTAATCCGAATCGCTGTTCCATACGCGGGTTCCGTAATAACCGTGCACTTGTTTTTCCCAAGTGGGATCGGCCATGTCCGGCCAGTGGTCTTTATCGAAGCCCGGCGCATCCTTCAAACGTTTTTTGTCCACATTCAACACCAAACGTTTATTGGTCGTGTCCAAGGTCAGCGCTTTCCACGGCACCGCAAAAAGTTTATCGCCCATGCCGAGAAATCCGCCGAAAGACACGACCGCATAGCCGACTCGGCCGTTACGCGTGTCCAACATGACTTCCTTCAAATCGCCCAGGTCTTCGCCTTTTTGATTGACGATGTTGTCGCCGATCAAGGTGCTGGCGCCCATCAACTCCGGGCCAGGTCCGTCGTCCAAATCGGCGTGGCGCGCAGCGCTTTGAGGATTTACTTCGGTATCGTAGGTATTGCGAATTTCATGATTCATGTTTTATCTCCTGTGTTAAGAGCTCATGTTTATCGACCATTAAGTAAAAATGATCTACCTCAGCCAATGCCTTAAGCGAAATGGCTATCTTTTATCGACGTCGCATTTATCCGTGTTCAGTCAGCGATAGTCTTACCATGAATTAACGTGTCTGAAATCATCCTTGAATGCCATTGGCCCACTCATTACCAAGATAGTGTTCAACAGTTTCTATCCCGCGGCCGGTTTCATCGGTGCGGCAACACACACGCGAAAAATATTCTCAAAAATATTTTTTAATTAATTAGAGGATCAAAAGAAGGGGTATATCTTGTAGATTCTTCCTTCCTCCTTTTGAGGAAGGAAGAATAAATACGAATATCTAGAACTTAAATTCCAAACCGGCCATGAGCGTTTTTAAATTAGTGTTAACCACGTCATAACGCTCGGCTTCCAAGCGAAACGCCAAATGCTCATTAAAACCATATTTAAAGCCGACGCCCCAAAATGGATCGTGGCCTTTTTTAGCTCCCAGCGATGAGCCCAATGAAGAATCGGAATTCCACCAAAACTGTCCGCCTTTAACAAACACCGACGACGCGGTACCGACCGGAAACGACAGCAATGCCGCCAAACCTTTGCCATCCGCCTCGAATCGATCGTTGCCGTTATTGAGTCGGTTGAAATCCGTCCACGAAGCTTCAACGCCAAACCAGCTATTAAACTGACCGCCGACATACGCCTTGAGCACGTTGTCATGTTCCTTGAGATTGCTTTCATGAATACTGTAAGCGCCCCAAGCTCCGCCAACGTAGATACCCGGGGTTTGTGCGGCCGTAACCGCCAAAGGAAATAACAGGGATGCCGATAAAATAATACCAAGATTGATTTTTTTGCTTCGCATATCGCAACGCTCCATTTGAAAGTTTCAAACGTAACATCGAGATTTTTCTATCTCAGTTAATTATCGTACACATGAGCAGAATGTTGTTGGAACTTTCAAGCAAAAGCGGCTATCAAAATTTAATCGCCGCGATTTACTTGCGCAATGGAAGCGGCAAAATCGAGCATGCGCTGAGTAGCGCGCAACGCTTTTATGCGCGTACTCTCTTCGACATGAATTTCATTGGCGCCGGTTTCCAAAACTTGCGCCAAATTCTCCAAGGCATTCATCTCCATCCACGGGCAATGCGCGCAGCTTTCGCAGCTGGCGCCTTCGCCGGCGGTGGGCGCGACCATGAAAATTTTTTGCGGCGCCGCTTGTTTCATTTTGTAGAAAATTCCGCGGTCGGTGGCGACGATGATTTTTTGTTGCGGTAGATTTTTCGCCGCTTGAATCAGCTGACTGGTGGAACCGATGACGTCGGCTAATTCCAGCACCGCCGCCGGCGACTCGGGATGCGCGATCACCGCCGCATCGGGATGCTGACGCTTAAGCGCCGTTAGCGCTTGCGCCTTGAATTCATCGTGCACTACACAGGTGGCGTTCCACAAAAGCATGTCGGCACCGGTAATGCGCTGAATGTAATTGCCCAGATGCTTATCCGGCGCCCATAAAATTTTTTCGCCACGAGCCTTCAGGTGTTCGATCAGTTTCACGGCAATGCTCGACGTCACCACCCAATCGGCGCGCGCCTTCACTTCGGCGCTGGTATTGGAATACACCACCACTTGACGCTCGGGATGCGCGTCGCAGAACGGAATAAATTGACTCGCGGGACAGCCGAGATCGAGCGAGCACTCGGCTTGCAAGGTCGGCATCAACACGCGCTTTTCTGGATTAAGAATTTTTGCGGTTTCGCCCATAAAACGTACGCCCGCGACTACCAATGTCCGCGCGCGATGCGCATGGCCAAAGCGCGCCATTTCCAACGAATCGGCCACGCAACCGCCGGTGTCTTCGGCCAGGCGCTGCAAGTCTTCATCGACATAATAATGCGCCACCAGCACCGCATCGCGTTCTTTCAGCAAATGTTTAATGCGTGCATTCAGGCGCGCGCGTTCGGCCTCCGCCAAAGGCGCAACTGCCGATGTCTTCGGCGGTTTAATCACCGCGGGCGCAGGTATGTTGAGTCTTGAGGTCATGCGTTTCCGAATGTGATGGGGTTCGTTAGTATCTCTTAAAATAGGCGTGCGCGGGGAGCCTTAATAGTGATTTTGCAAAATAGCTCAATAGTGATAAATAAGTCCTATATCGCGATTATTAATTCTATTTCAGTATGATTTTTAAATGGCTCAGTTTTAAGCGGGATCAGGCGCCTTTTCTTAAGGCGATTTTTATTGCAACCGCGGCCGGGGCGCCGGTGCGCTCGGTGAATTCCATCACGGCCATTACTCAGCGCGGCTTACACGGCGATCGCTACACGGAAGACAAGGGTCATTGGCAATCCATCGACGGCTGTCAGGTCACGCTTATTTCAGAACAAGATATAGGCCGTGCCAAAAAAGCAACTTCCATGGAGTTCCAAAAAAATCTGGATCACGGCAGTCATCGGCGCAATCTCGTGATCGCCGGATTGAAAACCAAAAATCTCGAAGGGAAAAAATTTCGTATCGGCGGCGCCGTGTTCAGCTACGACAAAATCCGTCCACCCTGCGGATACTTGGATCAAGTTTCCGGCCCGGGTATGTGTCGCGCCTTAAGTCACTATAGCGGTATTTGCATACGCGTGGTTAGCGGCGGCGAAATCGTTGTCGGCGAAGTATTGCAAATACTCGATTAGGCTCGATTACATAATACGCGACACGCAGCATATTTTTGTGTCGGCTATTTCCCCCTCATTGTGTGCGCTAACAGACAGCGCATAAATTCATCCTGCAACAAAATTATCGTGTCGCTCACTCAAGCCAGCGAGGGAAATTATGCTAAGTCATCAACCCCACATGCAGGACCGTGTGTTGACCCAGTGCATTCTCGACTGTTTAGACTGCCGCCAGACGTGCCTGGAGACGGTGCTGTACTGTCTTAACACCGGCGGCAAACACGCCGAGTCCGCGCAGTTACGCTTGCTATACGACTGTATCGACATTTGCCAAACCAGCGCCGACTTCATGTTATTCGGTTCTGAAATGCACGCACAAATTTGTACCAGCAGCGCCGCAATTTGCGAACGCTGCGCCCAAGGTTGCGATGAATTTGCCGACGATCCACGCATGCAAGCTTGCGCTGAAATGTGTCGCCGTTGCGCCGCCAGTTGCCGGCACATGGGAATGAAGCAAGCGGCGTAATAATACGTCACAAAATAATTTTCGTGGTCCGCCGCTTAAAGCCTGACGTAGAAAATTATATTCGCCTTGGAAAATAACGCTGACAAAATCGAACGCCTGGTGGGTGAATTGTTGCTTGCCATCGGTGAAGATCCGCAACGCGAAGGCTTGCTTAAAACGCCGGCCCGCGTCGCCGCTTCCATGGTGTTCCTGACTTCGGGCTATCGCACCGATCTGGCGAAATTAATAAACGGCGCGGTGTTCACGCAAAACACCAACAGCATGGTGATCGTCAAGAACATCGAAGTTTATAGTCTATGCGAACATCACATGTTGCCGTTTTTCGGCCGCTGCCACATCGGCTACATTCCCACCGGTAAAGTATTCGGCGTCAGCAAACTCGCGCGCCTGGTGGACATGTACGCGCGCCGCTTGCAGCTGCAAGAACGGCTTACCGAGCAGATTTCACAAACCGTAATGGATACGATCGGCGCCACCGGCGTCGGCGTGATGATCGAGGCGCGTCATCTGTGCATGATGATGCGCGGCGTGGAAAAACAAAACTCGGTGATGGTCACGTCGTCGGTCGTGGGCAGTTTTCGCGATTCAGCCGCGACGCGCGAAGAATTCTTGGCCCTCATCGGCAATCGCGGCAACTAATCACGCCTGCATCCCTACTTAGCCTGAGATTTCTCCTTATCGGCGTCGCTCTCGGTTTCATTCTCGCTGCGCTCCTTTTTTACAGCTTTTTTGTTTTTAGCCTCGGCCTCGTCCGATGTGCCGATTTTTTTGAGCTCTTGACCCATGCCCTTGAGCATATCACCGAAATTATTGCCAACTTTTTTGGCGCTCTCGTCCAGACTATCGCTGTCGGCCTGCGCCGCATTGAAACCAAACCCGGCGGCGGCGAGCAAACCGGCGATGCACAAGCTGTACATCTTTTTATTAAAACATTTTGATTTTTGCATAGATTTCATCTCCATTTAAACGTTAAATAAAATATTGTCGATCATTCTTCCAGAAATTTTTTTCGCGGTCGCCGCGGCTGTTGCACGCGCAATTCGCTTAACTGCGTTTCCAGATCTTGAATGCGATTGAGCAGCGCCAACGCCAAGGTCAAGCCGTGCGCATCCAGCTCGAAATCTTTATGCAAGCGTCGCGCGGTTTGCATGGTGAAAATACAGTCGGCGCGAAAGCTCGGTTCGCCCGCGTCGCGATCGATGGGATCGATCACGCCGCAATCCACCAGTTCGCGCAGTTCGGTTTCCCGCAATCCCGATAACTCGGCAAGCTGCGCCAGCGACAATACTTGCTGCGCATCGCGCCACGAGATTTCAGTGAGTTCGACTTTCATTGCGCGATTCCTGCCGGAAATTTCCGCGAGGATTGAATTTCGAAATATTCGCCAGCTGTTGATACAGCGCGCGTTCGCGTTCGCTGATGACGTGGGGCGCGGCGATCTGCACCAGCGCAAACAGGTCGCCTTCGCCGGCGTGCGGCTTGGGCAGGCCGCGCTTGGCGATGCGCAATTTTTGTCCGGCTTGGATTCCGGGCGGTACTTTCAGGCGCACCGCGCCGCTTAACGTCGGCACATCCACGCTGGTGCCGAGCACCGCTTCCCACGGCGCCAAGGGCAAGTCGATATACAGATCGTGACCGTTGACGCGAAATAAAGCATGCGGATGCAGCGCAATAGTAAGGTACAAATCGCCGTTGCGCCCGCCGTTAAATCCCTTGCCGCCCTTGCCCGGCACGCGCAATCGTTGGCCGTCGATCACGCCCTTGGGGATGCGCGTTTTAAATACCTGCGGCACGCGCCGCAACAGGCCTTGGTCGTTGTATTCCGGCATGCTCAGATTGAGTTCGACTTCGCTGCCGCGAAACGCGTCTTCCAGCGTCAGGTGCACCGGCACTTCGTAATCTTCACCCGCCATCGACCCGCGTCCGCGCGAGCGCGCGCCGCCGCCGCGTAAACCGGCGAACAGATCCGACAAATCGAAATCCTCGAAGGAAAACGACCCGGCGCCGTGCTGTTGCTGCCAATCCGGCGGCGGACGGAATTCTTCGCCCGGCCGATGCTTGCCCAGCTGATCGTAGGCAGCGCGCTTTTCCGGATTCTTGAGGGTTTCGTAGGCTTCGGCGACTTCTTTGAATTTTTGTTCGGCGTTGGCTTCCTTGGAAACATCCGGATGATATTTGTGCGCGAGCTTGCGATAGGCTTTTTTGATATCCGCTACATTGGCATTTTGCGCGACACCCAAAATGCCGTAGTAGTCTTTATATTTCATTGCGCCGTCCGGTAAAAAAAATTGCGAAGCTGCTTATAATGCGCCTGATCGGAGCGATGTCAAGGATTCACAAACAATTTAGGGATTTTTATTTTTAAAGAAAATCACGCGATGGTGCGGCGCAGCACAGACGCAAAAATAAAATATTAACCGCGCATCATTCCACGGTTTTAATTAACGCCGCGGCGTCGAGCCGGCCTTGCGGATAAATCTGATTCAATAATTGCCATTGCGCGCGCGCCTGTTGGCTGAAAGCCTTGGCCGAATTCGCCGCGGCGTCGGTGCGCGGCGGCGCGACACGCACCCGCCACGCTTGCGCGTTGCCGGCTTCGGCTGCGGATATGGCGCGCACGCTGCTTAATAATCCGCGAAAACCCTTATCAGCGTCGGTCCAGTTTTTGGCTGAATAGGTGTAGCCGACGACGTGCAGACGCCACGATCCGACATCGAACACCGCCAGTCGCAAGTTACGATTTTCGCCGTTATCCAACAAATGCGCGATCGCGCTTTCGCCGACCACGCCCGCGGTATTTTGTACAGCAATGGCTTCCAGCGCCGCGCCGCGCGCCAGCTGTTCGAGCGCCTGGCGCGCGCTTTCGCTGGGCGCACGCGGCTTCATCCACATCATTAATAGGCCGTCTTGACCGTGCGGCGCGGCCACTAAACGTTCGCTGCTGCCGAACAAATACCAATTCGGTGGGACCGTAAACGCGACGCGCCATGTGGGATGCAGATAAACATCGCCGCGTTTAACGCCATAACGTTCAGGCAAGCCGAACACCACGCCATTTAACTTACGCAAATAAGCGCTGTCCGACGCGCTCGCACTGCGCGCCGCATTACCTTGGCGCTGCAGCGTTTGCGCCAAGCGTTCGGCCGAGCTCGGATGCGTGGCGAACACGCCTTCGCCGCCGGCGAATTCGGGAATTTCCCATAACTCAAAACCTTCTTTGTCCCAGAAGCTGTCTTGTTGAATGAAGAAACGCAACACTTGCGCCATGGCGCCGACGTCGTAACCGGCGCGCGCCAACAGCCGTTCGCTCCATACGTCCGCCTCCACTTCGTATTCACGACTGTAACCGCGCGCTCGCGCCAGGCTAAACGCATTCACCACGTCGCGTCCCTGTTGCGTGCCGAAATGCGCGGAAAGTTTAGCTTCGAGCGCGCGCAGTTTGCGCGCCTGCTGCGCTTGGCGCAAAGGATGCAAAGACACCACGTGCCCGATCTCGTGCGCCAACACCGCCGCCAGCTGCGCTTCGGAATTGAGGTGCACCAGCAAGCCGCGGCCGATGACTATTTCGCCGTGCGCAAAGCTGTAGGCAAACACGCCGGGGCTGTCGAGCACGGTAAACCGCAGCGGAAAATTTATACGCGGCGCGTTGACGGCGAGACGCGCGCCTACTGCTTGAACATAAGTTTGTATCGCCGGGTCGGCATACGCGGGAAATTTGGCGAGCATTTCTTCGTAACCTTGGCGCGCTAAGGTGACGTCGGCAGCCTCCATGCGCAACGCCGGCTCCGATACAGATGCCGGCGCACAACTGGTTAATAAGCCGGCGAGCGCAAGCCAGGACAAGGCGGACGACGCCCAAGCCGGCGCGGAGCTTGCGGGAGTGCATTCTTGCTGCATTAGATTTGAGCTACTAGGATCAATATATGCATTATAGCGCCGTCACC
>JACQBD010000008.1 GCA_016194665.1 Gammaproteobacteria bacterium
CATGCGCATAAAAAATCTGGATAGTGTAGTACCTTTTTTGGTTGTCCTCGCTCTGCTTAACTATGGCAGGATTTTGGCGTTCCGAGATGTGTACTGGGACGACAATCTATGGCTGTACGCAATTCACTTGAGCCGGAATGTTTACGAATTTTTGGCCATGGGATTTACCCAGCTGCGGCGCGAACCGTTAGGCATGTTTTTATATTTATTTTTTATGCCGCAGCAACTTGGCGACACAGCGTTCCTAATTTGGCATTCGATCAGCATTGGCCTACAAGTCGCCACGCCATTGGTACTCTATTATTTAATCGTCAGTCTCAACGGCAGACGCGATATCGCGGCGTTCATCGCCGTCTCTTTGATCGTTCTGCCTTTAGATCAAACGTTGCCCTACGTGTCGGCTGTTAATTATCGTCTAGGTTTATTGCTAGGATTAATTTCACTGTATCTCACGGTACGCGCCGCCGCCGCTGAACGCATCGATAAAATAAAAATTGTCGCTGCTTTGCTGCTGGCGCTGTTCACCGAATATATCTTGATCGAAGCCATGATGGCGCTGGAACCGGCGCGCATGCTGCTGCTGTGGATAATGCGCTATCGATCCCAACGGTCCAACACGGAAACGATAAAGGAAGTCGCCCTGACCTCGGCACCGTTCGTGCTTCTTACTCTGCCCCTCATCGCCTATAAAATATTGGTCAAACCTTATGGTTTCTACGCTGCAATGTATCCGACCGGCATTATCAACCTGATCGATTGGACCGCCATGCGTGAAATGGCGGGGCTCTTAATAATTGGAAACTGGCGCATGTTACTCGGCTATGCTGCCCACGGATCATGGATTTCACCGGTACTGGGAGCAACAGCAGGAGCGCTGTTGTTATTCGCGATGAAATGCGCCTTGTTCACCGACCAGCACAATAAGACATCACAAGCGACTAACATTAGCCAGCGCGGGACCGAAAATGTTACCCACGCAGCATGGACACTACCGCTGCTCGGATTCACGATTTTAATTTCGCAAACAATTTTTTTCGGTTACGCGGCTTTGCTGCCAAAAGTCGGCGGCGGTACAACTCACGCCATTTTTATGCAAGCGGGATACGCCATCCTTGTCGGCAGCGGGATGTTTTGGCTCATACGCAAATGCCTGGACACGAGCGCCGTAAGACCGGCGTTGGCCAATGCACTGTTCGCCACGTTGGTGATGGTGGGCACGTATTTCAACAATCTCAATCTCGATGTTTATACCGCCGCCTCGGCGCGCGAAAACGCATTTTGGCAAGCGTTCATACAACGCTTTCCGGCGCTTCCCGAAAGAGCGGATTTTTTAATTGACGCAATCCCGCTGCCTTACGCCCATCATATTTCTACTTTTTTCCGCGCTGAGGATATTTTCAATCCTTATGACTTCGAGCGACGCCTAAATGACCTATACTTTTCAGAGGAAAAATCCGCAAAGAATCGGCGCTATCGTGTGGTTCCTGGCATAAGAGTTGTACAGCACATTCGCGCTAATGGGCGCCAGATTCTGAATTCGACTATTGAGGCCAGCACGCACATGGGATTGGCGCAAATTCACCCGGATGATCTCATCGTGGTTCACTACCGCAACGGCGAATTGCTGGTGAATCGAGAAATTATCGAACGATATCCCACCATCGAATATCGCGCATGGGCCGACAAACCGCTGCCGGAACTAGCCGCGAAAAAAGCGGTTACAAGTGAACCAGAGAAAAAGTCATTTACCACCCAGCAACCGATACTATCCATTTCGCATAAATAACGCACCGGAGCCAAATGGAATCAGGGGTAAAAAGTGTTGTGAACCATTTTGCAGGATGGATTAGGTCTCGTCTTTCGATATCGATTCATTTCCCCCGTTATCTCATCGTTCTCACGATAATTCTTTTCGTGGCGCTGGATTTACGGCTGACATCGGTAATCCATACAGACATAGTGAGTCCCATACGCGCCGATGCACATCAATATGTCCTCTACGGATACAATCTGAAAAATTTTGGCGTTTTTTCACAAACCGATACATTGGCTGACCCATCGCTGCCGCCAGTGCCGGATGCCAAACGAACTCCCGCCTATCCCTTGTTTCTTGTGCCGTTTCTCAGAAAACCAATAACCGATCAAAACATTGCTGCGATTGTCCTAACCCAAGCGATCATCAGCACCTTTACCGTGCTCATCGTATTTTTATTATGCCGAATTTTTCTAAGCGTGCCGTTTGCTCTGGGCGCCGCCGCCCTCACGGCGCTCAGTCCGCATCTCGTAACCATGAATATTTATGTCTTAAGCGAAACCTTATTCTGCTTCCTGCTGGTAATGGCGATTTACATTACGATCGTTGCGCTGAAGCGCGCCAATTCCGCGCTGTTGTTCTTTGGCGGCGCCACCCTCGCCGCCGCGGCGCTCACGCATCCGATGGTGACTTATTTTATTATTCCGCTGATTATTTACTTATTCACCATTCGAAACTGGAAAAATAAATATCGTCATATAGCAATGTTGGCGCTGGGTTTCGGTTTAATTTTTGGGCCGTGGGTTGCGCGTAATCTTGTCACCTTGGGTAGCGCGAGCGATAACAGCCTGATGCGCATCGTGTTGCGCACCGGCGCTTATACCGATTTGATGTACAAAGGCGATCGCAACAGTTTTCCATTCCCCTACCACGCCGATCCTGATTTCCAAAAGACAACCCAGGGCCTTCCCGCGGTGCTCTCCGCAATTGCCCGGTCGTTCCGCGAAGCGCCCATGACACAGCTACGGTGGTATCTGGTAGGAAAACCGCTGTTACTCTATTCTTGGAACATGTTTGAGGGACAGCACATAGATGAGCGCGGCGATGTATTCGTCTATTCGGTAATCAGCACGCCTTATAATTACCTGCCGCATTTTCGCGCGACTCATGCATTTATGTATGTCATTCACTGGGTGTTAGTTATTTTAATGGCGATCGCTGTCGTCATTGTCTGGTTACCCATTCGCCGCACAGGATTTTCACAAAAAACGGTCTTGGGTTTGCGAATTATCTCTTTGTTGCTGGCTTATCATCTTGCCATCATGATTGCAGGCGTGCCGGTATCACGCTACAGCATTCCACTGCGTCCTTTCATGTACATCATGGCTATGGTGCCGCTGCTTATCGGCATCCAATGGTTCCGTGCTCGCACACCGCGCGCTAAAAAATAGCCATCTTAAATAATAAAGAAACATGCCTCAGCGGTTAGTTCTGTATTCATGTCGATGTATCGATACGCTGCCCGCGCGCCGAGGAAAGCACCATGACCGCCAGCCCCGGCAATGACGCACACCAAAACACAATAAGGTAAACAAGCGACAGTCCCACCGCGGCATCGCGCGGAACTCCGGAAAGCAAAAGCAAACTCACGAGCGCGCCTTCACGTACACCCAAACCGCCAATTGAGATGGGAAGCGTGGTGGCGATAATCACCACGGGAATAATGGCGAAAAACAGCATCAAAGATTTATCGATGCCGATGCCTAGCGCCAGAACGTAATAACACAGAATGATCAAGGACTGAATCAACAGCGATAGAACAACCGCTTTCATAAGGAGCCATTTGCGATTTCTCAAATCATGCAAGACAGCGACAATTTCCAGGATACTCTTGCGAACACGCGTATGGCGATAGCGGTAGGTAAGACGCGCAATCAACGCTCCGAACCAGTCGCTGGCAAAAACCCAGATTGACACGACCGCCGCCAACGCTAACAAAAATAATATTACTCGTGTACCGTTGTCGAAAAAAATTGGCTTTAAGGCCGCGAACGCAGACAAGCCCGTAGCAAACATGACGCTGAGTCCAATCAGTCTGTCGCTGACGGTCGAGGCGATGAGTGACGGCGTGCTTACTTGCGAGCGTCGTAAATGCAGAATGCGCACTACATCGCCGCCTATGCCCGTTGGCAGAAAATTATTAAAAAAGATGCCCAGATAATAACTCGGTAACACCGTCTTAAATGAAAGCGCTAGACCGGCATTGTTCGCCAGCAACCACCAGCGAAACCCACCTATGCCATAGGAAATGATGTGTAATGCGATGGCCGCTAGAATTGTTGCTGGCGGTACGGTGATTAGAATTTCATGCAGACGCTTCAAACCTACGCCGGACAGGAGGTAATAAAGCAGGCCTATAGTAATGGCCAGTTTGAATGTCACTAGTAGGGCCTGCTTGGATTTAGTCTGCATTCGAATTTTTCATGGGAGCATGACTTTAAAGTATAAGATATTCATAGCTATGCCATGACAGACAACAAACAGAATTTAGAACAATAAACTCCAATGAGGCCTGATCAATGGGACGGCACAGCTGTACAAATTGCAGCGCTTTGAGCAAACGTACGCACTTGCCGCTTTTTACACATTTACCTCTTCCCCTATATAGCAAGCGTGCCTTAGAATGCGTCCCTGTTGTGGCGGGCTTTCAGCTCGCCCTAACGGGGCGGTAGCTCAGCTGGGAGAGCGCTGCGTTCGCAATGCAGAGGTCGAGGGTTCGATCCCCTTCCGCTCCACCAATCTCTAAATAACCGGTTCAACGGTTATTTATTCCTGACAAGAACGCCAGCTTACGCCGCTTCTATGCCTACCGGCTGTCTTATGCCAACATTCATCCTGCTAGAATAATGGCTGCGCCCCGGTAGCTCAGTGGATAGAGCAGCCGCCTCCTAAGCGGCAGGTCGCACGTTCGATTCGTGTTCGGGGCACCAATTAAAGCGAATTTTTCACCGCAGAATTTTAGGTAAGGGAGACAGTCGTGCTGGACGTAACAAACCTGGAATGCGTGCGCGGCGATCGACCGTTGTTTAGCCGCCTTTCATTTCGTCTCAAACCGGGTGAACTGCTGCACATCGTTGGCAAGAACGGCAGCGGCAAAACAACTTTGTTGCGCACCTTGTGCGGGCTCACGCACGCGGTCACCGGCGAGATTCGCTGGCAAGGTTTAGCGATCCATGAGTTGGGCGATGAATACCGCCGGCAACTTTCCTACGTCGGCCACAGCAACGGTATCCAAGGCGAACTCACACCGGAAGAAAATTTACGCACGGCCAGTTGCCTTAGCAAGAAACCGAATGCCTCTTTTATCAAAGATACGCTGCAACGTTTGGGGCTCGCCGCGTATCGCAGTTTTCCTGCCAAAGTTTTGTCGCAGGGTCAAAAACGCCGCCTGGCTCTCGCGCGCCTCGTGATTCAAAAAAAATCCTTGTGGATTCTCGATGAACCCTTAAGCGCGCTGGACGTCGACTCGGTCGATCTCATGAGCGAATTGCTGACAGATCACCTCGATCAAAATGGGTTAATTGTTTTAACATCGCATCAAAAAGTGGATGTGGCCAAGAAAAAAATAAATCAATTGCAACTGGATTAACGTGCCACCTCTGCTCAACGCCATCGGCTGTATTTTCCGGCGCGATATCACTGTCGCGCTGCGACGCAGCACTGATATTCTCACGCCCATCATTTTTTTTCTCATCGTCGTCAGTCTTTTTCCCTTAGGTCTGGGACCGGAACCGGCGGCGCTGCGCAGCATTGCACCGGGTGTCATTTGGGTGGCGGCATTGCTGGCCACCATGTTGTCGCTTAATCGTCTCTTTGCCAACGACCATGCCGACGGCACACTCGAACAACTGCTGCTCTCGCCGCATCCGCTGACAGTTTTAGTCCTCACCAAAATAGCCGCGCATTGGGCGCTTACCGGTTTACCGCTGGTATTGATCTCGCCGCTGCTGGCGATTCAAATGCATCTACCTCCGCAGGCTATCGGTACTTTGGTATTGTCGTTGTTGCTCGGCACGCCGGTTTTGAGTCTCTTAGGCGCGGTGGGCGCGGCGCTGACGCTGGGCTTGCGCGGTGGCGGCGTCTTGGTTTCACTGCTGGTGCTGCCGTTGTATACTCCGGTCCTGATTTTCGGAGCCGGCGCTGTCACCGGCGTGATTGCGGATATCGACATCGAAGCACAATTTTCCTTGTTAGGTGCGTTTCTGGCCTTGGCGTTAACTTTCGCGCCCTGGGCTACCGCCGCCGCATTGCGCGTTTCAATCGAATGAAGTCGCGCGCAGCGCGTTCGGCTCGCTCCCTTCTCCCCTTGCGGGAGAAGGGGTGGGGATGAGGGGAGAAAAGGCTGAACACGGAAAACTCCTTACACTACTTTAATTAACATGCACAAATACGCCTCACCCAAATTTTTCTACGCCCTCGCCGGCCAATTAACACCGTGGCTGGGCGGCTTGACGGCAATATTGTTGATTGTCGGTATTTATCTCGGCTTGTTCATCGCCCCTGCCGATTATCAGCAAGGCGAAAGCTATCGCATCATGTTCGTGCACGTGCCTGCGGCGTGGATGTCGATGTTCATCTATATGATGATGGCCGGCGCCGGCGCCATCGCCTTAGTATGGAATATCAAACTTGCGGAAATTTTTTCTAGTGTGTGCGCACCGGTCGGCGCATCGTTTACCTTTCTTGCTTTGGTCACCGGTTCGCTGTGGGGCAAACCGATGTGGGGCACCTGGTGGGCCTGGGATGCGCGCTTAACTTCGGAACTTATCCTGTTTTTTCTGTACATAGGCTACATGGCTTTACAGGCCAGTATCGACGATCCGCGGCGCGCGGCGCGCGCCACCGCTATTCTGGCGTTGGTAGGCGTGGTTAATATTCCTGTAATTCATTTCTCGGTAGAATGGTGGAACACCTTGCATCAACCCGCTTCCGTCAGCAAAATCGGCACGCCCTCGATCCATCCGAGCATGCTGGCTCCGCTCTTATTAATGATATTCGCCTTCAGCGTTTATTTTTTCACCGTCGCTCTGATCCGCATGCGCAATGAAATTCTCGAACGCGAGCGCCATACCTCCTGGGTAGCGCAGGTGCTGGAATCCAAAACATGAATTGGACGCAATTCTTCGCCATGGGCGGCTACGGATTTTACGTGTGGAGCAGCTACGGACTGGCCGCCGTGATTCTTATTCTCAATCTTTATCTACCGCTGCACCGTCGCAAAACGGTGCGCCGGTTGTTGCGCGAATTTGTGCGCCTTAAACGGTCATCGCAACCGGGTTCCGAATAATGATAGGACATATCGCAATGACCGTTTTCCCTCACCCCTTACCCTCTCCCGCTTTGCGGGAGAGGGGGAATTGGAGCGGCGCCTGCGGCGCGATTTTACAGCTGGGGCAAACTCGATGAAAACCCGTCACAAGCGTTTAGCCATTATCATTGCCGGCGTCGCTGGCCTAACCATCGCCGGTCTACTGGTGTTGAATGCGTTCCGCAATAATCTGGTTTTTTTCTATTCACCGACCGAAGTGTTGGCCGGTAAAGTCGCGGTCAATAAAACTTTTCGCATCGGCGGCATGGTGGAAAAAGGCAGCGTGCGGCGTTCGGGTGACGGTCTTAAAGTAGATTTTGTTGTCACCGATCTCAATAAACGCATGCCCATTCATTACGAAGGCGTGCTGCCGGATCTGTTCCGCGAAGGTCAAGGCATCGTCGCGCAAGGCCGTTTACAAGCCGACAACACATTCACCGCTTCCGAAGTTCTCGCCAAGCACGATGAAAAATACATGCCGCCGGAAGCCGCGCAAGCATTAAAGGGCGGCGCTTACGCCGCCGGCAAAGAAGCCAAGAAGCCATGAAAAAATTTATTGTTCCCTTGGCGATCTTCGCCGCCATCGGCGGACTTCTTATGTACGCCTTATATTTATCGATGAACGGAGACTATTCGCCGCGCGATATTCCTTCGCCTCTTATCGGCAAGTCGCTGCCCGCTTTCACGCTGACAACCGTATCGGATCCTGCTCGTAAAGTGAGCCGTGACGACATGCGTGGGCGCGTTTATCTTTTAAACGTATGGGCCTCGTGGTGCGTCGCATGTCGCCAAGAACATCCCTTCCTCAACGAAATCAGCAAACGCAAAATCGTTCCCATCATCGGCTTGGATTACAAAGACGAACGTAACGCCGCGTTGCAATGGCTTAGCAGCATGGGCAATCCATATGAACTAAGCCTTACCGATCAGGACGGACGATTGGGAATCGATCTCGGTGTTTACGGCGTGCCGGAAACTTTTGTGATCGATAAAGAAGGCGTCATTCGTTACAAGCAAATTGGACCGATTACACCGGAAGCATGGGAAAAGAAAATCGCGCCGTTGTTGAAAGAGTTATCCTGATTTTTTTATTTCCTACCCGTAGCGCACGCCGAGTACCACAGCCTCACCGGGAGTATTTAAGCGAGCCTCTGTTCGAGCCCGAATCGCAAATATTATGACAAGACGAGCGAGTATAGCGAGCAGGGCTACATATTCGCGATCGGCGAGTTAGGCTCGCGCCCGGTGGGGCGAGGAACGGAGGAAGCTTTCGTGCGCTCCGGGGCGTGCTTTCTTTTGGTTTCTTTTCTTTGCACGAGCAAAGAAAAGAAACCCGCCCGCGGTGCGGGAACCGCAAATAAGACACCGTCGAAGGCGGTTCGACCAAATTATTATTAAACGCGTGAATGAACCGGCATTACGCCGTTCCATACTTCGTCTCCACCATCACCCCGATTTCTTTCAGTAACGGCGTCGGTAAAACGCCGCCGGCGCTGATGATGACGGAATCGTTTTTGATTTCGATCGTTTTGCCAGTGCAATCGAGCACGATCTTGTCACGCTCGATTTTTTTTACGTTCGATTGCAATAATACCTTGAGTCGTCCTTTTTTTTCTGTCTCTTGCAGCCGTTGGCGATTTTTTTCCTTCACGCGTCCAAAGGCATCGCCGCGATAAGACAAAGTCACCGCGGTTCCCGGCTGATCGGCGATCGCCAGCGCCGCTTCCAGTGCGCTATCGCCGCCGCCAACGACGAGCACGCGCTGATTACGATACTGCTCCGGATCAATCAGGCGATACACCACGTTGGGCAGGTCTTCGCCGGGGACATCGAGTTTGCGCGGCGTGCCGCGCCGGCCGATCGATAATAATATTGTTTTAGTCTGGTAAGTATTGCGCGATGACTTCACGACGAATCCATCGGCCGTTTTAGTGATAGTCTCCATGCGCTCGCTAAAGTTTATTTTAAGATTTATTTTTTTAACCACCCCTAACCAAAACTCCAACAACGCTTCTTTGCTTATTTCATTTATCCGGACTTTACCGATCAGGGGCAAATTCATGGATTTAGTCATGACCATCTTGTTGCGCGGATAATGATAGACCGTGCCGCCGAGTGAATCTTCTTGCTCCAGCGTGACAAAGCGTAATTTTTTTTCAAGCGCCGCCAACGATGCCGCCAAGCCAGCGGGACCGGCGCCAATTATGACCACATCAAAAGGTGCGTTGCCTTTTTTCTTTTTATGAATCGATTCTATCGCCTGGCGTCCTTGCTCCACCGCTTTGCGGATAAGGCCCATGCCGCCTAGTTCCCCGGCGATATAGATGCCAGCAATATTCGTTTCAAAATCGGGATTAACGCGCGGAATATCCACACCGCGTTTGGCCGTGCCGAAAACCAAGGAAATTGCATCGTGCGGGCACGCGTCGCGGCAGGCGCCGTGGCCAATGCACACTGCCGGCTTGATGAGATGGCCTTTGCCTTTAATTAAACCGATCGCTTCTTCCGGACAGGCTGTCACGCAAGCACCGGACCCGATACAACGATTGAAATCGAACACCGGATGCAAAGAAGCAGGTTCGGTAAGACCGGCGGCGAGCGCTTCTTTGAGTTGCACCACATGATGGTGCTCTTTTTTCTTTTGCCGGCGTAAATAAAAAAATAATATCGCCACCAACGGCAAAACATATAGCAAATAACCTATGGAATTGTCCGACATGGCACTTATCTACATATCTTAAGATGAGGCGCTAAGAGAGGTTTTTTGTTTCCGTTCGTCCGGGAAATCACACGTTTCATAAGGTTAAATATCGTACTACCGGGTGAATGCCTTATATTCCATATAGTAGGAATAAGCTAGCTTAACCCGACGTCTTGTAGGGTCGGAATAGCCATAACGGTGGTTTGAATTTTTGATGTAAGGAAATTCGTTCGAGTGTTAAGGGGAATGAATTGGGCAACGAACAAACAATATTGCATGCTGCACGTCCGCTAAAACAAACATTCAGCGAAGCAGACGCCAATCCTCATTCGCGGCGCAGTTTTTTAGCGCCGTTCGCGGTACTTTTACTGCTACTGGCCGCATGGGCAATTCGCGATACCAAACTCTATGAACCCGGCGATGACGTCGGCTATTACTTGGGCGTCATCGGCGGCGTGATGATGCTGGTACTGCTGCTGTATTCACTTCGTAAACATATCGGCTTTATGCGTAATTGGGGCGCCACTAAACATTGGTTCCGCTTTCATATGACGCTGGGCATCCTCGGCCCCAGTTTTATCCTGATTCACTCAAAGTTTCATGTCGGCTCCATCAATGCCACGGTGGCGCTTTCCTGCATGCTGCTGGTCGCCGGCAGCGGCATCATCGGCCGCGTGATTTACCGAAAAATTCATCACGGCTTGTA
Source organism: Gammaproteobacteria bacterium (assembly GCA_016194665.1). Taxonomy (GTDB): domain Bacteria; phylum Pseudomonadota; class Gammaproteobacteria; order Acidiferrobacterales; family Sulfurifustaceae; genus Sulfuricaulis. The sequence goes on from JACQBD010000008.1 coordinate 10,529, forward strand.
CGGTCGCAGCGCCACCTTACAAGAAGTTCAAACTCGCCTGGGCATCGCCGAAAACGACGTGCGATCGCGCTTTCACTTCGCGAGAGATCTGCTGCAACGTCTAAAAGATTTCGAAGTCGCAGCGACTTCGCCGACACAAGGATTTTGGCATCGAATTTTGACCTTCACCACCGTGGGTCTGCGCGCGCGCTGGACCTACTATTCCATCTCGCGGAAAATGGATCGATTGTTTAAGTCGCATGCAGAGAAATCCGGCTGGGACCAAGCCACGCTCGAACGCCGCATGCAGCGCGGTCGCAAACTTTTTCGCCGGCATCTCGATAGCGTGGTCGACGTCGCGCGTTTCACCGCCTACGAACGTTTATTCTCCTTGTGGCACGTGCTTCATGTTCCTTTTGTTTTCATGCTGGTCATTAGTGGGATTGCCCATGTCATCGCCGTGCACATGTATTAAGCGCATTGAGAAAACCGGAAGTGGCGCGACTCATACTTATATGGCTCATGGCAATCATAACTATGGCGGCTCCGTCCGGTGTGTCCCAGGCCGAATCCATCGAAAGTGTATTGATGCCGGGAAAATTAATTCAAGGCCACGCGGACCTGGAAACTGACTGCAAGAACTGCCATGCGCGTTTTAAAAAATCTGCTCAAAACGGCTTGTGCCTCGATTGTCATAAAGACGTCGCCAAAGACACGAGTCAAAAACAAGGATTTCATGGCCGCATTAAGGAACAAGAATGCCGTGACTGCCACACCGAACATAAAGGCCGCAGCATGAATATCGCGCCTTTAGACGAAAAAACATTCGACCACAAGCTCACTGACTTTATGTTAAAGGGCGGGCATGCGGAGGCGAAGGTCGTGTGCCGCGATTGTCATAAGCCCAAAATAAAATTTCGCGATGCGCCGTCGGAATGCTTCGCCTGCCACAAAAAAGACGACAAGCATAAGGGCAGCTTGGGCACGCAATGCGCCGACTGCCATACCGAAATCGACTGGAAAAAAACTCTCTTCGATCACAGCAAAACAAAATTTCCGTTAACCGGCAAACATCGCGACGTCACCTGCAAAGCTTGTCATACCGATCCCAAATTTAAAGGGGCGCCGACGGCCTGCGTCGCCTGCCATAAAAAAGACGACAAACATAAAGAACGCTTTGGGCCCAAGTGCGAAAGCTGTCATAGCGATAAAGACTGGAAAACCATCGGCTTCGATCATGCGCGCGATGCGCATTATCCATTGCGCGGAAAACATATGCAGGCGAAGTGCGAATCCTGTCATAGCGGTTTCCTATACAAAGAGAAACTCAAGACGACCTGCGTCGCCTGTCATAAAACCGACGACGATCGTAAAGGTCACAGGGGACATTTCGGCGAAAAGTGCGAATCTTGTCATACCGAAAAAGATTGGAGCATCACCACGTTTAATCACGATCGCGATACGAAATACCCATTGCGCGGCAAACATATTCAAGCCAAATGCGAATCCTGTCACACCGGCTTCTTATACAAAGAAAAATTAAAATCCACGTGCGTCAGCTGCCATAAAACCGACGACGATCGTAAAGGCCATAAGGGACGTTTCGGCGAAAAGTGCGAGTCATGCCACAGCGAGAAAGATTGGAAGAACACTACGTTTAATCACGATCGCGATACCAAATATCCATTGCGCGGCAAACACGTTCAAACCAAGTGCGAAACCTGCCACAGCGGATTTTTATTCAAAGATAAATTGCCGACGACGTGTTTCGCGTGCCACGAGAAGGACGATAAACACAAGGGACAAGAAGGCAAAAAATGCGAATCCTGTCACAACGAACGCGATTGGAAGACCACTAAGATCGATCACGATCTCACGCGCTTTCCCTTGCTTGGCAAACACGCCGGTGTTGAATGCAAAAAGTGCCATTTGACGGCCGCCTTTAAAGACGCGGACGTAGCCTGCGTGTCATGCCATGAGAAAGACGATAAACATAAATATAAATTAGGTCCGCGCTGCGAAACTTGTCATAACGCCGCCTCATGGAAAAACTGGCGCTTCGATCACAATAAGCAAACGTCTTATTCACTCGATGGCGCACACGTCGGCATCGCCTGCGAAGCATGTCACGCCAAAGCCATGCCTAAAAAAGTTATTCAAAGCCGGGCTTGCATCAGCTGCCATGAAGTGGATGACGTGCACAACGGCGGCTTCGGTAAAGTATGCGAACAATGCCATGTCACCCGTTCGTTTAAAGAAATTCGTTCTGGCGTCGGCGGCGCCATGTTGCAATAGCGTTAACAGTGAAGAGGGAAATAATCATGATTAACAAAAAAAATGTGTTCAAATTAATGTCTTGGGTCGGCGTGCTGACCGTGCTGATCTGCTTTTTCGCGGCATCAAGCCATGAGGCCTACGCGGCCTCGGCCAAAGCCAAGATAAATTTCGATCACGTCAAAACCGGTTTTCCGCTTTCAGGAGCGCACGTACAAGTTCCCTGCGAAACCTGCCATGTGCAAGGCACGTTTAAAGGCACTCCGAAAAAGTGCGAAACGTGCCATAGCGCGGGCAGCCGTATTCAGACATCCACTGTTAAGCCTTCGAATCATATTCCGACGACGGATACCTGCGACACCTGCCATACCTCTACTTCTTCTTGGAAAGTTGCGCGCTTCAATCACGTGGGGGTAACTAAAAATCAATGCCGCACCTGTCATAACAACAATATCGTTGAAGGCAAAAAATCTAACCACCTGCCAACCAACTTACCCTGCGATGCTTGCCATCGCACCACAACCTGGACTAACACCACTTTCGATCATCCCGGTGTTGTGCCGGGTTCCTGTAATCAGTGTCACAACGGCAATATGGCCGGCGTCACCGGCAAACCGTCGGGACATCCGATCACCACGGCTTCTTGCGATACCTGTCATACGGGATTTACTACTTTTGCGGGAATGGCGGGCGGCAGTTTCAACCATGCTGGCGTAACAGTGCACACTTGTGCGAACAGCGGTTGTCATACTACCGGCGGTTCAGGTATGCAAAAAACCAATAATCACGTGCCGACTAATCTCGCGTGCGATTATTGCCATAACTCAACAACGACATTCAAATCGTCCTCATTCACTCATGCGGCGACACAAGGTGTTACGCCCAATCAATGCGCCAGCTGTCATGACGGCACGCACACCAGCTCGAATGCCTTAGGCAAAACCGCGTCGCCACCGCATCCGGTGACGACGGCTTCGTGCGACAGCTGTCATAGCGGTTATGTCTCCTTCGCTATGTCGACCGCGGCGATCCACGCCAAGGTCACGCCTGGCACTTGCGCGAATAGCGGCTGTCACACCACCGGCGGCTCGGGTAAACAAAAATCCAGCAATCACATCCCGACCCAATTGTCTTGCGATTCATGTCATAACATGACGACATTCACGCCGTCGTCATTCGTGCACTCGGCAACGCAGGGCGTGGTCGCCGCGCAGTGCGCCAGCTCGGGCTGTCATGACGGCACGCATACCAGTTCGAATGCGTTAGGTAAAACGCCGTCGCCTCCGCATCCCGTTACTAACGCTTCCTGCGATACTTGTCATACGGGTTACGCCAGCTTCGTGGGCGCCGATCCACACAAAGGCGTGGTGGCCAGCATGGGGACTTGCGCCAACAGCGGCTGTCACGCTGCCGGTGGAGCAGGCAAGCAAAAAACCAACGATCACGTTCCGACCAATTTGTCTTGCAACGCATGCCATAACATGACGACATTTAATCCAGCGTCATTCACGCACTCACCGACACAAGGCGTGGTCGCCGGTCAATGCGCGAGTTCGGGTTGCCATGACGGCACGCACACCAGCTCGAACGCCTTGGGCAAAACGCCATCGCCGCCGCATCCGGTGACGAGCGCTTCCTGCGATACTTGTCATTCAGGTTACGCCAGCTTTACGGGCGCGAATGCGCACGCGGGTGTAATTGCCAGTGCCGGCACCTGCGCCACCGCCGGTTGTCACGCTGCGGGTGGATCAGGCAAACAAAAAGCCAACAATCACATTCCTACCAACCTGTCGTGCAATTGGTGTCATAACATGACGACGTTTACTCCGTCGTCATTCACGCACTCCTCGACACAAGGCGTAATCGCCGGTCAATGCGCGAGTTCGGGTTGTCATGACGGCACGCACACCAGCTCGAACGCCTTGGGTAAAACGCCGTCGCCGCCGCATCCGGTCACAAGCGCTTCCTGCGATAGCTGTCACTCGGGTTACGCCGCCTTTACGGGGGCTAATAATCACGCCGGTGTGGTGCAAGGCGGAGGCACCTGCGCTAAATCGGGTTGTCATAGTCCGGGCGGTAGCGGCATGCAAAAACCAAACGGTCATTTACCCACGACACTCTCTTGTGACTCGTGCCACAACATGGTTTCGTTTGCGACCAACACCTTCACGCATTCCGCGGTGCAAGGCGTCACGCCGACTAACTGCACGACATGTCACAACGGCTCTGTTAAGAATGCCCTGCCATTGCCGGGCGGACACATTCCGGTGGGAGCGGCAGCCTGCAGCGCTTGTCATACGGCGACAGCGGCAAGCTTTAATCCTTCCACCTTCAATCACTCCGCTACGCAAAATGTGTTGCCAGGCCAATGTTCGACCTGTCACAACGGTTCTTACACCGGTCAACCTTGGAATGCACAGACAAAATCATCGCAACACATTCCTTACGAGTCGCAGTTACTGGCCGGCGCCAGTCTGGGTTGCGACGCCTGTCATACCAGCAAAACCAGCTGGACGACGGTGAGAATGAATCACAACAATACCCAGGGAAATGGTTCGGGATGGTGCAAAGGATGCCATTTGAGCGGCACAACCTTCAGCGCCAACAATATGGAGAAGAGGGCTTTAAGCCACTACGAAAGATACCAGGGCCAAACAGACTGCTCCTCGTCTGGCTGCCACCGGCCTTTGGGTAATCGCGGCAGTCCTTACTCTAGTTGGTAAGAAGCCACTGCCCCTGCGCGCGCGGCCTCGCCGCGCGCGCAGGGCGGGAACTTTTTAGTACGGCTTACAACACAAAATGGCGGTATCCGGTCTACACTTCAACGTGTCACAATAGCGATTAATAATTGCCAAGGAATAGCATCGAGTCATCGGAAAAAATATGAAAAAAATATTACTCGCCGCTATCTTATTGCTGATGGGCGCCGGCTTCAATCCCTATCAGACGGCACTCGCACAAGATCCTTTAATCGATGAGGTAGACACCGCGACCGAAGCCGAATGGGCGGAAATTCGCATTCACTTCATCACGCCGGTTAACTACGTGCGACACTTCCCGCAAGAACATGGTCAATTATTGGAAATATTTTTCACCGTCAGCGGGCTGGATCTGCAAAACATCAGCCTGCGCGAAGATACGCATCACGTGGCGGCCACGCCGATTATGCCCGACACCGTGATCACCTTCGGCCCGCCTGCGTCGCTTAATATTCAACGTGACCCTTCGACCTTGTCGATTCGCTTCGACCGTGACGTGAGCTACGACGTCAAACCCGGCGACGATAATCGCAGTCTGGTGATCTATATTCATATCGTGCCGGTGGAAAATAAACCGCCTAAAACCAGCCCCAAAACCAAGGAAAAGCCACCCATAGAGCGCCCTTCCAAATAAGAAATTCTTGGCTATCCTTTTATAGTTCTTAACGAATATTAAAAATAATAATTATGCGACTGCTGGTTCGCGTCCTTCTAATTCTATTGTTCGCAAGTTTGGCGCCGGTTTCCACGGCGGCCGATTCCATTGACAAAGAAACCGACACGTCGTCGGAAATAAATACTAAAAAATATTTTGCCATCACCCTGCGCAGCAGCTTCACGCCCATCTCAGATAAACAAGCGAAACGCGATTTTCCCGATAGTCCGGTTTATCTGCTGCAAACCAAAGCTTTCGGTAAAAGCGCTTATCATGTGCGCCTGGGTTTTTTTGAAAACTTCGCCGACGCCATGGCCTATCGCGATAACGTACTGACAAAATATCCGGCCGCGTGGGTGACGGAAATTTCCAGCAACGAATACACCACCATTCTGCGCAATTTTCCCGACTTCAAAATGGCTGCGTCAAAACCGTCCGCTGAAAAAACCGAGCCGAAGTCTGAATCACCAGCGACCGCGCCTGTCGTTCCAGCGCCGGTGCCGACGCCGCCGATCACGGCAACGCCAAGCGTCCCCACTACGCCGCTGCCGAAAACCGCGCCCCCTGCGCCGCCCGCGGCCGGCGCCTTTTTAGCGAAGGCGCTGTACGCCATTCAGTCACGCCGGATGAACAGAAAGGCTCCGTGCAGACAGCGCTCAACGCGTCGGGAACAACTACGCCGCCGGTAGCGGCAGCGCCGACGCCGGTTCCGCCCACGCCGTCCGCGAAACTTCCGCGACAAACAGCGGTGGCGCCGGCATTCCTGCCTAGCGTCACAGCCTCAGGTCCCGCTTCTTCGTACGACACCGAAGCTTTAGCGTTAATGGATAAGAGCCGCGCGGCGTTAGCGCAGGGAGACAATAAATCGGCCATCTCCTCGCTCGATAAATTGCTGCGGCTGCCGCCGAATCGTTATTCGCAGGACGCACAGGAATATATTGGCTTGGCGCGTCAACGCGCCGGCGAAACCACTGCCGCCAAAAACGAATACCAACTTTATTTGCGCCTATATCCCGAAGGTGAAGGCGCCGATCGCGTGCGTCAACGTTTGGCGGCGCTCGAACCCACCAAGACCGCGGTGCAGGCGCCTACTCTAAAAGTGGTTAAGCCGAAGACTGAAGCGCAATCGACCATCATCGGCAATTTATCGCAGTTCTATTTTCACGGTGCGAGTAAAGTCGACACCACAACATTAGCCACCGGCACCAATCCGCAAACGCAAGCCGGGCTCACCCAAACCGATCAGAGCGCTATCGTCACCAATCTCAATTTGACGCATCGATATCGCAGCGATCAATACGACAACCGTTTTGTATTTCGCGACACGTTCACGCGCAATTTTATTCAGGGCCAGGACAACAGCAACCGGCCGAGCGCGATTTACTATGACGTTAAAGACCGCAAGCTCGACTATACGGCGCGCGTCGGCCGCCAACCCGGCGGCACCGCCGGCGTACTCGGACGTTTCGATGGTTTGTTAGCGGGATATAATTTTAATTCCAAGTGGAAGATAAACGCGGCGGCCGGTATACCGACCGATATTTCCTACGATTCGCATTTGAGCTTTCAAGGAATGGGGCTCGACCTGGGTCCGTTCGCGGATCATTGGGGCGGCAGCGTCTATACCATTCGCCAAAAAGTCGACGGCGTCATCGACCGCAACGCCCTCGGCAGCGAATTGCGCTACTTCAGTCCGTCGTTTTCTATATACAGCTTATTTGACTACGACACCGGCTTCCAAGACTCGAATATCGCCATGATCCAAGGCAACTGGACCGCCACCAACGGCACCTCGGCGCATATGTTGCTTGACCGGCGTAAAACGCCTTCGTTGGGACTGGTCAATGCCTTGATCGGCGAAGCGGATACGTCAATCAAGTCGCAGCTGCAAACTAAAACTTACGACCAGCTCAAACAACAGGCCAAAAATCAAACGGCCACTAACGATTCGCGCAACATCGGTATTACCCAGCCTATGGGCACCCATTGGCAAATGGGCTTGGATATGTCGACCTCGCATACCAGCAGCACCGTCGGCACCGCCACTTCACCCGGGCTGCCGGATAGCGGAACCACGCGTACCTATACCAGCAATTTTATCGGCACTGGTCTGTTTTCCGCGCGCGATGTGAGCGTGCTGACATATAGCCGCACCAACGCTCCGACCAGCACGGGAAATCTTTATGCCTTGACCAATCGATTGCTACTGGGTGCGAATTGGGAATGGGAAACGACGCTGAGCTGGTTTACCTCGCACGAGACGACGTCCAATTCGGATTCGAAACGCTTTAGTCCGACGATCAAGCCGCGTTACAAATGGAAAGAGAACATCACGCTGGAAGCGGAATTCGGCGAAGAGCACACCGATACCACCAGCCCCACTACGACGGATAAAAATACACGCCGTTATTGGTCGATTGGTTACCGCTGGGACTTTTGAGACACAAATCAGATACGAATGTGAGTGCCAGAAAATGTGTTATGAATTGATGGCATCTCGTAGGTTGGGGTGAGCACAGCGAACTCCAACGAATCGGGCCGTTGTTGGGTTGCGGCGCAAGCGCCTCAACCCAAGCTACATGTAATTTATTTCAATTCTTGATCCGCTGATACTGTCGATAAGCGTCCATCACCTTGGGCACATACAAACGCGTCTCTTGATACGGCGGCAGACGATTACCATAACGTTGAACCGTTTCTTCTCCCGCATTGTAAGCCGCCAGCGTCAGCGACAGATCGTTGTTGAATTTGCGCATGAGATAACGCAAATATTTTGCCCCACCCTGGATGTTTTGCGCCGGATCGTACAAATTGGTAATCCCGTAACGTCGCGCGGTGGCCGGCATTAACTGCATGAGTCCGACGGCGCCCTTGCTCGACACGGCGTTTGGATCGAATCCCGACTCCACGGTAATCACCGCGCTCAAAAGCGCGCGATCGACTTGATGTTCGCGCGCGGCTTTTTCCACTAAAGGCAAATAACGCGTAACGTTAATACGCTGTTCCGCAGGATTGTAACGAATCGATTCGGCCAAAAAACCCACGCGCGTCATCTTGGCGTAGCGCGGATCGGAAGGTTTATTGGTGAAATGCACAATGCCCTGGGCATCGCTAAAAGTGTAAATGCCCGCCTGCGCCGAGAAGGACAAAGACGCGGCCACGAGAACGGTTAACGTGAAGTAAGAATAAAAACGCATAAGCGCAACAACGATGTTTTTATTGAATTGTTTATACATATACCTGGCTGGCCCACGGCTGTAAAGCCAAGATCACACACAAGCATAAAAAATAGCGCCGCCCGCTTGAGAAATTTATTTTTTCTTGAGCTTTTCCCGCGTCTTAGCGACGATCGTGCTTAAATGTTGGGCTTCTTTGCTTTGCGGCGGCAGGCCCTTCAGCAACAGCTCCCAATACCCTAACGCCTGTTTGTAATCGTTTTTCTGATAGGCCGCGAACCCGAGAAACCACAGCGCGTCCTCATTGCCGGGCGCGAGTTTCAACAGTTTTGTGTAGAGCGCGAGCACTTGGCTGCTGATGTTGCTGGGATCGCGATTGTAAAGATACGCGGCGTATTCCGCGAGCAGTTGCGGATCGTCCGGTGTCAGCTGATAAGCATGCACATAAGCAGCGATCGCCGCATCCGGCTTTTCCAATACGGCATACGCCCGTCCCAGTCGAAACCAACCGGCGGCATCGTCCGGCTGTTCGGCCAAACGCTTTTCCAAACGCGCCACCATTTCCAGCACCATCGGCGGCGCCGCGGCGCTGGCGCTGGCTTCCTCGGGGTTATACAAGCGAACCAAGGTGGTGCGCTGACCGAAGGCGTAAAGACCGGCGGCGATTAAAGGCACGCTGATGCCAAAGATAATCACCGCCGCGCTGATTTTTACGCGCGAAATTTTTTCTTGGGCGGTATTGATGTCGGCGCCCATGGCCTCCAGCTCGTGCAAGGTTTTGGCCAATTCCGTTTCGAGCCGGCGGCGTTCATCGCTGACGATGGCGGCGTCGATATTGTTATCGGCTTCTTCGACATCGAGCTCGTTCAGCTGGCCGATCAAGCGTTCGCGCAATTGTTGCAACTGGCCGCGGCGCTCGCGGTCGTTGGCCGCGGTGACGCGCAACAGCGGCCGTATGAGATACCAAATCACCAACAACGTAATGAGTACTGCAAAAACCGCCAACCAAATCATTGATCGTCTTCTTTGCGCGCATCACGCACGCGTTCTTTATCTTTTTCAGAAAGTGGAGGTACCGGCGGCAAAGGAACGCGCAAACGACGGCGCAAAAAGAAAAATCCCGATGTGCCGACAACGGTCAGCAATGCTAAAGGTCCAAGCCATACTATCGTGCCGGGTCCGGTCACTGGCGGTTTCAACAAAACATAATTGCCGTAACGGTCAACGAAATATTTAACAATCTCGTCGCGGGATTTACCGGCCTTAAGTTGTTCGCGGATGATGGCGCGCATATCGCGCGCCAAGTCGGAATTGGATTCGGCTACCGGCTGATTTTGGCACACCGCGCAGCGCAAGGTTTTGGCGATCGCCAAGGTCTCGGCTTCAATCGGATCTTCCTTGACTTGTGCGGCGAATACCGGCGCCGCCGTGAACAAGCTAAGAGTCCCTAATAAAATGAAAACTGACGCTATAACGCCAAATACAGAGTCCCTTCTCCCTGCGGGAGAAAGATAGGATGAGGGGGATTTTATCAATAAATTTAAGATTCCCCTCACCCCCGCCCTCTCCCGAAGGGAGAGGGGGTTGTTGCTGATGTGCATTTTGTTAGAGGCTCTTAAAAAAATAAAACGTCGCACGGAATTATTTCGCTGGCTCAACCGCGCCGGCAGCGGTCACACGCTCGCGCGCGCGCCGACGTCCGCTAAGAGAAAGGAAAATACCCGAAATAATAATCACCCCGCCGCTCCATATAAAGCGCACCAACGGATTGACGTAAACATGGAACGCCCATTTATCGGTATTGTCCGATTCGTTCATGACCACATACACGTCGCGCAATGCGGTCGAGTCGATGCTGGTTTCGGTCATCGGCATTTCTTGGCGCGGATAACGGCGGCGTTCGGGCTTCACCTCGCGCCCGCTATTCAGCAAAGTCAGGCGCCCTTGAATCGCGTCGTAATTGTCGCGGTGAAATGTGGTCACGCCTTCAAATCGCAAACGTTCGCCGGCCACTTCCATGGTATCGCCCGGCAATAGCGGCACGGTTTCTTCGGAACGAAACAAACCCGAGCCAACTAATCCTAAAGCGATAATGACGATGCCGAAATGCACGATCATGCCGCCGTAGTGGCGCCGATTACCCAACACCGTTTTAATCAGCGAGCGTGCATACGGTTCTTTTAATTGCATGCGCCGCTGGCGCACCGCGCGCAGAAAATCAATCACCAAATTGGCGAAGGCGAACAACGCCACGCCCACCGCCGCCGGCCCGGTCCAATAGACCGAGCGCAAAAAGAAAACCATCGCCAAGGCGCCCGCGACGCCGATCAACAGCGGCCACAACAAACGCGCACGCAGACGTTCGAGGTTGGCTTTGCGCCACGGCACCAGCGGCCCGATCGCCATCAGCAAAATCGCGCCCAGAAAAATCGGCACCATCACCGCGTTAAAGTAAGGCGCGCCGACGGTAATTTTTTGACCGCTGAAGGCGTCGAGCGCCAAGGGATACAGCGTGCCGAGCAACACGCTGGCGCAGGCCACGGTAAATAAAACATTGTTCCACACGAACAAGGATTCGCGTGACAATAAAGAAGTAATCGACTCTTCGGCTTGCTGATAACGTCCGCGCACCATGAAGATGCCGAAGGACACGCCCAGCACGATAGTCATGAACGCTAAAATATACGCGCCGCGTCCGGGATCGACTGCAAACGCATGCACCGACGACAATACGCCTGAGCGCACCAAGAAAGTGCCGAGCAAGGACAAAGAGAAAGTGCTGATGACTAGAAAAATATTCCACGCGTGCAACATGCGCCGGCGATCTTGCACGTTGATGGAATGCACCAGCGCGGTGCCGAGGAGCCACGGCATGAACGACGCATTTTCCACCGGGTCCCACGCCCAATAACCGCCCCAACCCAATTCGTAATACGCCCACCAACCGCCGAGCAAAATACCGGTGGTGAGAAAACCCCAAGCGATCAAAGCCCAACGCCGAATCAGCCCCACCCACAGCTCGCTGCGCCAGCGAGTAATAAGCGCCGTCATCGCAAACGCAAACGGCACCGAGAAACCGACATAGCCCATGTACAACATCGGCGGATGTCCGACCATGCCGGGGTCTTGTAACAACGGATTAAGATCGTTGCCTTCGGCGATGGCCGGCAACAAACGCGCGAACGGATTGGACAAGAATAAAATCAAACCGAAAAAGCCGACCATCAACCAGCCTTGCACCGCGAGAATCGTCGGTAGATGTTCCGGATATTGTTTGCGCCCGTGCCAGCCGACGATCATCGTATATAAGGTCAGTATCCACACCCACAGATACAACGAACCTTCATGTCCGCCCCACAGCGCGGCTATTTTATAAAAGACCGGCAACAGCGTATTGGAGGTGGCGGCGACATATTCGACCGAGAAATTGCTGGTTAAGAAAGCGTGCTCCAAGGTCAGCCCGCCGATGGTGGTCAAGGCAAACACCGCGACGCTGGCATTCACACTGAGCTGCGCCAGGCGCGGCTGCTTCCAGATATGCGCCGCAATCGGCGCCAGGCCCTGCACCAGCGCCACCAGCATGGCAAGATACGCGCAGAAGTGCCCGAGCTCGATCAGGTTCAACGAGAGACTATTAGCTAACACTTATATATGATCCTAACGCGTGGCAGGAAAATCATGTGGCGGAACATCCCGTCCATTAATGGGGCGAAAGGTTATCCTATTGCGGCACATTCGTATAGGGTTGCAGCCGCCGGCAAAGCGGTTATTTGCCGTATAACCGGATAAACGGAACTGAAAAACCGCCAGCCGCAACTACTCACAGATTTTGTGCATAAGCTTGTGTGTAAATCGATAAGCGCCGATTAAAACCAGCCCAGACAGCGCCCCGCTTTCAAGTTGAACATTTTTTAAACACAAAACTATTTTTGAAAATAGTTAAATGTAGGTTGGGTTAGGCGCACAGCGCCGTAACCCAACGATCGATACAATAATATATATTTAAAGAAACCCCACATGCCCACACCAACCAACACACCCCCCGGTTTTCTGCGCCGCCTCGGCGCCATGACCTACGACACGATATTGCTCATCGCCGTACTTATTATGCTGAGCTATCCCTATGTCTGGCTCACCGGCGGCGACAAACCCAGTTTCTGGGTGCGCACGATTTATCAAATATATTTACTCAGCATCTGTTTTCTGTTCTACGCCGGCCCGTGGATACGCGGCGGCCAAACATTAGGCATGCGCAGCTGGCGCTTAAAATTGGAGCGCCGCGACGGCGGAGCCATTACGTGGCCCATCGCCTTTAAACGTTTTATTTTCGCGCTGCTGTCTTTTTTTCTTTTAGGACTGGGATTTCTTTGGATACTGCACGATCGCGATAAACTAGCGTGGCACGATCGGTGGTCGGGGACGCGGATGATTTTGGTGCCGAAGCAAGCGTAGGGCGCGTACCACGCGCCGATCGAAATAATTTGGCGCGTGGTACGCGCCCTACGCCTAAATTATTTAGGCGCGGATCAGCTTAGGATGACCTCATCATTCCGGTGGTTGCATACCAAAACTCTTCAACATATGAATGGATGGCGGTGTATTAATAGCGCAACTCATGCGGCGTAATACGCTGCGCTATTGCGCCCTACGCGGGCTACGCAGCCCGCACTTCGCGCGCAATACGCTTGCCCGCAGCACGACGCGTCATGCGTAGATCGAATGCTTGTTGTAAATTCATCCAGAACTCAGGGCTGCTACCAAAATAAGCCGCCAGCCGCAATGCGGTATCGGCCGTAATGGCACGTACGCCATTCAAAATGTGCGTGACGCGATTGGTCGGTACGCCTAAAGCTGTCGCTAGACCTCGCGCAGTCAAACCTCGCTCTTTCATTTCTTCCCGCAAGTGTTCACCCGGGTGAATAGGACGCATGTTATTCATAAAAAATCATCTCCGTTTTAATGGTAATCAACGATTTCAACATTGAATGGACCATCGGCACGCCACTCGAAACAGATTCGCCATTGCATGTTGATACGGATACTGTACTGGCCCTTACGATTACCCTTGAGCGCTTCCAAATGATTGCTTCGCAACACCGCCAGATCGCCTAAGCGATGGGCGGCGTCCAGCCGTTCTAGGCGAGCTTCAGCTTGTGCTGTAAAGCTGGCAAATCGCCGGACGCGATGTCCTTCATAGAGGGCCTGGGTATCGCGACAGCGAAACGACCGAATCATGGAATAAAAAGCATAGTCAAATGTATGTGTTACGTCAAGCGTAATATAAACCTGCTTCCAGAAATAAGGCCGTTTTCAAGCCACTCTCTTTTCAGCCTTCCACTCCGATTTCTGCAGATTTTCTTACGACCGCGATGGCCGTAAGCGTAGAGCGCGTACCACGCGCCGATCGAAATAATTCCGCTGTGGTGCGCGCCCTACGCTTAAATTATTTAGGCACGAATCACACTGCCGAGGAATTAATTAGCCCGGATGAACGCCGCGAAATCCGGGCTCGATTCCACCGGGCGAATAATTACTTTCCGCTAGGTAGGTTGGCGGTGAGCGCGAGCGGACCCCCTCCAAGCTACGCGCTCAAACAATTTTCCAAAACATCATTGCTCAAGCCTTTGTTTCGTTGCTATTTCGTCACTCGTCGATAAAAGCTTTATCTATAAAGCCGCTTGACAAGTAAACCAAACCCCGGCGAAATGGCTGCGCAAAAAAATAATAACAACTATAACTAAACATCGCATCGCCGATCGGCGCGCAACATTCGGGAGGGATCATGATAATTTCATCATTCTGGCAGTGGGTGGATACCGACATATTTCAACGCATGAGAAACGGATTGCGTTGCGTCACAGTGAAATCCATGTGGCGCAATCCGCTGCGCGATTGCCGCCTATGCGGGCTGCGCACCCTCATCTACAAGCTGCATCGCTTTGTGTGCTGCTGTATTTTATTGTTGTGGGTAACAATCGATACTGCCTACGCGACATCATTTTTTTATTATGACACTCACTTTCATGCTCAAGCTGCGTGTGTTGCGGCAAACCCAGGATGTTATTCGAATGGAAATGTGTGCCTTGTAGTTGGTGGTCCATGGTGCGAACCGGGATGTAACATTTCAGTCGCATATGGATGGGGATCTCCGGATATTGCGTATATTGGCTGCCAAGAGGGAATCGTTTGTCCGTATGGACAAACAGTATCTATGACAACGGGGCAATGTACTGCTCAAGCGCATAAATCCTTTGGCCCCACCCCACCTGGACAATGTGCAGGCAATCCCTGCAATGCTGCCACCGGCAACAAATATCAGTCGGAGACAGATTACCGAGGCGCTGATTCTACTTTGGCGCTTACCCGGTATTACAACAGCCAATTAATGGAAGATATCGGATTGGGACAAGGCTGGAGCGCCTGGTTCTTGAGTCGTCTGGAAATTACCGGCTCGACCATTATTGTGCGCCGCGATACCGGCCAAGGATTGACTTTCACATGCAGTGGCAGCACCTGCACTAGCAATAACGAATTATAGCTATGACACCACCGGCAGACTAAACACCGTCACGGATGTTTTCGGTCATTCCCTGACCTTGGGTTATAACACCGGCAATCATATTGCCACGGTTACCGATTCGACGAATAAGGTAATCAGTTACACCTACGGTTCCAACAACAATTTAACCCGCGTTGATTACCCCGACGCCACGGCTAAACTTTACCATTATGAGAATCCGGCTTTGCCGAATCACTTAACCGGGATCTCTTTCGTGGACAGTGTTGCCACTACAACACGCTACAGCACCTACAACTATTACTACAACTCCAGCAACACCGCAGACCCCAACAACGGCAAAGCGATATTGACCCAACACGCCGTCACCACCAACGGCACTCCCCAAGAAAAGTTTCTTCTCACCTACAACACCGACACCCAAACCACCGTCACCGACCCCCTCAACATGAGCGACGTCCTGACCTTCTCAACGAATCTCGGTGTCAAAAACCTAGTCAACAAGGTCAACCAATCGGACAACAAATCCGTGGCGCAAGTCTTCGACCCCAACAACAACCTAACCTGCAAGAAAGACGAGGCCAACCACGTCACCTTATCTACCTACAGCACCACCAACCAGAAGTTGAGCACAACCGAAGGCCTCGCCCTCCCCCCAGGCGGCGACTGCAATACGTGTTTATCCAATCCCGCTGCGTGTAACGTCGGGGGGACGGGTCGGGTGACCACTTATGAGTACCTGTCCCCTACCTTGGACCTGGTGCGTTTCATCCGCCGCCCCAGTGTCGCGGTCGGCCAAACCTTCGAGACCGAACTGGTGTACGCCGACACCAGTCACCCGAATCTCCCGACGCAGATCATCCAACGCGGCTTCACCCCCACCGCCACCCCCGTCTCGCGCACAGTGAACGTAAGCTACAACGCCAATGGCCAAGTGACTTCCCTCAACGGCCCCCGCACCGACGTCAACGACGTGACCACCTTGTCTTATTACA
>JACQBD010000016.1 GCA_016194665.1 Gammaproteobacteria bacterium
GGTAGCCGGTCATGGCGGTGTTGAACACCACCTCGCCCACCGCTTGCCCCGGAACGCCGATGGACTCCCCGTAAAACAAGGAACCATCTTCCAGCACCAGCAATGCAGACGGCATCAGCAATACCTCTCAGCGCGTAGGCGCACAAAAACGGGAGAGGACCCATGATTGCGGGTGCTTCTCTCCCGTGAATGCCTAAATAAAGGATGTTTCCGGCTGAAGACGAATATTACGTGACGCTCTGCGTAAAATCAACGCGAGCCGGAAGTTTTGTGCCACGACTTGGCGCAATATGCTTGGTTCCGACTACACTCCCATGCATGGAGCACGAATATTTCACCATTCTGATGCATTTAGGTCTGGCGGTTCTCGCCGGCGGACTCATCGGTTTAGAGCGCACCTATCACGGCCGACCGGCGGGGTTTCGCACGCATACGCTGGTGTGCACCGCTTCCAGTCTTTTGATGCTGGTCACGCTTTATCAATGGCAATTGTTGAAAGGCGTGCCGCTGGAAACATTGCGCGTCGATCCAACGCGCATGGCCCAAGGCATCATGACCGGCATTGGTTTTCTCGGCGCCGGCGTGATCATGAAAGACGGTTTGACGGTGCGCGGGTTAACCACCGCGGCGTCGATCTGGATCACCGCCGCCATCGGCATTTTGCTCGGCATCGGTTTTTATTTCCCCGCGATCGTCGCCACTTTGTTAACGCTTGGCACCTTGTCTTTGTTCCGCTGGATCGAAGCGATCATGCCGACGCAATATTACGCGCGCCTGCACGTGCGTTTCAAGCGCTCGGAAACTCCGATCGAAAGTGAACTGCGCCACTTGATCAACACGCATGATTTTTCCATCGCCAATCTCAGTTACCAGCTAAGCGATGAAGGAAAAGTTTTCGAATATCAAATGACGATTCGCACGCAAGGCACGGACAGCTATCGGCGTTTGGCGGAATCGCTCACGGGGATGGAGAAAGTTTTGGAGTTTCACATTTATCCGACGGGCGATTGAGCAATAATGGTTCGGTTGAGCGCAGCGAAACCCAACGCTGTTTTTTTAATAAACCCCGTCCTCGCCAACCGAGCACCTCAGCTTCAGCCGGAGTATTGCACGAGCCTCTGTTCGAGCCCGAATCGCGTAGTTTGCGATCAGCGAGTTAGGCTCGTGCCCGGCTGAAGCGAGGAGCGCAGGGAACCGCGCTGTAGTATGCGCGGTTGGCGAATCGGGGCGTGCTTTCTTTCGGTTCCTTTTCTTTGCACGAGCAAAGAAAAGGAACCCTGGGTGCGGGGCGGAGCATCCCGCTATTAGTTTTTGAGTATCGCGCGCTTCGTGCGCGATTCTATTCAATTAGTTTTTGAGTATCGCGCGCTTCATGCGCGATTCTATTCAAGGCCTGGACTCCGGCTTTCACCGGAATGACACATTCGTCCTAAAGCACCACCGGTTTGTCATCGAGCTCGTTGGGATTCTTTCCTGATGCCGGATAATGTTTCCGCAGATGCTCGCTGACAGCACGGATACCGTGCAGCACGCCCTGTTCGAATTTCCCGGCGCGAAATAAATTTTCCATTTCGCGGCAAATTTTTTCCCACGCCTCAGCGCCAACACGTGCATGCACACCACGATCGGCGATGATCTCCACGTCGCGGTCCGCGAGTAAAAGATAAATCAACACGCCGTTATTGTGTTCGGTATCCCAAATTCGCAGCTGCGAAAATACATCCACGGCGCGGGCGCGCGCCGGTTGATTTCGCAACAGTGGAAATAGATGCAATGCGCTCTCCACCGCAAAACGAATCTCTCCCGCGTGCGTCGTTTCCGCCTCGCGTATCGCCGCTTCGATGGCGTGCAGGCTGGACGGCGGCAAGGCCAAGCGCACGCGCCACGGTGGCATAAATAAATGGCGTAATACGCGTGTGAAATTCATTACCATTTCCCCGAGGCGCCACCGCCTCCAAAACCGCCGCCTCCGCCGCTAAACCCACCGCCTCCGCCACCCAGGCCCCCGCCGCCAAATCCTCCGCCGTACATGCCGTGTCCGCCACGAAGTCCCGCCATCAGTACGAATAAAAACACCACAATGCCGGCGAGCAGGCCGGCGAATAAAGAGCTAACGATCATCCAGAATATAAATCCGACGATGGCGCCAGTGACCGAAGCGCCGATGAAGCGTCCGAATATGGCGCGCAACAATCCTCCGCCTATGGCCGCCGCGATGAAAGCAAATGGCAATAAGTTTTGAATTCCCGACCAAGAATTATCGCGCGCCTGCGGAGCGGGCAAGGATTCGCCGTCGACCAATCGCATCAAGCGACCGACACCGGCGTGAATGCCACCGTAAAAATCGCCTTGCTTGAAATAAGGCAGCATGATTTCACTGATCACACGCTTGGCGACGGCATCGGGGATAACGCCTTCTAAGCCATATCCAACTTCGATGCGCAATTCACGATCATCTTTGGCGATCAGCACTAAGGCACCGTCGTCAACGCCCTTGCGCCCGAGTTTCCAAGCTTCAGCGACGCGCAGAGAGTATTGCTCTATCGCTTCAGGGCGCGTCGTGGGAACAATCAGCACCGCGATTTGACTGCCTTTGCGTTTTTCAAACGCAAGCAGTTCGTGTTCGAGGGTATCGCGTTGTGAAGCGGAAAGCGTCGCGGTGAGATCGGTTACGCGCGCTGTCAGCGGCGGTATCGCTACTTCGGCAAAAGCAACGCTCACCGCAAAGGCGCAAAG
>JACQBD010000009.1 GCA_016194665.1 Gammaproteobacteria bacterium
GGGGCGAGATGCTTCCGGTGTACTATAATCTTTTCCAAGGCGGAAAACGCCCTGAGCCAAAAGCTTGGAGTAGAAGCGGTAGCCAAAAATGAACGCCACCGCCGCGGCTATGACAGGAACCAAAGAATTCATGATATTTACCTATTCCAAGCCTGCATGCGTAAAATCATCATTAATATTAAGATTAAGAACTCCTGAAAATCCCCTCTCCCTCCGGGAGAGGGTTAGGGTGAGGGGGAGTCAACACATGAATTTATTATCCCCCTCATCCCGCCCTTCTCCCGAAGGGAGAAGGGGTTTAATTTTTAGAGGCTGCCTAATGTTATACCCTTTTGTCAGATGCGCGCGGTATACAAAACCTCATGACTATTTTAGATCGCCCGTTGAATGCTCGTACGCTCTGGCGGTCCAAGCTAGCGACTTCCCATCCCCCGATTGTCGTTTGAGACACTATCAATGACTACTTTTTCTTATCGTATTGTTCCTGGCATGGCGATGATTTTGCTGCTTTCGGCTTGCGCCGCCACCGTTCCGGTGCAGCCGCAGGCGTCTTCGTCCGGCGAATTGATGGGCCCGGAAAGCGTCAAAACCGAAGAGCCTTTACCCAATGTAGCATTAGAACCCGAAATGCTTTACGACCTTTTGGTCGGTGAAATCGCCGGTCAACGCGGACAAATCGGCGTTGCCGCGATGACGCTTTCAAAAGTCGCGCAAAAAACTCAAGACCCGCGCGTCGCCGAGCGCGCCACGCTCGCGGCCTTGTATGCCAAGCGTTACGACGAAGCGTTGCAATCCGCGCAACTGTGGACCACCTTGCGTCCGCAAGACACCGAAGCCAAGGAAGCGCTGATTACCGCCTTGCTCGAATTAGGCAACACCGCGCAAGCGCAAGACGAATTTAAAAAATTATTTGCCAGCGAAGACAGCAAGCACAATTTAGATCAAGCGTATTTGCGCGCCGCCGCGGTGCTGGGCCGCACCAGTAATCGCGCCGCGGCGATTGAAGTGATGCAGTCGCTGGTAGCTTTGCATCCGCAGCAAGCCTCCGGCCATTTTGCCATGGCGCATCTCATGGTGCGTGGCGGCGAAGCCGAGAAAGCCCTGAGCGCGGACGAGCAAGCTCTGAAGCTGCGTCCGGATTGGGAAGAGGCCGCGTTGTTTAAAGCGCGCCTGCTGATCTCACAAAAAGAATTGGAGAAAGTACGTACCTTTTATGAAGCGTTTTTGCAGGCCAACCCGCACGCCAACAATGTGCGGCTGAACTATGCGCGTTTCTTGATCGATCAGAAAGAATGGCAAAAGGCGTTGGAAGAATTTAGACGCGTGGCCGTCGCGGTGCCGGACGATGCCGACACCATTTACGCCGTCGGTTTGCTGTCCTTGCAAAACAATCGTTTGGATGACGCGGAGAAATATCTCAAGCGCAGCTTGGAGCTGCGTCCGCAAAACGATCAAGCGCGCCTGTACTTGGGTCAAGTCGCGGAGCAAAACAAGAATTATCCGCAAGCCGCTCGTTGGTACCGCGAAATCGGTCCCGGAGAATATTATCTGGAAGCGCAAACGCGTTTGGGCATAGCCATGGCCAAGCAAGGCGATGTCAACGGCGCGCGCCGTTTGCTTAGCGGCATCAAAACCCAGGATGAAACGCAGCGCGTGCAAATAGTGCTCGCCGAAGAACAAATTTTGCGCGAAGCCAAGCAATACCGCGAAGCGCTGACGGTATTGAATACCGCGATTGAAACCATTCCCGCGGACAAAGACTTGCTGTATGCACGCGCGTTAACCGCCGAAAAACTCGACATGTTCGATGTCACCGAACGCGATCTGCGCGAAATTTTGAAAAAAGATCCGAAAAATGTAAACGCACTAAATGCTTTAGGTTTTACTCTGACCGATCGCACCACGCGTTATCAGGAGGCCTTGGATTTATTGCAACAAGCCATGGAGCTTAAACCGGATGACGCGTTTATTATCGACAGCATGGGCTGGTTGCAATATCGTCTCGGCAACACCGCCGAGGCGGTGAAATATCTGCGGCGCGCTATCGATCTACGCAACGACGCGGAAATTGCCGCGCATCTCGGCGAGGTGCTGTGGGTTTCCGGTCAGCACGGTGACGCCGAATCTGTATGGAGTCGCGCTTTACGCGAAACCCCGGATAACGAAGCGCTCAATGGCGTTATCAAAAAATATAAAAAATGAGGCGCGATTTTAGTTTCCTAGCGGTCTAAAAGATTCCCCCATGTAGGATCAGCGCCTATTTTCGAACTGGCAGCGGGTGGCATTCGCCGCCCGACAAAGCTATGATGCCAGAGTATTTTGATTCAGGTTCGCAAGGAAGTCATGGGAAATTTTACGATCCCTTTATCCCTTCTCGCTCGCTGCGACAACCGCGAGTCGCTAAAAAAAATCCGCAAAAAATTCTTTGAGCGCATCGGAATATTAGTTTTGATAGCGTTGGCGGCCGGTTGCGTAACGCCAGCTTCGCTGCCGCCGGTAGAAAATCCCGCGGCTGCATGGCAAGCGCGCCAAGCGGTGTTAAATCCGATCAACGCCTGGAAAATTCAAGGCCGGCTTTCCATACGCACCGCCGCTGAAGGCGGACAAGCTTCGCTGCTGTGGGTGCGCGACGGCGTACAACAGCGTCTCGATCTCACCGGTCCCTTGGGGCGCGGGCATTTGCGATTGACGCAGAACAACGAGGGCGCGGAATTGCGCGACGCAGATAAAAAAACCTGGCGCGCCGATAATGCCGAACAACTTTTATATCGCACCACCGGCTGGTGGGTGCCCTTGGATGGTTTGAATTACTGGGTGCTCGGTTTGCCCATGCCGTATACGCCGGCCATGCAGGAATTAGACGATCAGGGACGTTTAAAAACACTGGTGCAGGCCGGTTGGGAAATTCAGTTTCTCGAATACGCCCAATACGGTTCCTTGGACTTGCCGCAAAAATTTTTCGTCAAAAGAAAAGTCGATGCGACCGAGGAAAGAATCGATCCCGCTAAATCTGTCGAGGTGCGCCTCGTTATAGAGCATTGGACGCTTAAT
Source organism: Gammaproteobacteria bacterium (assembly GCA_016194665.1). Taxonomy (GTDB): domain Bacteria; phylum Pseudomonadota; class Gammaproteobacteria; order Acidiferrobacterales; family Sulfurifustaceae; genus Sulfuricaulis. The sequence goes on from JACQBD010000009.1 coordinate 3,052, forward strand.
TAAAAATAAATCTCGGAGTTTCCCTCGATGAAAATCTGGCCGGCGCCGGCGAAGCTGAATTTATTTTTGCATGTCACCGGGCGGCGCGCCGACGGCTATCATACTTTGCAAACCGTGTTTCAATTTCTCGACTATGGCGATGAGTTGCAATTCGCTGTCAGCGACGATGGCGGTATAACGCGCGCAACGGTTTTGCCCGGCATACCGGAAGATGAAGATCTCAGCGTGCGCGCCGCTTACTTATTAAGGGAAGTAACGCGCGCGTCGTACGGCGCGCACATTCATGTGCGCAAACGCATCCCCACCGGCGGCGGGCTGGGAGGTGGTAGCTCCGACGCCGCGACCACGCTGTTGGCCTTGAATGCGCTGTGGAACGCGGGCTTATCCATCCCCGACTTGGCGGCTTTGGGGCTTGAGCTGGGAGCGGATGTGCCGGTATTTATCCATGGCCAAGCCGCTTGGGCCGAAGGAATCGGCGAGCGTCTGACCCCCCTTGAGCCGCCCGAGACCTGGTATTTGGTGGTGGCGCCGCCGGTGCACGTTTCCACCGCGCAAGTTTTCGCCGATCCTGAATTGACACGGTATAGTGCGCCCCTCACAATACGCGACTTTCAAGAAGGGCGCGGGCTGCGAAACGACCTTGAGCCGATAGTGCGAAGCCGTTATCCGGAGGTGGACCGCGTCATGCGACTACTGACCGAGTTCGGCCAACCACGCATGTCGGGTTCCGGCGGATGTGTCTTCTTAAGTGTGACCGACAGCGAACACGGCCGGCGAATCTTAGAGCGAATTCCTAAACCGTATACGGGCTTCGTCGCACGTGGGCTGAATCGGCATCCTTTATATA
>JACQBD010000010.1 GCA_016194665.1 Gammaproteobacteria bacterium
GGAGGTTGCGCCGAAATTTTATTATCACAACAAAGGCATGGCTTCTTCATAAATTTTCTCCATAGCCCAACGAAAAGCTTGAGCGGCGCGCCGTTTCTGCGCGTCCGGCTCGAAGCGCGGGTTAGAAAGCTTTGCGAAGTTCATAAACTAAAAAACCAGCATAGAGCAAGAAAAGACCAAACATTCCTACGAACCAGTAAACATGGCGCTCGGTAACGGTTCCATTCTGTGATTTAGCGGTGCTAAAAAGCACATATATTGAGCTGGCAATTAACGAAATCACAAAGAATGGATACATGATGGGATGATCCACCCAAAATTGCTCAAACGAAAAATTCTTGCAACAGATTATGTGTCCGATATCCGACTTACTACCGAATAGGAAAAGCAACGTCGAATAAATAAAACATACCACAACCACTAAGAACAAAAGAGAGTTCTTTAGTTTTCCCTTGATTGAGGATGGAGATTTCTGATTCATGCTTTCTAACGCCGCCTTTGAGCCGCGCCGTCACGACACTTCAGGAAACGGTGCGCTGTCCCCGGCGTCGGCTCGAAAGGCTTGTTATGCAACAGATTCACGATAGAACCTAACAAGTGACCACAGTGGCACAAGGTATGCCGCAACTGCAACGGGCGCAAAGAACAAACTACTTTTAGCGTGTGTAACTGCCACGACAACTAGAATAAGACGATACTGTTTAGCTTTCACAACGCCGAAGAACAATGCGACAGAAATACCGGCTACTAGGGCTACGGAACCAAGGAGAAAAAATACGAGGGTCTGTCCGGGGCTTCCTTCTGCAACAAGGGTCGACATCGCGACCTCTCCGCCCACATTTCCCAAGATATATACGATCACGCCAAAAAAGAACGCAAGCATTGCGAACAGTGTAGCAGCCAGCAGTCTTGATTTGTCTTTAGGTTGCATAACGTAAAGTTGAGGGGCGCGCCGCTTTTGGCGCGTCCCGCTCGAACACCATGTTAGGTTTCATTGATTAACCCTCGCTCCATGGCCAAGGCTTGATCCTCGAAGATTGCCATTGCTGTAGTCATGCGCTTAAAGCCGAACTTGCGGTAGAAAGCTTCTTTCCCGGGAACTGCATACAAGATGATTTTCTTGTGCCCGGCCGATAACCTGACGAGGTTGGCAATAATCTCCTTACCAAGGCCGGTGCCCTGGTGACTCGGAAGAACGGCGACATCACAAATGTAGGAACAATCAATTCCATCCGCGAGCGCTCGGCCAACACCCACTAGATTGTCGGAATCGTAAACGAAGCACCTGAATCTACTACTTGAAAAAGCAGTCTCCAAATCGGCTGGGTTTTTTTCTCCGAGAGGAGCTGCACGATAGAGCGCGGAAAGTTCGCTCCAATCGATGCTACTCAGGGAATCTGTCCATTCAAGCGTCAAAGTAAGCTCCTTATGAAACCTAACGCTTAGCTCACCGGCGCGCCGCTTTTGCGCGTCCGGTGGAGCGTGATGTTGGGCCAGTTTTTCATTTTCTATTCCGTCTTGAAGCTATTTCCGGACCTACAGTTTTAAGATAAGCAACATGCTCGCCTTTGCCGTGTTGATGCGCGACATCTATCGGAAGTCTTCCAAACCTATCTTGTGCTGTTGAATCGGCACCGGCCTCAACCAAGATTTTTATTGTTTCTAAATTACCATGGCTCGCGGCGTAATGTAGCGGCGTATAGCCGCTGGATTCTTTGAAATCGTGTTGTGCGCCTACAGAGAGAAGATATCGAACAACTCTAACGTGACCCCATGCCGCGGCTCCAAACAACGCAGTTTCACCGATAGAATCTTTCCAGTTTACGTCGACGCCAGACTCGACCAACCGCTTTACTTCCTCAAGGTCTCCAGTCCAAGCCGCTCCGTGTAGTGGGGACTCAGAGGCACCATCTTTCGCTGTAAGAAGGTCGTCAGTCATGAGGGGCCCAACGGCAGCAGTGAGCGGCGCGCGGTACGCGCGTCCGGTGGAGGCCGAAGGCCGAAACGTACTCGACTGCATTGTTAGGCGCGACTAGCACCTATATCCCCATTAATCTTAGACAACGCACTTTCTATGGTTTGTGACATAGCATCATTAAACCTCCGTGCATCTTTAAAAAGTATCTCGGTAGCAGTGCCGCCACTACCAAAACTGACTGTTGCGCTCCTTGATGCTTTATAGCCTTGCTCTTCAATTCTACGCACAGTATCAATAATGTAGTAAGCATCTGACAATTCATTTAGTACTGTTGGGCTGGAAATCAAATTTAGTTGTCCTGCTGCAGAGATAGCGTGCCACAGATCTGATTTGAATGGCTGTATGTATAAATTATCTGGTTTTTCTTTTCTCATCTCTAATGCTGCTTTACAGGATTCCAACTCATCTTTTAGTAAATTCAGTAAAGCTATTTCCTTATTTCGAGTTTCTTCCGCCTCCCTTTCAGAATCTTTCTTCTTTATTGCTCGATCAATAGAGAGGGCAATCGGTATACCGGCTATTAAAGCCACTGCGGTTGAGAGAAGTCCACTAGCAGTGGACTCCCAGAACTCTCTCCCAGGTGCGCACAAGCCAATATAGGCAATTAGCCCAATAAACACTGTAACAACCAAAATCCACAGTGCATTTTCTAGTCTGTTACTCATATTTTATTTAGAGCCTAACGCTCTTTTAACCGGCGCGGGCTACGAAAGCCGAACGCTGCACCGCCGTCATACCGCGTCCGGTTGAAAAGAAAGTTAGATGCATTACTTTCTATTGCCCCTGCGCACACGCAAAAGGTTCGGTTCAATCGCCACAGAATGCCACCCACGCCTCACACCTTTCGGAATAACAAACTGAAGTTCTACTAGCCCAAACTGGTTAAACTCTCTTACCTTCTTATATTTTCCAACCAAGTATTCAAATACCGGAAGAGATTCGTTTCGTTGCTCCAGAGCCATGCTACTGAGATCCGGCACCCCAATAATGCGTACGGAGTCTCCCACCTTAATTTTCTTTCCCGTTGTGTCTATTGGCTTGAGCTTCATTATTCGCGCATCTAACGCCGCCCATAACCGGCAGCGAAAAGTGGCGCGACGAAGGAGCGCCGCTTTTTGCTGTCCGAGTTGATGGGCTTGTTATGCATTATTACCTCGCAATGCAGAAATAATTTTTGATCGGCCATTATTGCCAGAGTTCGGGCTAGCAGGCTTTATGACCTTGTGCGATATTGACCCCGCCAATGATTCTGGCTTGTGTTTCACTGAGTTGACCTGAAACACGATGTGCCCGCAAATATTGCTCTTAACAGTTTTGTCGTACTTTTCGAAGCCCTCAAATGCTTGTTCGTGGAACCAACCCTCCGAAGGTTCCACTACTATGAAGTCGAAGAAATACACGTAGTCCCACCCCTCTTTTTCGAGAGCCGCAATTTGCTTGTTGTGCTTAAATACCTTTTTGGATTTAAAGTTGCCATCGCCGTTAAGAAACATAACTTTAACTTCGACAGCGATTACAGACTCACCTTCAAGCCCGGGATTTCTCCAGACCACAATATCCACATCTCCCTTAACACCATATGATTTCTTATCAAACTCAACGAATATTTTGTCCGCTGGACCAATGGCTAATACTTCTCTAACTGCCCATTGATGGAGACTAACAATATCGTTTGTTAGCTTGGTCTCTCTTTCTTGATGCTCTTCGTAATAGTGCATATTTCAAAATGCATAACGTGTTGTTGAGCGGCGCGGCCACCGCGATAACAGGAAACGGTGCGCCGTCTCACCGCGTCCGCTCGAACTAAAGGTTAGAACGGGGCTTGAAGTAGAGCACGGAACGGGACGGGGCACGAGGCGATGCCCACTCCAACAAGCGGCGTTCTAACGCAGAATCGAGGCGCGAACCATGACAGATAAAAATATCACTAAAGGTAAACGAGTCGCCTCGGATGACGGGTTAGGTTTCCCAGTTTGGCACGCTGTTACTGATGTTGAAATACCATGTTTTAAATGGATTTTGGTTAAAAACACATCAGGCTTTATGGCTGCCGTGAATGAGGTTACACACAATAAAGAAACTGGCGATATCAATGGGTGGACATTAACGCCGGAAGAAGAAACACACGTTATTTCATGTATTACGCATTGGGCAAACATTAAAACCTAACGCAGAATTGAGGCGCGAGGAAACATGACAAAAAAAGTGCCGAAGATAAACGAGTCGCCATCGAATGTTGGGTTAGGTGGCGGCAGGACGCACACCGCGAGCCGTGATACTTGGTGGATTGCGATGCTGGCGCTGGACATGAACAAGGTGGAGCCACGAATAGCTGTCGGGGACTGGTGCGTTGAAGTATCGCACTTGGTCGGCATGAAGACGCGCAGCCTCGCCTTAGATTGTGCAGTTGGAAAAGTGCTTACTATTGAGCCGAACAACTGTTACCTGATGGAGCTACGCGACGGCACGCAACACCGATGGGGAAACGCGATGCTGCGGCGGTTGCCGCAACCTAACGTGTTGTTGAGCGGCGCGGCCACCGCGATAACAGGAAACGGTGCGCCGTCTCACCGCGTCCGCTCGAACTAAAGGTTAGAACGGGGCTTGAAGTAGAGCACGGAACGGGACGGGGCACGAATAATTTCCTTTCTTTATTTTCCGTCATGTCAGGGGTCTGGGTGTTTCGCATTTTGCTTCACGAAGCCACTTTGCATCAACGTTTACTGAGTGCCGAAGCGGCGATGCCCACTCCAACAAGCGGCGTTCTAACTAGATATAGACGACCAATACTCTAGGGGAGATACGTCATCTAAAGCAACTATTGGTTCACAATAAAAGGAAGATCTAGCATTTTTCCCTTGCGCAAATCTTTTAGGCAAACCTAAAATAAGGCGGATGAAAGATCAAGCGATAGAAAATCAAATAGCGCAAGATAACCAACAACCGTCGGCCAAGCGGCGGCCGAAATTATTGGAGCAACTGCGCGATAAGTTGCGTATGAAGCATTACTCCATTCGCACGGAACAGAGTTATATAGATTGGTCGCGCCGATTTATTTTGTTTCATGGCAAGCGGCATCCGCGCGAGCTGGGGGCGCATGCGGTGGAAACATTCCTAACGCATCTTGCCGTTGATCGTAACGTTTCGGCGTCGACACAAAATCAAGCGAAGAGTGCATTGCTGTTTTTATACCGAGAGGTTCTGGATATCGATTTGCCATGGCTTGCCGATATCACATCGGCCAAGGCTTCTCGGCGTTTGCCGGTCGTGCTGACACCGCGCGAGGCGCGCCTGATCATTAACGAACTTTCCGGCACGATGGCTTTAGTGGTGAGCTTGCTGTATGGCACCGGTATGCGTTTGCTGGAGGGCTTGCGCTTGCGCGTCAAAGACATTGAATTCGAACGCCGCGAAATCATCGTGCGCGATGGCAAAGGCGGTAAAGACCGGGTAACGGTGTTGCCGGAAAACTTAATAGTTCCGCTGCAACAACAGCTCGCGCAAGCGAAGACGCTGCACGCGCGCGATCTGGCCGATGGTTTGGGCGAGGTGTATCTGCCCCACGCCTTGGCGGTTAAGTATCGCCAGGCGGGCAAGAGTTGGGGCTGGCAATATGTGTTTCCGTCGCCGGTGCGCTCCATTGATCCGCGCAGCGGCGTGCAACGGCGGCATCACATTTTTCCCGAGTCGGTGCAGCGCGCGGTGCGCGAAGCGGCGCGGCGCATTAAGCTCGTCAAGCCGGTCACGCCGCATGTCTTGCGGCATTCCTTCGTCACGCATCTCTTGCAAGCGGGCTATGACATTCGCACGGTCCAGGAATTGTTGGGTCACAAAGACCTCAATACCACGATGATCTATACGCATGTGCTTAATCGTGGCGGACGCGGTGTCACCAGTCCGTTTGATCAGCTGTGATTCAGCTGCCCCAGCGTTATTTTTAAATCTGGATGATGACTCCGTCACGCCTCACCGGGCTTTACGCAATCGCTGATACTTTTTATCTCGACGACGCACAGCTCTTGAAAGCGGTGACGTCGGCGATTGAAGGTGGCGCGCGCGTTATCCAATATCGCGACAAAAAGCACGACGCGAAGAAACGCGTTCACCAAGCGTCGGAAATAGCGGCACTCTGTCGCCAACAAAACGCGCTATTTATCGTTAACGACGACGTGGATTTAGCGCAGCGCGTTAACGCTGACGGGGTTCATTTAGGGCGCGACGATATTCCCTTGGCGGTGGCGCGCGTACAACTCGGCGCCAAGGCGATTATCGGCGTTTCTTGTTACAACGAATTGGCGCGGGCGCTGCAGGCACAAACCGACGGCGCGGGTTACGTCGCGTTTGGCCGCTTCTTTCCTTCGCGGACCAAACCGCAGGCGGTGCTGGCCAGCCCCGAACTACTACGCGCGGCCAAACAAAAAATACACCTGCCGCTAGTTGCCATCGGCGGTATCACACCGGAAAATGGCGCGGCGCTGATTGCCGCCGGCGCGGATGCATTGGCGGTGATTGAAGGGGTGTTTGGGCAAAAAGACATACGTGCGGCGGTGCGGCGGTATGCGCAACTTTTTAACTTATAGACGTATGCGAAAGTTTTACGGTGAATACATGCGGCGGGTTACGCCGCTGCGCGGCTAACCCGCCCTACATGAAATATTTAATTCATGAAATATTTATTTTGGAACTCCTATGACCATTTCATCCGATCTTTTTAAACGCGCGCAGCAGCATATTCCCGGCGGCGTGAATTCTCCGGTGCGCGCTTTTAAAGGCGTGGGCGGCGATCCGATTTTTTTGGCGCGCGGCGAAGGCGCGTATGTGTGGGATGAAGATGGCAATCAATATATCGATTACGTCGGTTCGTGGGGGCCGATGATTCTCGGGCACGCGCATCCAAAAGTAATCGCGGCGGTTAAAGCCACCGTGGACCGGGGGCTCGGCTTTGGCGCGCCAACGCGCATTGAAAGTGAAATGGCCGAACTGATTTGTCAGCTGGTGCCGTCGATGGAAAAAGTACGCATGGTCAGCTCCGGCACCGAAGCCACTATGAGCGCGATTCGCTTAGCGCGCGGTTTCACGGCGCGCGACAAGATCGTGAAATTCGAAGGTTGCTATCACGGTCATGCGGATTCTTTATTGGTGAAAGCCGGTTCCGGCGCATTAACTTTGGGCGTGCCGACATCCGCCGGCGTGCCGGCGACGTTGGCGCAAAATACCCTGACATTGGAATACAACAACATCCAACAGGTTAACGACCTGTTCGCAAAATTCGGCAATGAAATCGCCTGCGTGATCGTCGAACCGGTGGCGGGCAATATGAATTGCGTGCCGCCGGTGAAAGGTTTCCTGGAAGCGCTGCGGGCGCAGTGCTCGAAATACGCTGCGGTGCTGATCTTCGATGAAGTCATGACCGGTTTTCGCGTGGCTTTGGGTGGGGCGCAAGCGCTCTACGGCATCAAGCCGGATCTGACCACGCTCGGTAAAGTCATTGGCGGTGGATTACCGGTGGGCGCTTTTGGCGGGCGCGCCGATATCATGAACAAGATCGCCCCCGATGGGCCGGTGTATCAAGCCGGCACGCTCTCGGGCAATCCGGTTTCGCTGGCCGCGGGTTTGGCCACGCTGAAAGAAATTTCGCGCGCGGGTTTTTTTAACGAGCTGTCGCTGAAAACAACGCAACTGGTTCAAGGTTTAACCGAGCGCGCTAAACGCGCGGGCATACCGCTTTCCACGCACGCGGTCGGCGGCATGTTCGGTATTTTCTTTACTTCAGAACCGGTAGTGACAAGCTTTGGCCAGGTAATGGCCTGTGACGTGGAGCGCTTCAAAAAATTCTTTCATGCGATGTTGCGTGCAGGAGTTTATCTGGCGCCGTCGGCATTCGAGGCCGGGTTTGTTTCCGCGGCGCATGGGGCGACGGAACTGGGAGCTACTTTGGATAAAGCAGAAAAGGTTTTTGCAACGCTCTAAAATAAAACGGGCCGGTGGACCGGCCCGCATGTGCTACCCCGCACATCAATTCTTTAGCTGACTAAAATATTCTCCGAAGCAAACCGCACCGTAGCCACTTGCGGACGAATCGCTTCGTCGCTGACCGCGATATCCACTCCGAGGATAGCGACCAGGTTGTCGTGGTCGCGTACACCCGGCAGCTCTTCGCGCAGGTACCCGTAATGGGTTTCGTTCATGTACACCACGTTCGGACGGCTGCCGTGGCTGTGTTGGTAATCGTTTACCAAATTGACTATGTGGCTCAACATGGTTTGCTCCTTTCGCCCTGTTCGGGCCGTATGGAATTCCGTTAACGACTTGGGTTGGAATTCCGTGCTGCACTAGGTAAAGAGCAATACTCATGCCACTGGTTGGGTCAATTGTAACTTATTGAAAGGGTTAATTTTTTAAGATACGCTGGGCATTCTGTTAGGACAAATCTACAAGCGGCTTTAGCCAGAAAGGACGGCGTATGCCGTCACACGGCAGGAACAAGCCTGCCGTGCATGGGCACTACTAAATACAGGAAGGGGCGGGACGCGGTCGATCAGTGCAGGCCGGCCATGTATTCCGACACGGCTTTGATCTCTTGTTCCGACATGCGAAAAGCGATGCGCGTCATGACTTCGCTATCGTTGTTGCGCGTGCCGGATTTAAAAGCCAACAATTGTTTTTGGGTATAAGCGGCGTTCTGGCCGGATACTTTAGGGAAGCGCGGCGGAATGCCGTGGCCGGAGGGGCCGTGGCAACTCATGCACGCCGACACCGCCATCTTGGCGTTACCGCCGCGATAAATTTTTTCGCCTTGTTTAACGAGTTCCGCATCTTTGGCAGCGCCGGGCTTGGCTTGCAAGCTGGCAAAGTAAACACCGACGTTTTTCATGTCAGCGGGCGCCAGCGGCGCGGCCATGCCGGACATGATCGGATCTTTGCGTGCGCCGGATTTAAAGTCAGCCAGTTGTTTGGCGATGTATTCGGATTGTTGCCCGGCCAATTTCGGCCACAGCGGGTCGGCGCCGCCATTGCCGTCGGCGCCATGACAACCGGCGCAGACCGCGGCCTTGGCTTGGCCGGCGGCAACATTGGCATTCGCGGCCAGCGCGGGCGTAAGTGAAAGTAAATAGAAGCCGAACACGGCGCAAACGGATAAGCAGCTTTTCATAAATCTCCCATTCGAGAACCGGCGCTAGCCGACGTCCCGAACATCATTGGTCGCACGGAAATCAGGGCGGCTTATATATCAAGAGCCCGGCTCGCGGTCAATTTTAAGTTATCGACCGGTAATTTTTACATTTCCCAAAAATAAAAGCCAAAAAAAACCCCGGAAACAAGGGGAGAGTGTCCGGGGTCGAATGCGTCCCGGATCGTTACCGGGACTGACCTGCTCAGGGAGGTAGAGCGAAGGTCAGGACAATAATTAAATCGTCCACGCGGATTATAGACCGAAGCATATTTAAATGGTTCACACATTTATTTTCCCGCGTGGTTTCTGGCAAATTTTGTAAGTGTTAATGCGCTTCATCCCAATTTTTGCCGCATCCGACGTCCACCACCAAAGGCACGGATAACGTGGCCACCTCGCTCATGGCGCGGCGAATTTGCGCGCGCGCGGTTTCCACGTCTTTGTCCGCTACTTCGAATACCAGCTCATCGTGCACTTGCATGATCATGCGAATGTCTAATTTCGATTCGATGATCCACCGGTCCACCGCCAACATCGCCAACTTGATTAAATCGGCGGCGGTGCCTTGCATTGGCGCATTGATCGCGGCGCGCTCCGCGGCTTGGCGACGATTCATGTTGGAGGCGTTGATCTCCGGCGTGTGCAGGCGTCGTCCGAACATGGTCTCGACATACATTTGACGACGCGCCAGTTCGCGCGTGCGTTCCATGTACTCGCGCACGCCCGGATAGCGCGTGAAGTAACGCTCGACATATTCTTGCGCCGCGGCGCGATCGATGCGCAACTGCTTGGCCAAACCAAAAGCCGACATGCCGTAAATCAATCCGAAGTTAATCGCTTTGGCGGCGCGGCGCATGTCGTCGCTCACCAGCTCCAGCGCCACGCCAAAAACTTCGGACGCGGTCGCGCGATGCACGTCTTGATTTTCAGCGAAGGCGCGGATCAGTCCTTTGTCGCCGGACAGATGCGCCATGATGCGCAGTTCGATTTGCGAATAGTCGGCGGAAATAATTTTATAACCGGGCGTGGACACAAACGCCTGGCGAATGCGCCGGCCTTCGGCGGTGCGTATCGGAATGTTTTGCAAATTCGGATCGGTCGAAGAAAGCCGGCCGGTCGCGGCCACGGCTTGGTGATACGAGGTGTGCACGCGGCCGGTTTTCGGATTGATCATCTCCGGCAGCTTATCGGTGTAAGTCGATTTTAATTTGCTTAAGCTACGGCATTCGAGAATCAGCCGCGGCAAAGGATAATCCAGCGCCAATTCCTGCAACACTTCTTCCGCGGTGGATGGCTGACCGGTGGGAGTTTTTTTCAACACCGGCAGTTTGTGTTTGCCGTAGAGAATTTCTTGGATTTGCTTGGGCGAACCCAGATTAAACGGCTGGCCGGCGGCGGCGTGCGCGTCTTTTTCAATTTCGAGCAAGCGCGTGCCGAGCTCGTGACTTTGCTGTTTCAACATCGCCACATCGATACGCACACCGTGGCGCTCCATGCGCGCCAGTACCGATAACAAGGGCATCTCAATGTCGTCGAATACTTTCATCAGCGCCGGGGTTTCGTTCAAGCGCGGCCATAAATGCGCGTGCAGCCGAAACGTGATATCGGCGTCTTCGGCCGCATAGGTCGCGGCTTGCTCGATCGGCACTTCGCTGAAATTAATTTGATGTTTGCCCTTGCCCGCGACATCTTCGTACTTCAAGGTTTTGTAGCCGAGATATTTAAGCGCCAGCGAATCCATGTCATGGCGTGAGGCGGTGGAATCGAGCACGTAGGATTCGAGCATGGTGTCGTAGCGCATGCCGGCCATGGCGATGTCGTAATTCGCCAAGACATTTAAATCGTATTTAAAATTCTGGCCGATTTTTCGCGGCGTCGGATCTTCGAGCAAAGGTTTTAATTTCGCCAGCACCGCGGCGCGATCCAACTGCGCGGGCGCATCCGGATAACGATGCGCCAGCGGCACATACGCACCGGCACCCGAGCAATCGGTAAACGACACGCCGACGATCTCCGCTTGCAGTGCATCGAGACTGGTGGTTTCCGTATCGAAGGCAAAGAACGGGCAATCTTGCAAACGCTTGAGCCAGCGCTCCAACGCCGCCATATCACTGACCGTTTCATATGCGGCGTTAACGCTGGTGACATTGGCGATCGGTATGGTCGCTTGCAGGCCGCCCAGCTCTGCCAGCCAGGCTTTAAATTCGAGGCGCGAAAAAAGTTCGCGTAAGCGCACCGGCTCGGGCGTTTGGCGGCGCAGATCTTCGAACTGCAAGGCTAATTCGACATCGCATTTAATCGTCGCCAATTGCCGCGCCATCGGCAGCAGCGCCAGCGCGCCGCGCAAATTCTCGCCGACCTTGCCGCTGATTTCAGCGGCGCGCGCCACGACTTCATCCAGCGAACCGTATTGCTGCAACCATTTCACCGCGGTCTTCGGACCGACGCCGGGCACGCCGGGAATGTTGTCCGAAGTGTCGCCGACCAGCGCCAAGTAATCGATGATGCGCTCGGGCGGAATGCCGAACTTCTCCAGCACCCCGGCGCGGTCATACTCGACGTCCTTCATGGTGTCGACCAAACGCACGTGCTCGTCCACCAACTGCGCCATGTCCTTATCGCCGGTCGAAATCACGGTTTCGCGCCCGGCTTTGGCGGCGGCGCGCGCCAAGGTGCCGATCACATCGTCGGCTTCCACGCCTTGGACTTGTATCAAAGGCAAACCCATGGCGCGGATGATGTCGTGGATGGGTTCGATCTGCGCCGCGAGCTCATCCGGCATGGCGCTGCGATTGGCTTTATATTCGGTGTAGATTTCATCGCGGAAGGTCTTGCCGGGAGCGTCGAATACCACCGCGATATGCTCGGGCTCGTAGTCGGCTAACAGCCGGCGCATCATATTGATTACCCCGTAGACCGCACCGGTCGGCACGCCGTGCGAATTGGTCAGCGCGGGCATGGCATGGAATGCACGGTACAGATAAGATGAGCCATCCACGAGCACCAAGGGCCGGCTCGTTTTAGAGCTGTTCGAGGTTTTCGGACTAATAGTTTTTTCCTGGCTAGGAATGCTAGGGTTCATGGACAAAAGCCACTCGGGAAACGGATGTTAGACGGCTAATCATATATGAATGACAGAAATTTCGACGATAAAAACCCCGGCGCACCGCCGGTCAGCGGTTTGGACTCGCATTTTCGCATCGGCGTGGCGCCATCCGGCACCATGTCGCGCGAATCGTGGAAAATTTTTCAGATCATGGCTGAATTTGTCGCCGGCTTCGAACAGCTGTCGCAGATTCAACCTTCGGTCAGTATTTTCGGCTCGGCGCGCATTCAACCGGGCCATCCTTATTATGCCTTG
>JACQBD010000011.1 GCA_016194665.1 Gammaproteobacteria bacterium
AGCCAGGCGCGCTTGTTCTATATCAGCCAAACCGCGCATGAGCAAACGCATATCGCCTCGGCGTTGGTGTTCGAACTTTCCAAAGTCGAACATTTGCATGTGCGTCAGGCGATGGTCGGGCATTTGCAACATATCGACGCCGATCTCGCCAAGCGCGTGGCCGCGGGCCTCGGCTTTGACAAAATGCCTGCTACGCCGAAAGCGGCGGCGCCGGTACAAGAAATGGATTCTTCACCGGCTTTGCAAATTATCGGCAAAATGAAAAACACTCTTGAGGGCCGGGCGATCGGTATTCTGATCGCGGATGGCTCGGACGGCGCGGCCATTAAAAAAATTCAAAAAGCCGCTACCGATGCCGGCGCTACGGTAAAAATCATCGCGCCCAAAGTCGGCGGCGCGAAACTGGCCGATGGTTCGCTGCTGGCGGCTGACGGACAACTCGCCGGCACGCCATCCGTGCTCTTCGATGCGGTGGCCATTATCCTTGCCGATGCCGGCGCCAAAACCTTGTCGAACGAAGGCGCCGCGATTGATTTTGTGCGCGACGCCTACGGCCACCTTAAAGCCATTGCCGTCGATCAAGGCGGCCGGCAACTTTTAGAACTGGCGCATATCGAAGCAGATACCGGCGTTGTAGAAGCCGGCAATATCAGCACCTTTATCGATGCCGCCAAGACGCGATTTTGGGAGCGGGAAAAATTTGTGCGAATCTTGGCCTAGCCGCACGCTGCTTCGATACTTTTCATTGAAAACAGGAGTTGTCAATGAAACCCAACAGGATCAAACCGACACACGAATTTAACGCAAAACATAATTCCGGCGTTCCATTCCGGCGTCCGTTTCATGTCCTGTCGAGCCGACCGAAAACATTTTTTGTTTTTGTGATGACTTGCTGCATGCTGCTTCTGACGGCGCCAACTGCGCATGCACAAGGACAATTAAGTCGCGAGCGCACGACCCCGGTTGAAAAAAACGGTCCGTACGACCGAGTTTATTATCCGCAAAACGCGCCCGCTCCGGGCGAAGGCGCGGCTTTCCCGCAGCAGTGGTTGTATGCCTACGGTAACAACGAGCGCAACGCCGCTGCGTTTTCCATGCCGCGGCAGGAGCCGGACTGGGTACGTGAAGGGGTTGCTTGGCAATTCGCGGAGGCGCGCGCTTGGGTGCTGACGAACAAGCCATTTGCCAGCGAAGCCTTAGGCGAAGCCGGGAGCGATACCACCATGACCCAATGGATGGGCAATACCTTGGGAGTGGCCGCCGTCGATGGCGTGATTTACGCCCAAAGCAGCGATCAATTTATTTATGCATTGAACGCGCGCACCGGAAAACTTATCTGGCGTACCAGCCCCGTGCCCACGACTTTCATGGGGCAGCCCTTAGTTCACGGCGACATTGTGTATGTCAACGCCGGAACCGTGGGGTTTAATTTTTCGAATATTCAAGCCTACGCCAAAACCGGACAGGCTATTCGGGGCGCCGGCGTCGAGTTCAATGGTGTTTACGCGCTTAACCGCCACACCGGCGAATTGCTGTGGCATTTCGACACCAAGGGCGACGTGATGCCAACGCCCGCTCTCAGCGACGGACGCTTGATTTTTTCCACCGGCGCCGGTGAAGTTTTCGCACTCGATGAAAAATCGGGCGAGCCGCTGTGGATTAACAAAGTAGGCGGCATGGGCAATATGTCCAGCCCGGCGGTCTATCAAGATAAAATTTACGTCGGCATGTCGGTGCCGGCTTTTTTATTTTGTTTGGACGCTAAAACCGGCAAGACGCTGTGGAAGGAAAAAATCCCGCAAGCGATCAATACCGGCATGGGCGATGTATCGCCGGCGGTAGCCGACGGCGTTGTGGTGACCGATGCGGTTTCCGCGCCGCAGACCGTCGCCGGCAAAGTCAGCGTGGATGTCTCCGTGCGCGCCTTCGACAGCGACAGCGGTCGTCCGCTGTGGACGCACAACATGGGACGCGGCCCTAAGCCGCCCGCTTTTAAAGGAGGCGTGCCCATGATCCATGACGGCACGGTGTATATCGGTGCGCCCGTTAAAAGTCTTTATCAGGCACTGGATTTGAAAACCGGAAAGCTGCTGTGGACGTGGGCGGTGCCGCAGCCGGGTCCGGCCGGTACGGCGCGCGCGCCCGCCAGCTTTTATGACGGCATGTTGTACATTGCCGGCGTCGATAGCGTTTATGCCGTGGATCCTAAAACAGGCATGCTCGCCGGCAAAAAATATATCGGCGGACGTTTTGGCCTCGTCAGTCCGACCATTGTCGGAGGCACAATCTATCTCGGCAATTCCTGGGACTGGATAATCGCGCTGCCCGTTGCCGACGTAAATCCAAACTATCACCCGGACTCAAGCGCACACGGTTGACGGAATTGGGAAAAACATTTGAATAATGAAATAAAACTCACAGACCATTTGGCGACTGAATACTTGGCGGCCGAACGCACTTTTCTGGCTTGGGTGCGCACCGGTATTGCCATCATCACCCTTGGCTTTGTCGTGGCCAAGTTCGGTGTGTGGTTGCGCGAACTCGCCACCCGCCTGAACCCACAAACACACATACCCAGCACCGGCATGTCTTTGCCGATGGGCGAAGCAATGATGGCCTTCGGTGGAATTTTAGTCGTGCTAGCGGCTTGGCATTATCACGTCGTGAACCAGGCGCTGGAGCAAGGTGTGGTGCGGGCAAATCGTGCGCTGATTGTGCTCGTGACGCTGGGGATTGCGGCGTTGACCACCTTAATGATCGTGTCTGTACTGCTGGCGGCAAAAAATCTGTGAGCAGCAACGGCGCGCTACGGTGACGTACTGAATTCGACAAGGATGCCAATGTGTGCTGCAAGCTTAGCGTTTCATTCATAACTTTTGCGCTGATCGCAGCGATGAATCTGGCGCGCGCCGACGGCGCGGCGATTGCGCTGCGCGGCAACAAGCGCGGCGTTCCGGCATGCATAAGTTGTCATGGCGCCCACGGCGAAGGCATGCCGGCCAACGGTTACCCGCGCCTTGCCGGCCTCAACGCCGGCTATCTCGAAACCCAGCTCGAAGCCTTTGCCAACGGGCAACGTGTCAACGCCATGATGGCGCCTGTCGCGCAAACCTTAAACGCGGATGAACGCGCAGCGGTCGCAAAATATTACGCCGCATTAAATAACCCACCGGACCCAAAAAAAATGCTTGCGCCCACGGATTCGGCCGGCGCGCGTTTGGCGACGCAAGGACGTTGGTCGCAAAATTTACCGGCGTGCACGCAATGCCACGGGGCAATGGGAGTCGGTGTCGGCGCCAGCTTTCCCGCGCTTGCCGGGCAATCATCGCTATATATCGAAAATCAACTTCGCGCTTGGCAACAAGCTACGCGCGCGCCGGGTCCTTTGGGTTTGATGAAAGTGATCGCATCCAAATTATCCGCGGCGGATATCCAGGAATTGGCGGCGTATTTTTCAGCGCTGCCTGCGAATAATTCGACACGCAAAGGTTCGCCATGAACCTTCGAAGCTCGGTCATTTTGGTAACCGCTATCCTGATCGCCGCAGCGACGGGAATCGTCGTCGTCGCGCAAGATCATACCCACGAAAAATCCGCGTCCAGCACGCAAGCGCAAAATAACATTCCGTCGTCTTCGGTGACCGCCGGTTTCACGAGCCAGACATTATTTCAGCCGCCGGCGGAACGAAACATGCCCGACGACGAATTCGGTAAAACGATAAAACACGGCCAGGAGATTTTCGAAAACACAAAAAATATCGCCCCGCAGTACGTCGGCAATGCTTCCAATTTGCGCTGCAGCAGTTGTCATTTGGACGCGGGTCGTCTGGCAAATTCCGCGCCGCTGTGGGCAGCGTATGTCAGCTACCCCAGCTATCGCAGCAAAAATAAACACGTCAACACGTATGCCGAACGCTTGCAGGGTTGTTTCAAATACAGCATGAACGGCAAAGCGCCGCCGCTCGGCGATCCGGTGCTGGTGGCGCTGGAAAGCTATTCCTATTGGCTGGCGAGCGGCGCGCCGATCGATCCAAAAATACCCGGCCGCGGTTATCCGCCGGTGTCGCATCCATTAGCGGGCGATTATCGGCGCGGGCAACAAGTGTATGAACAGCATTGTGCGCTGTGTCATGGCGCCGACGGCGCCGGTCAAACGGACGCGCGCAATCAAGCGAATTTTCCGGCGTTGTGGGGCGCGAAATCTTTTAACTGGGGCGCCGGCATGAGCAGCATTAAAAATGCCGCGGGTTTCATCAAGGCGAATATGCCCTTGGGTTTGGGCGGCAGTTTGAGCGATCAAGAGGCGTGGGACGTGGCCACGTTCATGGACAGTCACGAACGCCCGCAAGATCCGCGCTTTAACGGCTCAATTGCGCAAACCCGCGCCCAGCATCATGACTCGGCCGATGAATTATACGGTGTCGTGGTAAACGGGCATTTATTGGGCCAAGGCATTGTTGCAGCAAAACCTGACAGCGGCGGAGAAAAACAATGAGCGACCACAGCGCCGGCCACGAAAACGCACCGTCACTGCGTTTTGTTACCGACGCACCCGTGGCGTCGATCGAAACCGGTTTGATACGCGCGCATGCGTTCGCCGCACTCGCGAGCCTAATGATCGCGGCTTTGCTCGGCACCATAGTCGCCGTCAAGTTGGTGCAACCGGAATTTTTAGGCGGCCACGTGCAAACCACTTGGGGATCAATGCGCGCCAATCACACCCAAGGAATATTTTTCGGATGGTTCGGCAATGCGTTTCTGGCGTTTTTTTATTTTGCGGTGCCACGCTTGGGCGGACGCGCGGTCATGAGCCGGCGCTTGGGATGGATCCTATTTGGATTATGGAATGTCGGCGTGGTGTTGCTGGGCTGGGTGTTGGTGTCGCTTAATCCGGCGAATTATTTTTTGGCGATCAAACCGCTTGAATGGACGGAATTTCCGCTGATCGTCAACGCCGTGACCGAGATCTGCTTGGTCTTGATGGCGCTGCAATTTATTCCGCCTTTGGCGCGCCAACCCAACCGCGACGGCATGTACGTTTCCTCGTGGTATATCTTGGGCGGTTTGATATTTACCTTGCTGGCTTTTCCGGTAGGTAGCTTGGTGCCGGAATGGGCGCCGGGCGCGGTCGGCGCGGCGTTCAGCGGATTGTGGATACACGACGCCGTCGGCCTGTATATCACGCCGCTGGCGCTGGCCATGGCGTTTTATATTTTTCCGGTGCGTACGGGGCGGCCGATCTACAGTCATTTTTTATCGATGCTGGGATTTTGGCTGCTGTTTTTTTCATACCCGCTGAACGGCACGCATCATTACGTGTACTCCTCCATTCCCATGGATACCCAGCGCGCCGCGATCGCCGCGTCGGTCATCATGGGTTTCGATGTGATGCTGGTGGTGTTCAACCTGCTGATGTCGCTGCGCGGTCAAGCAACGCTGGTGGCGCGCGATGTGCCGCTGCGCTTTGTTTGGACCGGAGTCGTGATTTACCTCATTGTGAGTTTGCAAGGTTCGCTGCAGGCGCTCATGCCCATGCAACGCTATCTGCATTTTTCCGATTGGGTCATCGGTCACTCGCACTTGGCGATGCTGGGCTTTGGCGCTTTTATCGTCCTCGGCGGCATCGCTCACGTTTGGCAGCGCAGCCCACATTTTCATTATCATCACGGCTACATGAACTGGGCTTACTGGTTAATCTTAAGCGGTTTGGCGATTATGTTTATCGATTTAACGGCGGCCGGCCTGATGCAGGGAAAATTATGGATCAGCGACGCGCCGTGGATGGATTCGGTGCGCGCTTCGAAAAATTTTTGGCTGATACGCGCGTTCGCGGCGGCGCCGATACTGGTTGGATTTGCCGCCTTCATCGCCGGCCTGTTGATCAATGCCGACAATCGCTCAGCGAATAATCCGCGGCTCTCGAATTCAGCTATGCAGCCGGTTCCCGCCCATGGCTAAAACCGCCGATGCAACAATGCAAGAAAAATCGCCGCGCTGGTTCGGTTTGGCGTATCTGCTGATTTTTATCGCCGGCGTCGGATTTTTTTTACTTTCCTTCGTCGCCCTGGGAGTCGTGCCGGGATGGCGCCTGGCCGATGCCATGGCGGCGCATACCAAAACAGAAATGCCGGATTACAGTGCTAGCGAACTTCGAGGTCGGCAGCTTTATACGCGCTTGGGTTGCGCGTTATGCCATTCGCAACAGGTGCGTTTTTTGGTCAGCGACGCGCGGCGCTGGGGTGCGCCCACGCAAGCCTGGGAAACGCGTTACGATTTTCCGCAACTGTGGGGCACGCGCCGCATCGGCCCCGATCTGGCGCGCGAAGCGCAGGTTCGCAGCGACGATTGGCAGCTCGCGCACTTATATAACCCGCGCTGGGTGGTGGCCGACTCCGTGATGCCAGGTTTTACCTGGCTGTTTCACGGCAGCCCCGATCGTCCCGCCACCGCCGCCTCCGATCTCTTGGCTTACTTACGCACGCTCGGACGCGCGCAGCAGTCATCCCCGAAAAAAAATCAGGATGTGCTTATCGCGGCCGACATGGATGGAACGATGGATATGCAGAACAAAAATTTATCGAGCGCACATTTTCAAAATCCCAATCAGCCGCAGCTTGATCGCACCGCGCCGGATTTAACGTCGACGTCCGCCACGCGCGAGCAATTGTTGGCGCGCGGCCAGACCTTGTTTGCGCAAAATTGCGCCGGCTGCCACGGCGCCGGCGGTGCGGGCGACGGTCCGGCCGCAGCCAGCTTGTTGCCTAAGCCTACCAATTTGCGACAGCATCGATTTTCCAGTCAAGGCTTAGCGCAGATTTTATGGAATGGCGTAGCCGGATCGGCGATGCCCGCATGGCGGAATTTATCTATCGCCGATCTTGCCGGCTTGAGCGCTTACGTGCAGACGCTGCACGCGGCGCTGGCCTCCGCCCATTCAACGCCGACGCCCACATCCGTCCTGGCGCACGGCGCGGTGATATATGCCGACCATTGTTCGAGTTGCCATGGCGCGCAAGGACTAGGCGATGGCGTCGTCGGTTCGACTTTGCTGCCACGCCCCGCCAATTTCAAAATCACGCAAGCCGACAGCACGCGTATTACCCAAGTTTTAAACGACGGCGTTCCCGGCACCAGCATGCCACCATGGCCCGGTCTATCACCGTCGGACAAACAAGCAGTCAGTGCATTTGTACGCACTCTGTTTAACTCTGCGACAGAACAAAATCCATGATTACCGTGTTGGTGAGCGTCATTATCATCCTGGTTCTGGCGCTGGTCGGTGTGTGGTTTTTTTCATCCGCCTTTCGCATCTGGACCGAGCAACCTAAATATACTTTGCTGGAGCGCGATAAAATATTCGAACACGCGATGCATGCATTAAATAAAGGCAATCGAGATAACGCCGGTCACGTCCCGCCGACATAAATAGCGAGTAACCGGCCGGCGTGCGTCGGATGCGATTCGGATCTAATCGATTACGCTTGCAGCGCCTTACATGCCTTTCATGCCGCTATCCATCTTACCGTCTTTAGCGTCGCCGCCCATCATGCCGTGACCCGCCATCATGCCCTGCATCATGGACATGCTGCTTTGCATCATTTTGGCATGCTCTTGCATGAGCTGTTCGCGTTCCTGCGGATTTTTTGCGTCCATGATTTTGTGCATTAGCTCATGCATGCGTAGCATATTTTCCTGCATCTTCGCCATCGGCATGGATTTGTTTTTTTCGGTCATGCCCGCCGACGGTGCGTTGTTCTTTTCATTCGGATAAGCATTGTCCGCGCGGCTGAACGTGGCAGAAAGAGATAGGGCAACGATTACAGCAATAAGAAAAAAGTTTTTCATCTTTGAGGATCTCCATGTATGGGTAAAGTGGAAGGAACTACAAAAATCATGAGTGCCGTGACGCTACCGGTTGTGCCGGTGGTTTTTATCTCTTGCTAAAAATGAACCACATGAATAAAGCGCCGAAACCAAGCGGAACGAAAAAAGGAATCCACATCCAACCGATGCTACGTATACCCAGCATCGACTCCATGGGGATGCCATGGCTCACCGCGCCGCATGCAAAAAATATGAGCAGCGTGGCGGCGATGCACACCGCTTTTTCGCCGAGGCTCATGAAAAAATCCGCTGGCGCCAGGTCTGCAGCATGCGCCATGCGCCCAGTCCGCTAATTCCCCAGGTCCATAAGCGTCGTGGACGCGTTATCAGCGTGAGAACCAACGGTAATAACAAGGTTTCGGGATGACGGGTGACGTGGTGAATTCCATTGCGAATCTTATCTATTATCTGCGTCGCCACACGCAAGGCCGCGCCCTTTTGCGCCAAATCCTCGCGTTCATAATGAATTTGAGCAAGCAGATACTGACGTCGATTGGCTAATTTGGCTTTTTCATCGTCGTATTTCATGCTTACTCTAACTTTATTTTTGCGGCCAGTTCTTGACGATCCTTATAGAGCTCGGCCAGACTTGCCTCGAATAAGCGCGGCTTGGATTTAAGCTTGGTGCGCGTCATACTCCCAAAAATGCCGGCGCCCACAAAAAATAACAGCGTCAGTCCACCGACGGCGTGTAAACGATAAGGCGTATCCCACGCCACCACCACGATAAAAAACGCCGCAAAAATAATCGCTGAAAACAATAAAAAAAGCGCCGTCAACGCGCTAAACAAAATCGCGGTCAGGCGTAACTTTTCTTCTGCAAATTCGGTTGCAAAAAGTTGCAACCGAGTATGCAAATGCGCGACGAAACTAGCGGCGAAATTCTTGATGGAGCTGAATACGCCCGTAGGCCCCGTGGAAACAGTGGCGGTGTCGTGCTCCATCACTTCGCCCTGTCCCATGGCTTAACGCTTCGCTGCCAGGAAACCGATCACTAAACCGATGCCGGCGGCGATACCTACCGCAGTCCACGGATTACCTTTTACATACTCATCGGTGGCGGTGGCGGTTTGCTTAGCTTTTTCGACGATGACTTTTTCGGCGTCGGCCAAGTTGGCTTTGGCGGTTTTTATGCGCTCGGCAAATTTGGCGCGCGCCGCGTTGAAACTTTCGCCGGAAACTTTTGCCGTGGCTTGCAATAGATCATCGGCATCGTTAACGATTGATTTAAAATCATCGACCATCTTTCCCTTTGTCCGGTTGGTATCGCCCATTGCTGGTTCCATCTTATTTTCTCCTTAAAGAAATGAAATCGAAGTAAAACTAATTAGTCGTGCTGCTATTATGCCGTAGTAAATCCACGGTGCTGTGCGGCAGCGTACATAGGGAATGCACTCCAGAAAAAAATGCTGTCATTTTATTTTTCTTCATATCGAACGTGAAGATTGGGCCGCACCATCTACGCCAACGCCAGTCAATCGAAGAGGCACGGAACACACATCGACCGGTTTACGGATTATTTGTTGGCAGCTTTCGGCGCAACGCAAACACGCGCTGGCGCACAGTTTCATCTGAATATCGTTTCCAAAACGTCGGCACTCCTGAGAACATTGCAAACAAATCTGGATACAGGCAGCGCCGAAGCGTTGTTGGAGCTCGGAATCGCCGCGCATAAAGTCCGCATGCGCTTGGCACAGCGCCGCGCAATCGAGCAGCAGCCGCATTTGCATGGTATTGCTTTGCAGGGCGATGGAATAAAGATGTAAGGCCGTGGTTTCGCAAGCATGCTGCGCGTCTAAGCAAGCTTGGATGCATATTTTTTTATGAAGAGAGTCCGGCTGAAGCGCTAACATGACCCCTCCCCTGCAATGTAGAGAATTAACCGTTAATCGTACACGCTAGCTTTTCTCACCATTTTTTTCGGTGGGTTAACACACACATAACAAAATAATTAACTCTAACCGCTGCGATAAATATCTGCCCGCGTGAGCGGAATATCCAGCAAGCCCGGATGTTTTTTCGCCGCCAACATTTGATAGACGCCAATGGTCCCCTTTTCAAATTGTGTAACACAACCGGCCATGTATAAGCGCCACACCCGATACGTTGCTTCGCTCACATGCGCCAAGGCTTCTTTACGCCGCGCCTCTAAACGGTTCACCCAGCGACGCAAGGTTAACGCATAATGCGGACGCAAAGCCTCCACATCCAACATCTCCCAACCGCTGCGCTCCATCACATTCTGCACGTTGCTGACGTTGTCGAGTTCGCCGTCGGGAAACACGTAACGTTTGATAAATTTGGTTTCCGGCGTGACACGCCGGTTTTCTTCATTGTCGGTGATGCCATGATTAAGAAATAAACCGCCCGGTTTCAGCACGCGGTTAACCGCCTTGAAGTACGCCGGCAAATTTTTTAATCCGACATGTTCGAACATGCCAATGCTCGAGACTTTGTCGTACATAACCATCGGCGGTAAATCGCGGTAATCCAGCAACTCGACCGTGACTTGTTGCGTCAGGCCTAAGGTGCGAATTTTAGCTTGGGTGTGCTCATACTGCTGACGACTCAAGGTAATGCCGTGTGCGCGCACGCCATGCTGCATCGCGGCCCAGCAAATCAACGCTCCCCAGCCGCAACCGATGTCCAATAAACGTTCGCCGGATTTGAGCCGCAGCTTGCGACATATATGCTCAAGTTTATTGCGCTGCGCCTGATCGAGACTGTCGTTAGGATCATTGAAGTATGCGCAGGAGTAAATCATCTGTTCATCCAGCCACAGTCGGTAAAAATCATTCGAAGCATCGTAGTGAAAGGCAATGGCTTCGCGATTGTAAGCACGTGAAGGTTTGGCCTGTAACAGGGCAAGCACCGGTTTCGACCAACGGAACGAATTATTTTTTAGATCAATCGCTGGCTGTACTTCACTGTCTGAAAATAACGTAGCGAAAAAAAGTGCGGCGCGATCGCGCCAGCTAAATCTTAAAGAAGGCAAATGGCTGCGCTGCTCCAACAACGCATACACGTCGCCTTCGATATCCATATCGCCGATGAAATAGGCCTCGATTAAATCCAGGGGATCGCGTAATAAAGCCAGGTTGCGCAGCGGCTTGGCGGAATTGAGAACAATCGTGGCGACCGGATCCGCCCTGCCCAAAGCAAGCGTTTCGCCGTCCCAAAATCGCACCGCCACTGCGCCGGTATAATGGCGAAAAATGCGCGCCAAAATATATTTAGCTCGAGAAACATCGGTACTCGCTCGCTGCAGCTGCGCATCGTTTAATCGCATGAAATTTTTTCCAGAGAGGTGTTTTTTTATTTTTAAAATATTAACCTAGCTTAAAAAATAAGCTGTGCGATAACGTACAAGCGGCGCACGGGAAAAACGCTTTTAAAGAGGGAACTTTTACGGATCGAGCGCCGAGTGATTGTGCGTATCGCTCAGCATGCGTTCGCGGATATTGTTGACATCGCGATAGCAGCGACATGAAGCTCGTTCCAAACCTTTGCGATCGAGGATGGTGATGTTGCCGCGGCGATAGCTGATAAGTTTTTTTTCCTGCAGTTGTCCGGCGGCGCCGGTGACGCCGACGCGGCGCACACCGAGCATGTGCGCAAGAAATTCTTGAGTAAGATGAAATTCGTTTGAATGCAACCTATCCAGCGTCATCAGCAACCGGCGCGCGAGCCGCGCACCCAATAGATGATGACGATTACAGGCGGCTGTTTGCGCCACTTGCGCCATGAACGCATAGAGATATTGATTCAGTTCGCGTTGCAATACCGGGCTGGTTTTCAGTTCATGATGGAATAACGTTGCCTCTATGCGCAAGGCGGTGCCCGCCGCCTGCACCAACATACGCACCGGCGAAATACTGACGCCTAAAAAAAGCGCGAGGCCGGCAACGCCTTCGTTGCCCACTAATCCCACTTCAACACTCGAATGTCCGCCGACGGGAGTGAGGAAAGAAACCAATCCACTCTCGATAAAATAAATATGCCGCATATGCCTGCCCGATTCGCAAAGCACATCGCCGTCGTTCAATACCACTTGCTCGCAATGCGCTAACAAACGCTGCCGTTCTTCCGGTGGTAAGGCGGCCAATACACTATTGTTGATCGACGTATGGGAAATATTATTGGGCATTCAATCCTCGCAACAATAGTTAATACACACAAGCGTTTAAACATACTGTACGGCAGCGCACATAAAATGCATTAACAAATAAAGTGCGATGACGTACCGACGTTTTTTTTCGCCGCTAGCACACTAGCGCACGCAAAAATTTAATCGCGCATTTGCGAATGGGGAGCATGCATTGAGCAGAAATGAATTTAAAGATCGTTGTCATCTACTCCGAGACGATCAGTGCAGTTGTGCGTTCGGTAGTCTCGCTATATTCAATGGCTCAATAAAAATAACGAATTCAGAAGAGGCGCGGACCGTGGATTTTGTTACCGGCAGTCGAAATTCCAAAACCTTTTAGGACGATATTTTCATGCTTAACATTTTAAACCTTCCTATTAGACTGTTCGTTTTGTGTATTTGCTTGTGCAGCGTGGTTACAGCTTGTTCAAGAAATTCTAATAGCGATCCCATCGACCCGGCTGCTTCCACTTCAAATAGCACGACTACTACAACCCCGACAACGAATCCACCGCCACCGCCACCTCCTCCGCCTCCGCCATCTCCGCCGGCGCCACCTCCGCCTCCTCCGCCACCGCCTGCATCGGTGGCAGTCAGCGTGGCGCCGGTATCGGCCGCAATCACCACTATGCAAACACAGCAGTTCACGGCCACGGTCACCAACGCCACCAATAAAACGGTCACCTGGAAAGTGGATGGGGTCGCGGGCGGTAACGCCAATGTCGGATTAATTTCTACTTCAGGCCTGTATACGCCGCCCGTGCAAGCGGGCACACATACTGTCACCGCCACCAGCGTCGCCGACACCGGTAAAAGCGCCAATGCCACGGTAACAGTGTCCATCGCGGTGAGTAGCAGCTATCGCGGCGTGCTGACTTATCACAATGACAATATGCGTTCCGGTCAAAATCTGCAGGAAAAAATTCTTACTCCTGCAAATGTCAACGCCACGACCTTTGGAAAACTTTTTTCCTTGCCGGTCGATGGTGCTGTTTATGCGCAACCGTTATACGTAGCGGGAGTAAGCCTAGGCGGCCAAGTCCGTAATGTGATAATAGTGGCCACCGAGCACAACAGCGTCTATGCCTTCGATGCGGATACCTACGGTGCGCCGCTGTGGCAGATTAATTTCAACGACGACAAAAAAAATATCGCTCCCGTGTCCAGCGTCGACACAAATTGCGCCGATATCAATCCGGAAATCGGCATAACCAGCACGCCGGTTATCGATTCAGCCACGGGCATTCTTTATGTAGTCGCCATGACCAAGGAGAACGGCGCGTTCGCGCATCGTATTCATATGCTCGATATCGTTACGGGCAAGGAAAAAACCGGTAGTGGATTGAAAATCGAAGCGTCGGTTACCGGCACGTCTCCGCCCAATAATGCCGGAAAATTAATTTTCACTTCCATTTTGGAAAATCAACGCGCGGCGTTGTTGCTAAATAATAATGTTATCTATATTGGTTTTGGTTCGTTCTGCGATTTTGGCAATCATCATGGTTGGCTCTTGGCTTACGATGCGAGAAATTTGAACCAGCTTGGCGCTTTTAGCGCCACGCCTAATGGCACCGAGGGCGGCATCTGGCAAAGCGGTGGCGGACCGGCGGCCGACGCCGATGGCAATATTTACATCATTACCGGTGACGGTACTTTCACCGCCGATACCGCCGGCAAAGATTACGGCAATACTTTCATTAAATTTTCCGGTCCCACGCTCAATGTCGCCGATTATTTCACCCCTTTTAACCAGGCAACTCTTGATGCCATCAATGGCGATTTGGGTTCGGGCGCCCCTCTCTTATTGCCTGATCAATCCACAGGACCGAAACATCTGTTGGTGAGCGCGGGCAAGCAAGGCACCATTTATATGCTGAACCGCGACAACATGGGCAAGTATCAAGCGTCCGGCGACAGTCAAATCGTGCAAACGATTCCGAAATCTAATTCACTGTTCGGCACCCCGGCCTATTTTAAAAACACGATCTATATGGCGGCGGTCGGAGACAAGTTGAAAGCCTATACGCTCAGTAATGGGCAAATCGCTCAAGCCGCCGAATCGACTACCAGCTTTAATTGGCCGGGGGCCACGCCGGTAATTTCCGCTAACGGCGAAAATAACGGCATTGTCTGGCTGCTGCGCACCAACGGTTCCGGCTCGCCGGCTTTGTTACATGCTTACTCGGCGGCGGATGTTTCCATCGAACTCTACAATAGCAATCTGAATCCAGCACGCGATGCCCCGGGCGCGGCGGTTAAATTTACCGTTCCCACGGTGATGAATGGAAAAGTCTACGCCGGCACGGTTGGCCAAGTATCGGTTTACGGATTACTGCCGTAGAACGTTTAGGCGCAAGTTTAAAGAAAAGAATTTTAGTACGCGATCGTACGGTCGGTTTTTTTAAACTGTAGTATTTTTATTTTTCTTTGAAGGAAGCAAAATGCCAGGGAGGGCAGTTTCTTCCAGTACGGGTTTTACTGCGCCGTCAAAATCAAAACCTTCTTCTAGAGTTATTAACCCAAATAAAATGTTTTTGACTGAAGATCTTCGCAATTAACCGAGCAGCTTAGTTGTTTCGCCGGACCCACTCACTTCTTTAAGAGTTTCAAATGTTTTGACGTTGGGATACTCGGACGTTGACTGCGGTATTATTTTAACAACGTTTGGGATTTTAATTGCGGTTTGAATTTTTCGCTGTAAGGATTTTCGAATGGATTTGGGCCGCATACGCGCCCAGCAACGCGCGAGCAATCCGCGTTCCGCCCAAGGTTTATTGAGGCAATCCTTAATCAATTCGGGTTCCTCCCACGGTACATCGTGATAATGAGTCCGCAAATACGAACTCGCGGGTTGCCGATGCCACTCGCCCGGAAACATAGCGATAACTTCAGCGGCGATCGTCAGCGGCGGCGTCAACGGCGCTATTCCCGTCAACTGCGTATACAACGCCGCGGGTAAATTTTTGCCGCCGGGCAATGCCAGGTGACATATAGGCGTGGCACGCGGATTCATTTCTATGAAATATGCCGCACCGGTATGCGCTTCTAAAATAAAATCCAAGCCCCACAACCCCGAAAGACCGAGTCGGCGCACCAACCGCTCGGCGGCCGTGGCCATTTCATTATTCTCAATAACACGCACCACCGTCGCCGGACCGGTGGGATGCTGGGTCTTAAGAGCTTCCACGCTGATACCGCCGAGCACGCGCCCTTGCCAGCAGGCCACGGCGCGATTGGCGGGCGCGCCGGAAATAAATTTTTGCAAGGTAATGGTGCGTTTCGTCGGCGTCAGTAAATTTAATAAAGGAACTGGATCGCGATCCAATAGCGTGCGCGCCACGGACTTGCCAAAAGCCGGTGCGGCTGCCATATGCTCAAATACGAGCCGCGCTTGTTTCTGGTCGTGGACGATCGCTACGCCAAGACCGCCCCAGGTGCAATCGATTTTAATCGCCGCCGGAAAACCATTCCGTTCGAACCACGGATTAAGTTCATCCGCCGCCGAGACAACGGCGGTGGACGGCACGCGCACTTTTT
This sequence comes from Gammaproteobacteria bacterium, assembly GCA_016194665.1. GTDB lineage: Bacteria > Pseudomonadota > Gammaproteobacteria > Acidiferrobacterales > Sulfurifustaceae > Sulfuricaulis. The sequence goes on from JACQBD010000011.1 coordinate 15,568, forward strand.
CTTCCGCGGCCAGCGCCATCAGCGCTCCTCTTGAGGTCGCCAATACACATGCCGCCGGCGAACCCAGCGATCGGGTAATCAACGACGCCAAGGCTCTGTCGGAAGATTCGACGCAAAGGGTTTCGTATAAACGGCTGAGATTAAGCGCCGCATTATCGTCACACGGAATAACGATATCGGGCGCGGCAGAGACGATGGCACGGCGCAACGAAGCCAGCGGATTTAAAAAATTATACGAATAAATTTTACGGATAACGCGCGTCTTAGCGACAGGATGCTGGCGCGGACACATCGCTTCGACCCGGCAACCTAAGGCGGTAAAGGCGATGGCCAAACGCGCCGCTATCGGCCAGCGCAAGCTCGCTAACAGGAGGATACGGGGCGCCATGACATTGGCCGGATTTTTTAAAGTAGCGATAGTGGTGTTCACTGAATATCCGAATCATTCGCGACAAATTGAATTTGCCTAACGGAGATTAACCTAGAGTTTTTAGGCATCGCGATGCTCGCTAAATCCACCGGCTGATTCTAAAATCGCGCACGCGAATATACATCTGCATTGAAGGCTATGAACGTGAACGATCGCTATTGTGTTAGCAATCGGTCGCAACGTCTGTACGTCAACGTACTAAGTACGGCGTCGCACAGACGTTAATACGACGTGGCCCTACTCTTCGCGCATGAATTTTTTTGAAAACAGCTTGGTAAAAATTGACGCGCCACAGACGCGTCGCTTGTGGAATCACAATGCAATTTCCTTAAGCAGCGACTTATTGCCTGTAAGCGATTTTTTCAATCTATTATTGGCCGCCTCACTCACCCTCCTGCTGTATGCGCACGGAATACACGCGGATTTATTGTTCAGTATGCATATTGAAAAAGCGGCGTTAAGCGCATCGCTATTAGCGCCATTTATTTTTTACGATAAGCAATTTGGCGCGAGCGTCAGCGGCGCATCGGCGCTGCGGATGTTACGCGCGCACCTGCGGCGTTTTACCCTGTTTACAGGCGTCGTCATTGTCTTGGGATGGGTCAGCGGCATCGCGGATAATTTACCGCCGGGATGGATGCTGAGCTGGCTTGTATTCGGCTTACTATTGACATCGCTGACACGCACCTTACTCGCGTTATATCTACGTTATTTGCAACGCCAAGGAATATTAACCGAAGCCATTGCCGTGGTCGGCAACGGGCCGGTCGCTGACCGCTTGGTGCGCGCCTTGCACCAAGCACGGCCGCATACGATCGAGCTAGTAGGCGTATTCGATGACAAAATTCAGGGGGGCGCGCCAAGCTCTCTCAAATCCGCAGGCACCGTGGAGCAGTTAATTGCGCTCGCCAAAACACGCAAGATCGATTGGATTTTAGTGACGCTGCCCGCCACCGCCGAAGAGCGGCTATTGGCTATCGTGCAACGCTTGAAAACTTTATCGGTACCGGTGGGCCTGTGCTCGCAGCACGTGGGCTTGACTGTACCGTACGGAACGATTGGTTATGTCGGCGACAGCGTCCCGGTGAGTTTACTAGCGGACCGGCCAATCAAGCGCTGGGATGCGGTGGTGAAAGGCGCTGAGGATTTTATTCTCGGTGGGATGATTACTTTAGCATTATTGCCGGTGATGGCGGTGATTGCCTTGGCCATCAAAATCGACAGTCCCGGGCCGATTATATTCAAGCAGCGGCGCCACGCTTTTAACAATCATGAATTCGATATATATAAATTTCGCAGCATGCGTTGGAATTCCCAGCCCAGCGATACATTGCAACAAACATCGCGCCAAGACAAGCGCGTCACGCGCGTGGGACGCTTGCTGCGCTCCACCAGTCTCGATGAGCTTCCACAGCTGTTCAATGTGCTAAAAGGCGACATGTCGCTGGTCGGCCCGCGGCCGCATGCCATTAACATGCGCACGGAAGATCGCCTGGGCCACGAAATCACCGACCAATACGCGCATCGTCATCGCGTCAAACCGGGCATCACCGGTTGGTCGCAAGTTAACGGTTCGCGCGGCGCCACCGAAACCAGCGCGCAGCTGCATCGCCGCGTCGAATTGGATATGCACTATATCGAAAATTGGTCTTTGCTCCTGGACCTAAAAATTTTAGTGTTGACTTGTCGTGAAGTTTTCAAGCGCACGAATGCATTTTAGACTTTTTTAAATATTAAAAGACGAATGTTGCGCACGCCAGCGATCTAACGTTCCCGCATTATTTATTTTTTTTCAGCCCAGCAGTCGGTCCAATCGTTGAGCGCGTAATACCAAAAAAATTCATCGTGATGCACATAAAAAAATTATGTATGCCAACGTACTGAGTACGGCCGCGCACAGACGTTGAAGACCACTCAGATTATTGTGACGCCTGAATCTTCCTATCGAGCGTCACATGAATCTACCCAAGGAATACGCAATTGATTTTTCCAACGAAATTTCCATCGGCGCAACAGCCGCTAAATCGCGCTTGAGTTATAACATCGTTTCCATGGCCAGCGACGTGCTTTTATTGGTCGACTTGCCCTGTCTATTGCTTGCTTCTCTTGTCAGCAGTTTTCTTTACACACACTGGCTGACGCCGTTGGCGCTGACGTCAAGTTTAGGGAAAGATTTTGAACAGATAGCATTGGTCGCGGCGGTGCTTGCGCCCTTTATGTTGCATGACAAACGCTTCGGTTCCAGCGCCAGCCGTGGCCGCATTCCCGCTTTAGTAAGCTCTTATATTTTTCGCTTTACATTATTCGCCGCTGTCATTTTGGGTCTCGGCGTCGCCACGCAAGCGCTGAGTAATTTTCCGCAGAGCTGGTTGGCCATGTGGTTCAGCACCAGCCTATTGTTAACATCGTGCACGCGCGTATTGATGGCGCAATATATCCGTCATCTTCAACGCCAAGGAGTATTAACCGAGGTAGTAGCCGTAGTCGGCGCCGGTCCGGTGGCCGACAGGCTGGTGCAAGTACTGCGTCAAACCCGCGCGGATACCATTGAAGTACTCGGCGTATTCGACGACAAAATTCATGGCGCGGTGCCGAGCAAAATAAAAGCGATCGGCAGCTTGGAGCAATTGCTTGAAATAGGCAAAACCCGCAAGATCGATTGGATTTTACTGACTTTGCCGCCGACCGCCGAAAAGCGTTTGTTATCTATCGTGCATCGCTTAAAAGCTTTATCGGTCCCCATCGGACTTTGCCCGCAATCGGTCGGACTTACCCTGCCCTGTCGCAGCATTGATTACGTCGGCGCGAGCCTGCCGGTGAGTTTGCTGGCGGATCGCCCACTGAAGCGGTGGGACACGGTCATGAACGGCGCGGAAAAATTTTTACCGCGTTGGATTGTTACTTTGGCCTTGTTGCCGCTCGTAGTAGTAGAGGCGCTAGCAGACAAACTCGTTCAGTTCGTTCCCGTCAGCACTCAAAAACGCACGGCGCCTACCTCTTTTCAGTTTGATAATTATGATCTCGACGGCTTCACTCAAGTCGCGGCTGGTTTCGGCCAAGAACAGTATGGCTACGCGGTCACGCCTAATACCGACCATGTAATTCGCTTACATGAAAATACCGCGTTTCGCGCCATTTACGCCGCGGCCAATTACATACTGCTCGATAGCCGCTTCCTGGCGCATGTGTTACAGCTCACCAAGGGAATGCAGCTACCGGTATGTACCGGCAGCGATCTGACGGAAAAACTTTTCGCGCGGGTGATTGCGCCCGACGACTCCGTGGTAGTCATCGGTGGGCCCGTCGAACAAGCACAAAAACTTTGCGCACGTTACGGCCTGAAGCGCCTGGCGCATTTTAATCCACCGATGGGATTTATCCGTGACCCGGAAGCAGTCGAAACATGCTTGCGTTTCATCGAGAGTCATAGCCCGTTCCGCTTTTGTTTCTTGGCGGTGGGCTGTCCGCAAGCGGAATCGATTGCACTTCAGCTAAAGACGCGCGGCAAAGCGCGCGGCCTGGCTTTATGCATCGGCGCGGCGATTAATTTCCTTACCGGCATGGAACGGCGTGCGCCCTTATGGATGCAGCGCAGCGGAATGGAATGGTTATTCCGTCTTATGCAATCGCCGGGGCGCTTGGCAAAACGTTATCTGGTGCGCGGTCCGCGCGTGTTTCAATTATTGCGCCATGCGCAAATTGTTCTGCGAAACGCGCCGGCGCCTAGCCTGGCGCACGCGCCGCTACCCCGGCAGCTCGCTCAACCCGAGCCGCGATTGCGCTTGGTCAAGGCCATCAATCAACCGGTGGTTTTTCCATCCGCGGCAATTGACGCCGCACCAATGCATGCCGCCGAACAGAAGAATCGCGCCTCGGCTTAACCGATCCAGCAAGTTTTATTTATGTACGCTATCGAACGGTTTTTTTTAATTAAATAGTAGAACATCCATTTTTCCATTTTACCTTAAAGAAAGGACATACTATGAAAACTAAACTCATTACTCTATTTTTTGTAATCGGCACTCTTCTCGTTCCGTTCGCCGCTCACAGCGAAGACCGCGATGCCGACCGTTCGCATCCCTCCACCTACATGAAGGACTCGGTCATCACTTCCAAAGTGAAGGCTAAATTGGCCGGCGAAAGAATCAGCAGCCTGGCAAAAGTGAAAGTCGACACCGACAACCAAGGCGTGGTGGTTTTGAGCGGCAAAGTTCGCTCGCAGGAAGAAGCGGACAAAGCGGTTTCCATCGCCAGCGCCACCGAAGGCGTCACATCGGTTACCAACAACCTGAAAATCAAGCAGGATGATTAAGCCTTAATCAACGCTTAATACTTTTGCAAAAAGGCCGGTCTCAATGAGACCGGCCTTTTTTATTGCTAAAAATTTATTACAAAATTTCTTTTATTAAAATTTGCGGAAGCGAGCCAGCTCATCGCGTAACCAGCGATTGCTGGTGATTACGGCGCCGCCGTTGCATCGCACCTGATACGGTTTGCCGCTAAAACTGCTTTGGGTCGCGGCCATTTCTATAAAATCTTCGGCGCTGTTGATTCGATTTCTGGCCACCAAGTATTTATATTTGTCGCGTAAATGCGATTGCGCTTTCTTGGAGTCATACCAAGTTCCGTTGCGATTAAATTCGCAGGTAGATCCCTCGACATAGCCCAGCAAAAAGTTAACTTCGATTTGCACTTTAGTCGCGGGTTCCGCTTGTACCGGCGACAGCGGCAATAATCCCAGCATCAGCAACGGTATAATTTGAAATTTTAAATGTATGTTCATAGTTCTTTGTCCAGTGGTAGCAACGATAAGATATTGACCTTAAATCTTTGCCAATTGCTCCGTGCCGGTTCTACGTCATATTCGACGGCAACATCGTCTTCTGTAGTGCGCCAGACCAGGCCCGGTGAACCGTCCTGTTTCGGACGCAGCGCCAGCATGTAGGCATTCGCCGGCAGCACCATCGCCTCGAAACGCGCGGCGACTTGTCGCGCCAGCGCGGGGCTGTCGATAATCACGCCGATTTCGGTATTAAGATGCATCGAGCGTTGATCGAAGTTCATCGAGCCGATGAACACTCTTTGACGGTCAAACACAAAAAGTTTCGCGTGCAATGAATAATTTCCAAAGCTGGAAATAACCGCCGTTTGGCCGCTGCCTTTGGTGTTGCCGAGCTGCGAGCGTATCTCATAAAGCTGCACGCCGCTTTGCAGCAGCGGCACGCGATAATGCATATAACCGGATTGCGCCAGCGACACCGTCGACGACTCGAGTGAGTTGGTCAGAATGCGCACGTGCACCTTGCGTTCGCGCAGCTCTTTGAACAGCTGCATTCCTTCATCGCCGGGAATCAGGTAAGGCGTCACCATCAATAACTCGGATTGCACCGCGACCATGGCTGCGGCGACGGCCTGGTGCATCAAGCCGCCCACCATGGCGTTATTTTTGGCATTCTTTTTATCGGGGTTGTCGTATATCAGTTGGGCGTTGGCCCATACCAAGGGCAAACGCCCGGACAGCATGCCATTCAAGGGTTCGCCGCTCGCAACCCGCTGCATGTAATCCGTGCCCTCGGCTTTTACTAACTGCTTGTGTTCGGCCAAATCCTGGCGGTGTTCGCTCAAGGCGTGGCGCGGCGATTTTTCGTGCGCCAACGCCTTGGCCGGTATCGACAGATTGTTGTTCCAATACAAGTCGAAGCTCGTCGACAGTTGCTGCACGATCGGTCCCGCGGCAAACACGTCGTCATCGGCGAATTGGGATTCGGGATCTATTTGAAAATATTCGTCGCCAATATTACGCCCGCCAATGAGCGCAATGGCGTTATCCATGATGAGCAATTTATTATGCATTCGATAATCCAGCCGCGCAGCATTGAACATAAACTCAAGGCCGCGGAAAAATTGCGCGCCGCCGCGATAGGCAAATGGGTTGAAAATTCGAATTTCAACACGCGGGTGCGCTGCCAGCGCTGTCACTTGGTCGTCGCCGGAGAGGGTTTCACCATCGTCGATCAGTATTCGCACGCGCACGCCGCGATCGGCCGCGTGCAGCACCGCATCGGTCAGCAGCCGACCGGTTTCATCGCCGCGGAAAATAAAGTATTGCAGATCGAGCGTGCGCGTGGCGGTGTTGATCATTTGCATACGAGTTAGAAATCCGTCAACGCCTACGGAAAGGACGCGAAATCCGGATTGGCCGTTATGTTTATGCGCCGCGCTTTTAAATTGGCGGCCGAGGCGCGTGTCTTCCGGACTGACCAAGGCGGTGGAAACAGTTTTAGGGAAATCCGATCCCGGCGGCAACGATGCGCAACCGCTGACCAAGGCCAGCAAAGACAAAAACACGAGCGCGGCGGCTGCTCGCGAATGCCGATTGATAATTTTTTTTCGGCTATGATTCGCGCAGCTCATCTTTTCCCTATTCCATCCACTGAGGCGCCAAACGACCTTGCTCGTCAAAACGATACCGGCCGTCGAGCCAGCCTTTGCCGAATAAAATCAGAACTTGATCGTAATAATTGGTGGCTTCGCCTTGCTGGGCGCGTTGCGCAGCGTCGTCCAAACGCTGGCGCTGTTTTTCCAAAGTCGGTTTATCGCCCAGCACCTTCAAGAAAGGCAGCACCGCGCCCGAAAAGCCCATCGGTGAGTAATCGGATTTGAGCGGCACCCCGGTCAGCGGATTTACTTTTTCAGGCGGCGTGCCTTGTGCACGAATCAGCTTGGCGTAGGGGACAAGCAGTTTTATTATTTTTTCGCTGCCGTGCCCGGACATTCCGGCCCAAAGATAAACGCGGATCGCATCGTAGCTGCCGGAAGGCGGGCGTTGCGTGTCCGGCATGACGACGCCGTCGGCATCCACCACGAACATATCCGGCGCGACTCCGGCGCTGAATATTTTCGGCGTCATGCGCATATAGCTGTCCCACACCGATTGCCACGGACCTTGTGGATCGATGGAGGCTAAATAGCGGAACATGAAGTCGGGAAGATAACTGGGGTTGAGCCAATAACGTCCTCGATCGAGCGTGAAGCCGAACGGCGCCGGCAACAGTAAAGCGCCGGCGCCGCGGGTTTGCACAATTTCATGACGACGAATTTGGGTCAGCAGCTGCCGGCCGATGGCGGTGTATTCGGGCGCTTTCCATAAACGCCCGGCTTCGAGCAAACTGTAGGCAATCCATAGATCGGCATCCGCGGCGGAGTTTCGATCTTTCACTCCCCAGCTGCCGTCATCGCGTAATCCCCACAGCCACGCCGGTAACTTTTTGCCCAGCTGGCCGTCAGCGAGATTGTCTGAGGTCCACTTCAGAATCGTGTCGAACTGCGCGCGCTGATTAGCGACTAAAGCAAAGAACAAAGCATACGATTGACCTTCGGAGGTACTTTTACGCTCAAAGGTAATGTCGATGACGCGGCCGTCGGCCTGCACGAAGCGTTCGACAAAATATTTCCATTCCGGCCAAGCAGGTGACGCCGCATAAGCCGCGACGCATACAGCGGATATTCCCCACCATAGCAAGGCATGAAATATAATTATTTTGCGGCGCATGACTTGTCTCCCGGCGTTCTATCGCTGCTTATAAAATTTTACTTCTCTATATCGCTCTTACTCCCACATACCGCAACGTCAATTGGAATTTTTTATAGGCTATAGATGCACTCGGCATTGTCGCTGTTGTCGCTAACACCCCCCGTATCGCCTCCAAAAACTTCTGCGCCACCTTGGCATGCGCGGCTTCCGTCGGATGAATGCCGTCGTACAGGTCGGCGGTGGTTAACACGGAATTGACGTCGACGAAGCGGACGCGTTGGCCGGCATTGATGCGGGCGTCG
>JACQBD010000035.1 GCA_016194665.1 Gammaproteobacteria bacterium
ACAGCAACCAAAATAAACCAAATAGCGTTGCTAACACCGATCCACTGAGATGGATGATATTGACGCTGCGCCTGCGGAGATAACGCCAGTCCATTTTTGCCTTTTACGTTTTAACGCCGTCGCGCGATTCCAGGCTGAGAAGCAACAGCTTGGCCAGCGCGAGTACCGCAAACGTGATCATGAACAGCACCAGACCCAAAGCGATCAGCGCCGAAGTGTGCAGGTCGCCCACGGCTTCGGTAAATTCGTTCGCCAGCGTGGAAGAAATAGAATTGCCCGGTTCGAAAAGAGAAAGATTAAGCCGGTGCGCGTTGCCGATGACGAAAGTCACCGCCATGGTTTCGCCCAAGGCGCGTCCCAAGCCTAAAAAAATTCCGCCGACCGCGCCGACGCGCGCATACGGCAACACCACGCGCCACACCACTTCCCAATGCGTGGCGCCGACGGCGTATGCCGACTCTTTGAGAAATTTGGGCGTAGTATAAAAAACATCGCGCATGATGGAAGAAACGAAGGGAATGATCATGATGCCGAGAATAATACCCGCGGGCAGCATACCGATGCCGAGCGGCGCGCCTTGAAATAAAAATCCGATGAAACCGTTATCACCAAACCGGGCTTGCAGCCACGGTTGCACGTATTGCGACATGACCGGGGCAAACACGAACAAGCCCCACATTCCGTAAATAATACTAGGAATGGCCGCGAGCAATTCCACCGCGGTGCCGATCGGCCGCCGCAACCAATGCGGTGCGACTTCGGTTAAGAAAACCGCGATGCCGAAACTGATCGGCACCGCAATAATAAGTGCGATCAAAGAACTGACGAGCGTGCCGTAGATGGGCACCAAGGCGCCAAATTTTTCGGTGACTGGATTCCATTCGCTGCTGCCGAGAAAATTAAAACCGAAAGCGCTCAGTGCCTGCCAGCCGCCGATGAATAAAGAAATAATGATGCTAAATAGAATGATGAGCACCAGCCAGGCCGAGCCGGTGGTTAAAGCTTGAAACGCGCGATCCATCAAGCGTTGGCGCTTGAGCGTGGCATCGGAAATATGAAAACGTGCGTTATTCATTTTTTATCGAAGAAGCAAAAGCGGGGTGCTTGGACCCCGCTTTGGCTGCCGCTGAATTTGAAAAATGAATTTTACTTCTGCAGCATGCTGTCGGTCCAGATAGGATTTCCTTTGCTGTCTTTAATCTCTTTTTTCCAGGTTTCTTCCACCAGTTTTACCACGGGCGCGGGCATGGGAACGTAGTCCAGCTCATCCGCCATCTTGTTTCCATGATGGTAAGCCCAATCGAAAAATTTCAATACTTGCTGGGCGGTTTCAGGTTTTTCCTGTTGTTTGTGCAGCAAAATGAAGCTGGCGCCGGTGATCGGCCAGCTTTTGTCACCGGTTTGATCCGTCAGCATCAAATTAAAACCGGGGGTTTTAGCCCAATCGGCGCTGGCGGCTGCCGCCTGGAAGGTTTCATTATCCGGATTTACAAACTTGCCCGATTTATTTTGCAGTTGGGTGTGCGTCATTTTATTCTGCAGGGCATAAGCGTACTCGACATAACCGATCGCGCCTTTAATGCGTTGGACATAAGAAGCCACGCCTTCGTTGCCCTTGCCGCCCACGCCCGCGGGCCAGGATACGGAAGTGTTGTTACCGATTTTTTCTTTGAAGGCCGGACTGACTTGGGAAAGATAATGCGTGAAGATGAAGGTGGTGCCGGAACCATCCGATCGCGACACGACGGTGATTTTTTCTTTCGGTAATGCGATCCCCGGGTTTAGCTTGGCGATGGCAGGATCATTCCATTGTGAAATTTTTCCGAGGTAAATGTCGGCCAATACTCCACCGGTGAGTTTTATCTGTCCCGCTTTGACACCGTCTAGGTTCACTACCGGTACGACCCCGCCCATGATCATGGGAAATTGCATGAGACCGGCTTCGTTCAGTTCTTCGACCGGCAAAGGTTTATCGGAAGCGCCGAAGTCCACGGTCTTGGCTTTGATTTGTTTGATGCCGCCGCCGGAACCGATCGATTGGTAATTCATGCCAATGCCGTTTTTGGTTTTATAAGCATCGGCCCATTTGGCGTAGATCGGATAGGGGAAGGTGGCGCCAGCGCCGTTGATAGTGGTTTCCGCCTGCGTCAGCGCGGCGGCGAACATCAGCGCTGTGGCGCCGGCCAGCATCAAGTGCTTAAGGAATGAGGACGAAAAATGCATAGTGAATTCTCCGAAATAAGTTTGTGTAAATTTCATGAATGCGCAGCGCATCATGCGCGCGCTGTGTGACAGTTGTATGACAGTGAAAAATACTCAGCGCTGCGCGGTGATTTCCGGATATGTGAAGGATTTAATACCCGATGGAAACGGCTTAAGCGGTTTCTACTATTACTGGTTCGGGCAGCATTCAGCATAACTAGGAATGCCGCCAGGCCGTTCGTACCAAGCGCGCGTACGATTGACGATTTTCACCACCGACAGCATCACCGGCACTTCGATCAACACGCCAACCACGGTAGCCAGCGCTGCGCCCGATTCAAAACCGAACAGGCCGATGGCGGCAGCCACCGCCAGTTCGAAAAAGTTACTGGCGCCGATCAAGGCCGAGGGACCGGCGATGCAGTGCGCGACTTTGAAACGGCGATTGAGCAGATAGGCCAGGCCTGAATTGAAATACACCTGAATTAAAATCGGCATCGCGAGCAAAGCGATGATAAGCGGCGCGCGCAAAATCTGTTCGCCTTGAAAACCGAAGAGCAAGACCAGCGTCGTCAGTAGCGCGAACAGCGAGATCGGCTGCAATCTGTGCAATACACGTTGCAACATGGCCTCGTCACCGATGCGCAACAAATAATGCCGCCACAGTTGGCTCACTATCAGCGGCAACAAAATATAAAGCGCGACCGATAACAGCAGTGTGTTCCACGGCACGGTGATGGCGGATATGCCGAGCAGTAAACCCACGATCGGCGCGAATGCGAAGATCATAATAGCGTCATTGAGCGCGACTTGAGTGAGCGTGAAATTCGCATGCCCGCGAGTCAAGTGACTCCACACAAACACCATGGCCGTGCACGGCGCCGCCGCCAGCAAAATCAAACCGGCAATGTAAGCATCGATTTGATCCGCCGGTAACCAGGCGGCGAAAACCTGGCGGATGAACAGCCAACCGAGCAAGGCCATGGAAAACGGTTTGACCAGCCAATTGATAAACAGCGTCACGCCGATGCCGCGCCAATGTTCGCGCAAATGATGCAGCGCGCCGAAATCCACCTTGAGCAGCATCGGAATAACCATCAGCCAGATCAAAACCGCCACCGGCAAGTTGACGCGCGCGAACTCAAGCCGTCCGATCGATTGAAATAGATGCGGAAACAAATGACCCAGCCAGATGCCGACGGCAATGCAAACAAACACCCACAACGTGAGGTAGCGCTCGAACCAGCTCATGGGATTTGGCGTGGTACGCGCGCCGGCGACTTCGCAGTCTGCACTCATGTCCTCTCCTTGCTGCCGGTGTGCGCGAGCATTTTTATGTCGTCGATTAAATTTTCAACGCGCGCGCGGATGTCATCGCGCGTGGCGCGGAACGTGGTCATGATCTCGGCTTCGCTGCCCGTGGCTTTGGCCGGATCTTCCAGCGGCCAATGTTTCTTGTGTACGCCCGACGGCAGCAATGGACAATGTTCATCGGCATGGCCGCAAACGGTAATCACCAGATCGGCTTGTTCCAGCATGCGCGCTGTCACGCGCGTGGATTCCTGTTGCGTAATATCCACGCCGGCTTCGCGCATGACCGCGATCGCGCGCGGATTCTTGCCGTGCGCTTCGATGCCGGCCGATTTCGCCTCGAGCCATTCGCCGCCGAGATGATTGGCCCAGCCTTCGGCCATTTGCGAGCGGCAGGAATTGCCGGTGCAAAGAAATAATATTTTGGTTTTATGTCGAAGCATTTTGGTTTTCGTGGCGATCGATTTTCAAGCTGTACAAATATCCAAACATTTTTGATCCGGCGGCGAGACCGGCGCGAAACCGCCGCCCGGCGTACGGAAGTTAGTGGTTTGGCCTTGGTAAAGTCGCGCACTGAGTAACTGCACATCGCCGTGGTAAACATAGGCGCGCAGGTCGAATTTGAGTTCGGTGTCTTTAGCGAGGCGGCGCTGCGCGGGCGGAACGCGTTGCTGCGCCACGTATTGGCCGGCGAGAATCTCGCGCCATACCCGCTTGCTCAGTTTATCGCCGCGATACACCGCCTTGCTGGCATATCCGGCAAAAGGTTTGAAAAACAATTCGCGGCGTTGCGCCCATAAGGCCTCGGCCTGCGCCGGCTCGACGATGCGCGTGCGCGGTATGCCGGCCAGGAGCGTAGCGATGGTATCGCTGGAGACGCCAAATTTTTTTAATACATCTGCATCGCTCAACCACACAAGATTGCGCTTGTCGGCATATAACGCGTGCGCGCGCGGGTGCGGCGTCAGCACCACTTCGTCATGAATATAGGCCGTGCGCAGCGCGGCATGCTCCGGCGCCGCGAGATAAAAATCCGTCAGGCGGTTATAAACCAGATCGATTTTTTTATCGTCAGCCCAGAGCGCGCCGGCGACATGCCGCAGTTGACGTGCATCGACAATCAGGGCGTCGATGCCCTGCGCCGCAAACAATCGCTGGAACAAGAGAAATTCGGGATAGAGATATTGTTGCGACGGCGCATCGTCGACTATCGCTATGCGCTTCAGTGTGGCCGCGCCGCGTTGCTGACGCCATTCAGCGAGAAACATAGATAAAAACTTTTCATCCACTGCTTGCTCACGCTGAGCATCCCATGACGAACAACAATCCAATTGATTGCGCCGCAGCATCGTCGAAAGCAAAGCACCACCGGCGTTGGTGTTGATTTCGATCAGCCGCGGCCCGGCCGGCGTGAGATGAAAGTCGTAGCCGAGAAACACGCCACGCGCACCGAAGTTAAGACGCGCGATCGCAGGCGCGCGCGCCATGGCCTGCGACTGGTAGGCCGGCAGCGCGATGACCGATTCGATGGCTTCAATCAGCGGCTGTAGACGCGCGTGCTGTTCGGGCGACACGAATACCGTGGCCGCCGAAAACAAATGCGGCCGTTGCTGCATCATGAGCTGCTCGAATTCTTCGCCAGCGGCCGTAAGTTCTGCGTCCAGCGCCGCTGAGTCCAGCGTATGACAGTGGCAATGACGGTTGAGCAACTCAGTCGCGTTTGGCGTTAACATGAAATATTTTCCTTGTAAAATTATTTACAGCAACGCATGCCGTTCGGACGATTCGGCATTGTTTTAAGTGCGCGCAGATCGGTTTTGTGCGGTTTCGCTTTGGCCGCGCCCTTGAGTGCTTGTTGCAGCACGCCACGCGCCCATGGCGGCAGCTCGGGATGCAAGCGATAGTAAATCCATTGACCCGCGCGGCGGTCGGCCACGACATTCATTTCACGCAGCGTCGCCAGATGCCGCGATATTTTTGGTTGAGATTCGCCCAGCGCATGCATGAGTTCGCAGACACATAGCTCGTCTTCCGCGGCCAGCAATAATAGACAACGCAGTCGCGTTGTATCGGCCAAGGCGGGAAAAAATTCTTCGGTGGCTAACATGACCCTCAATATATGCTTAATCATATATATGATCAAGCATATATATTAGTGGCGCTATTTAAAGGCTGTGAGGTTCCGGCGAATAACGATTGGTCACAATGCGCAATATAACTAAGATGGTAATGACCGCCACGCCTAGTAAAACCTTGTCGGCGGAATATTCCTTGAACCAGAGGCCCATCAGCTCGCCGATCAGGACCACTAAAGCGGTATCGAGGATAAAAGTTACGCGCACGCGCCCGAGTTTTAGATAAGCTTGCAATGTGCGAATCACTTCCAGCAACGCCAGCATGATGAGCGTATCGATGATGGCGCGTTCGGCGACATGAGCCCAGCCGTCGGTTAATACCTGGCGTAAATCGAGCAGCAGCACAATCACCCCGGCCAGCATCCACAGACAAAGCACCACAATGCTCATGCCGGTCAGGGCGCGGACTATGCAAGGGTAAATATTAGTTGCCAGATATTCCCAGGGACGCGAAGTTTTTTCCATCTGCGCAGCCTGTTCAGGCGCTTGCTTCGGAAGAATAGTTTCGGCGAAATTGCTCATGCTACGATTGCCTCAATCGATAACCGCCGCGTTCATCAGTGCGTGCTGATCTCTTTGTGAGTGCGTGATGGGTCGACTGTCAGACTTTTGATCGTCGGTATCGTTTTCAGAATGTATATATTTATCGTATAAATATTGTTGCAGCGCGCCCGACAGCGACAAGCGCCCGATTTCCAGTTTGGGTAGTGCCTTTATTTTGGCGTGAGTATGAAAACTGGGCAGGTGCAAGGCGGCGATGAGTTCGATGTCGCCGCTATCGATTTTCGTCTGCGAGTCGCCGATACCTTCATTGAGAATACTATCGAGCGTGCGCGCGTCCAAATCGAAATGATAGGTGAGTTCGGGGCCGCATTCCAAAAAAATAGGAATAAGATCGGCGCCGCGGGCATCGACATCGAGCAGCGGTGCGAGCTTGGAAAACGCCAGGCGCAACGCAAAACGAATGACGTCCGACTCGCGCACGCGCAGGCGCGCGGCGATGGCGCGGATTCTTTCGATATCGGCGTGGCACAGCCGCACCGAGACAAGTTGTTTTCTGTTTTCGACCATGAATAAAACCTCGCTATGATTAAATTTTTTCGGACTCAGAACGCAAGGTAGCGGATCTGTATGACAAGATGATGTCGTTGTAGAAATTTTCTCCAGCCTGCATTTAATTTTTTCATAAATCTTTCACACGCCCGTCACAATCCACGGTTAAGTTC
>JACQBD010000033.1 GCA_016194665.1 Gammaproteobacteria bacterium
GTCTTTTTCTACCGCGCGCGCTAAACCGCAGACCGTGCTTTCGGTGATGATCTCGGCCACGGCCTTGACCGCTTCAAAGTCGCCGGCGCTAGCCACCGGAAAACCAGCTTCGATGACATCGACGCGCATGCGCTCCAGCTGTCTGGCGATACGCATTTTTTCTTCTTTGTTCATCGACGCGCCCGGGCTTTGTTCGCCGTCACGCATGGTGGTATCGAAAATAATTAATTTATCGCTCATGGTTATCTCTCTGCATTATGCGTAAACACGATGTGCTGACATCATGCTAAAAAAAGGGTTTGGGTTGCGTATTATGTTCCTCGCCAGGAAGGGGGAGTAGATGGGCGCCTAGCGGCGCAGCAGCAGTTCGAACGCAAGAGCAGGAGCAGCACAAACGCAAGCACTCGGGGAGCGAGAGCTTTGAATACCGAAAGATAGGGAGACAGGACCGAACATGGCTAAAGCATAAATCAAACGGCGCCAGATTTAAACCGGTTTCAGATAATTTTTTACGGATGCGGCGAATGCTTCTCGGAATGCTTCTTTTCTTCCTGGTTGCTGCGCCGGAATAACAGCGCCACCGGGCCGGATAAGGCATACGCCAGGAACGTCAGAAACAGCACTTGCGGGGGATCTTGAAACAACAGCACGAAGGTTAATGGCAGCGCCAGAATTGTCATGAACGATACACGACCGCGCAAATCGACATCCTTGAAACTGCGGTAACGGATATTGCTCACCATCAATACACCCGCCGCCACGGTCACGATCATCGCCGCGATACTAATTTCCTTGCCGGGCACGCCATACGAATACATCACCCATACTAAACCGGCCACTAGCGCGGCGGCGGCCGGACTCGGCAGACCGCGGAAATGACGTTTATCGACCACAGTGATTTGAGTATTAAAGCGCGCTAAGCGCAGACCGGCGCTGGCAGTGAAGATGAATGCCGCCAACCATCCGAGCTTGCCCATGCCAGACAGCGCCCACTCGTACATAATCAATGACGGCGCCAATCCAAACGAAACCATATCCACCAAGCTGTCGTATTGCGCGCCGAAATCGCTTTCAGTATGCGTCAGCCGCGCGATGCGCCCGTCGAGAGCGTCCATAATCATGGCGATGAAAATCGCCAGCGGCGCATATTCGAAAGCGCCGTTCATGGCTTGGACGATGGCATAGAAACCCGCGAACAAATTGGCGGTGGTAAATAAACTCGGGAGGATGTAAATGCCGCGCCGCCGATGCTTCACTTCGGTCGCCGGAATTTCGTCAAATGACTCCATGAGCTCTCCTAAATTTAAGGCGCGAGATGGGCAATGATATCGGCAGCGCCTTTAACTCGATCTCCCAAGGAGCGGTTAAACTGCGCCCCCATCGGCAAGTACACATCGACCCGCGAACCAAAACGAATGAAACCGTAACGTTGGCCATGCGTAATATTTTCCCCGGCCTGTACATAACAGAGTATACGCCTTGCAATCAGACCGGCAACCTGGACCACGACGATATCCTGCCCTGCTTCTGTGCGAATCCACAGGGCATTACGCTCATTGTCCTCGGAAGCTTTATCCAGCGCGGCATTGACGAATTTTCCCGCGCTATACCAGCGTTGCATGATTTTTCCAGACACCGGGCTGCGATTCGAGTGCACGTCAAAAACGTTCATGAAAATGCTGATGCGCTGCGCACGACGCTTAAGATAAGGATCGTGCACTTCGCCCAAAGCAATCACGCGCCCGTCGGCAGGACATATCACTGCGCCCGGCAGATTCGGAATTTGGCGCGGTGGATCGCGAAAAAATTGAATGACGAACACCGCGATCAGCCACAAAGGCGCGGCCCAAATCCAGCCGGCAAGATAATGCACCACAAGCGCCGCGATAACCGCCAGTAAAATATGTAACCGGCCCTCGCGCGCGAGGATGGGGTATTTATGATTTTCCATATCGTTTTTTTGAAATCGCCAATGAACGGGTAACACAGATTATAACGGTGATAAGGAAACCCCTAAAAAATCCCCTCTCCCTTCGGGAGAGGGCTAGGGTGAGGGGGAGTAAACAATTAATTTATTCTCCCCCTCATCCCAAATATATTTTATTTCTTATCTGCGTCTCTCTGTTTATCAGTGGCTAACAAGATTAATTCTTGGATTTATCGACCACACGATGCGCCTTAATCCAAGGCATCATATCGCGCAGCCGCGCGCCCACGTCTTCGATCGGGTGCTTAGCGGCGTTGGCGCGCATTTCGGGGAAACGTTTGCCGCCGGTTTCGTTTTCCGCCATCCATTCCTTGGCGAACTTGCCGGATTGGATTTCACCGAGAATTTTTTTCATCTCGGCTTTGGTTTGCTCGTTGACGATGCGCGGACCGCGAGTGTAATCGCCGTACTCGGCGGTATTGGAAATCGAATAACGCATGTTGGCGATGCCGCCTTCGTACATCAAGTCGACGATCAATTTTAATTCATGCAAGCATTCGAAATACGCCATCTCCGGCGGATAACCGGCTTCCACTAAAGTTTCAAATCCCGCCTGCACCAAGTGCGAAGCGCCGCCGCACAACACCGCTTGTTCGCCGAACAAATCGGTTTCACATTCATCTTTAAAGCTGGTCTCGATGATGCCGGCACGCCCACCGCCGATGGCCGATGCATAAGACAGCGCCACTTGCCGCGCTTTGCCGCTGGCGTCCTGTTGAATCGCGATTAAGCACGGCACGCCGCCGCCTTGCGTGAAAGTCGAGCGCACCAAGTGGCCCGGGCCTTTGGGCGCGATCATGATGACGTCGAGATCGGCGCGCGGCTGGATAAAGCCGAAATGAATCGAGAAACCGTGCGCCACGGCCAGAGTCGCGCCCTTTTTCAAATTGGGTTCGACTTGCTCTTTATATAATTTCTTGTGCTGTTCGTCCGGCGCCAAAATCATCACCACGTCGGCGTCCTTGACCGCGTCGGCAATATTTTTTACCGTCAAACCGGCGTTCTTGGCTTTTTGCGCGGAATTGGAACCGTCGCGCAAAGCCACCGTGACTTGCACGCCGCTTTCTTTCAGATTCAAAGCATGCGCATGGCCCTGGGAACCGTAACCGACGATGGCGACTTTCTTGCCGCGGATGATGGAAAGGTCGGCGTCTTTGTCGTAAAAAACTTTCATGTATTAACCTCTAATTAAGATTTGTGTAACCGTAAATGAACGCGATTAAGGTAGATTAAAATTGCAAAGGGTGTCTCTGTTAATTCCCCCTCTCCCTTCGGGAGAGGGCTAGGGTGAGGGGGAGTAAACAACTAATTTATTCTCCCCCTCATCCCAACCTTCTCCCGCAGGGAGAAGGAGCTTTGCGTACTAGCTTAGTCATGACTCAAAATTTAAATAATTAAACTCGCAGACTCTTTTCGCCGCGGGCGATGCCGGAAACACCGGTGCGCACCACTTCGACGATGCCCGCGCCACGCAGCGCCTGGATAAACACATCGAGCTTTTCACTGGTGCCCGTTAGTTCAATGGTGTACATCGCTTCGGTAACGTCGATGACGCGGCCACGGAAAATATCCACCAAGCGTTTTACCTCTTCGCGCATAGCACCGCTGGCGTTGACTTTGACGAGCAGCATTTCACGCTCGATATGCGGGCCTTCGGTCAGGTCTACCAATTTGACGACATCGACCAGCTTATTGAGCTGTTTCGTAATCTGTTCGATTACATCTTCCGAACCGCTGGTGACCAGCGTCATGCGCGATAAAGTGGCATCCTCGGTCGCAGCCACGGTCAAGGATTCAATATTGTAACCGCGCGCGGAAAAAAGTCCGGCCACACGCGACAATGCGCCCGATTCGTTTTCCATCAGGATAGAAATGATATGACGGTTCATGCCAGCTCCCGATCGGTCGGCACCACCGCTTTGCAAGGCTTAAGGTGCATTTCATGCTGGCCCTTGCCGGCGGCAATCATCGGATAAACGTTTTCGGTTTGGTCGGTAATGAAATCCATGAACACGAGTTTATCTTTTAGCTTCAGCGCCTCTTTAAGCGCGCCTTCGACGTCGCCGGGTTTTTCGATCTTCATGCCGACGTGGCCATAGGCCTCGGCGAGCTTGATGAAATCCGGCAACGCGTCCATATACGAATTCGAGTAACGCCGATCGTAGAAAAATTCCTGCCACTGGCGCACCATGCCCATGTAGCGATTATTCAAATTAATAATCTTGATCGGCAAATCGTATTGCTTGCAGGTGGAAAGCTCTTGAATGCACATTTGCACCGAAGCCTCGCCGGTCACGCACGCCACGGTCGCTTTGGGAAACGCGAGCTTCACGCCCATCGCCGCGGGTAAACCGAAACCCATGGTGCCGAGTCCGCCGGAGTTGATCCAACGGCGCGGTTTATCGAAACGATAAAACTGCGCGGCCCACATTTGATGCTGGCCCACGTCGGAAGTGACATACGCGTCGCCCTTGGTCAGTTCGTAAAGCTTCTCCAACACGTACTGCGGCTTGATGAGCTTGCTGTCGTGATCGTAATCGAGGCAGTTCATGGCGCGCCATTGTTCGATTTGTTTCCACCACGCGGCCAATGCCTGTTTCTCGGGTTTCTTTTTGGATGCCTTGATCAACTTGATCATGTCGCGCATCACCGCGTCGGCGCTGCCGACGATGGGAATTTCTACTGGCACATTTTTCGAAATCGAAGCCGGATCGATGTCGACGTGAATAATGCGCGCGTGCGGACAAAATTTATTCAGATCGCCGGTCACGCGATCATCGAAGCGCGCGCCGATGGCCACCAGCACATCGCATTCGTGCATCGCCATGTTGGCTTCGTATGTTCCGTGCATGCCGAGCATGCCGACAAACAAAGGATCGTTGGCCGGATAAGCGCCGAGCCCCATGAGCGTGTTGGTGCAAGGATATTCCAGCAAGCGCACCAATTCAGTCAGCGATTCCGAGGCCTCGCCTAGAATCACGCCGCCGCCGGTGTAAATCATCGGACATTTAGCTTCCAACATCAGCTCCACGGCTTTTTTGATTTGGCCCGGATGACCTTTCACCACCGGATTATACGAGCGCATGGTCACGCTCTTCGGATAACTGTATTCGCTTTTGTGCGCGGTAATATCTTTCGGGATGTCGACCAAGACCGGACCAGGACGGCCGGTGCTGGCGATGTAGAACGCCTTCTTCACGGTTTCGGCGATGTCTTTGACGTCCTTTATCAAAAAATTATGCTTCACGCACGGACGCGTGATGCCGACCGCATCCACTTCTTGAAACGCATCATCGCCGATGAGATGCGTCGCCACTTGGCCGCTGAACACCACCAACGGAATCGAATCCATGTACGCGGTGGCGATGCCGGTCACGGTGTTAGTCACGCCCGGACCGGAAGTGACGAGCACCACGCCCGGCCGGCCGGTGGCGCGCGCATAGCCATCGGCCGCGTGCGCCGCGCCTTGTTCGTGCCGCACCAGAATGTGCTTGACCTTATCTTGCCGATAAAGCGCGTCGTAAATGTGCAAGGCCGCACCGCCCGGATAACCAAAGACGTATTCCACGCCTTCGTCAGCCAGGCAGCGGACAAAAATATCTGCGCCAGTTAATTCCACAA
>JACQBD010000027.1 GCA_016194665.1 Gammaproteobacteria bacterium
AGGAACGCGGACATTACCAGACCAATCACGAAGTCAACGGCAAACTGGAGCCGATCGCCGTAGCGCCGCATTCCAAAACCGACGACTTCGGGCCGTTTACTTCTTATGACGTCAACGGCCATCGCGTAAGTTTCTTGGGCGACACGCACCCGGTGTTTCACGGCAGCGTCGTCAAGGCGGTGGCTTCGGGGTTACGCACTTACCCCAAGATCGTTGCCGCCTTGGGCGAAAGAGTCAATCAAACCGGCAGCGACGCGGAGTATCAAAAATTTCGCGCGCACATCGAAGAGATGTTGGCGGCGCGGGTGCAATCGGTGCGCCGGCTCACGCCTACAGTGGTGGAGCTTAACGTACACGCACCGATGGCGGCGCGGCGTTTTCGCGCCGGACAATTCTTTCGGCTGCAAAATTTTGAAACCCAAGCACAGTTGGTGGACGGCACGCGTTTGCAAACCGAAACCCTGGCCATGACCGGCGCGCGCGTGGACGTGGAGAAAGGAATCGTTTCATTAATAGTGATTGAGCATGGCGCGAGCTCGCGGCTTATCGCCACGCTTAAGCCCGGCGATCCGGTAACGCTCATGGGTCCGACCGGTGTGCGCGCCACGATTCCGGACGGCGAGACCGTATTATTTATCGGCGGCCGTCACGGCGCAGCGCATATTCAATCGACCGGCAAGGCGCTGCGCGACAAAGGCAATCGCGTATTGTTCGTCGGTTGCTTCGCCAGCGCGCAAGACGTTTTTTGCCAAGACGAAATCGAAGCCGCCGCCGACGCCATATTATGGATCAGCGAAACCGGCGCGCCGATCAAAGCGCGACGCGCGCAAGACCGCAGTGTCAGCGCGCCGGTACTCGATGCCATCGTGCAATACGCCGGCGGCCAGCTCGGCGAAATTCCGATTCGCTTGCAAGACGTGACGCGCCTGCAAGTCATCGGCAGCAATCGGCTGGTGCGTTTGATACGCGATGCGCGGCGCCAGGAACTGGCGCCGTATCTGACACAAAAACCGGCGACCACGGCTTCGATCAACACGCCGATGCAATGCTGCTTGAAGGGAGTGTGTTCGCAATGCCTGCAATGGCAGATCGACCCGCACACCGGTCTGCGCACCAAGGCGGTGTTCAGCTGTTCGTGGCAGGATCAACCGCTGGATATCGTCGATCTCGACAATCTCGATGAGCGCTTGGCGCAAAACCAAGTGCAGGAGCACTTAACCAATCAATGGTTGGATTTGCTGTTCGCGCGCCATAAAATAGCCCGAGTTTAATTATTCCCTGGTGGAACTTGTCAACCGGGCCATCTCTCTAACGTTGAATCTTTACTCACCCCTATTAAACTTTAAAGAGGACTCCATGCGCTATTTCATTCCTATCGGTTTGATCTTCGTCTCCTTGCTTTCCGCCTGCGCCAGCGGCGTTGGCGGCGGCGATTATTCGCGCGCGCAAACTCGCGGCGTACAAGAAGTGCAAATGGCGGTTGTCGAATCGGTACGCGAAGTGCGCATTGAAGGCACCAAGTCCGGCGTCGGCAGTTTAGCCGGCGCGGCGGTTGGCGGCGTGGCCGGCAGCACCATCGGTCGCGGCAAAGGTTCGGTGGTGGGTTCCGTTCTCGGTGCGGTCGCCGGCGGTGTTGGCGGTGCAGCCGTGGAAGAAAGCGGCACGCGTCAAAAAGGTTTAGAAATTACCGTTAAGCTCGATGGCGGCCGCATCATCGCCGTCACGCAAGCCGCCGATGAACAATTTAAAGTCGGCGATCGCGTGCGGGTACTTTCCGGCGGCGGCGTCACGCGTGTTTCGCATTAACCAAATATATTTTCAATGTAGGTTGGGGTGAATGCAATGAACCCCAACCTACATTAAAACTAAGTCGGGGTAATTTCCAAAAACTGCAATATCTCATCCTTGCGATGCATCGCGTCTTTATAGCCGAGATTAATCAATTCGCGGCAATAGGGACGCTCAAATAACAAGTAACTCACCAAGTTCGAGCCTTTGCGGTTGAAGGCGCCCAAGCTGTATAACAAAGAACGTATCGGCCACGGCAAATGATGCGCATGGCGCGCGGCGATTTTTTCCAGGTCTTCACTCGGCGACACCACCAGCACATCCACTTTGCGCAGAGTCACGCCGCTTTCGCGCAAGTGATGCTGCGGAATCAGATTGATGGTTTTATTAATGCGCTGCAAGCGCTCAAGATCGGCTTCCAAGCTATCGAGAAAAATACTGTTCAATACATGGCCGGCCATTTGCGCCAAGGACGGATAATCCTCGGACTCGCCGCGCGCGGCGGCTGTTTGGTTTTCATTGCGCACGCCGATCACCAATACGCGATCGGCGCCTAAATGCAACGCCGGACTGATGGGCGCGATCTGGCGCATGGAGCCGTCGCCAAAATATTCGCGATTGATTTTCACCGCCGAAAAAATAAACGGGATCGCCGACGACGCCATCAGATGATCGATATTGATATTGGCGGCGCTGCCGACGCGACGCGCGCGTTTCCACGATCCCAATTCGGGTACGCCCTGATAAAAACTCACCGACTGGCCCGACGTGTAACCCGACGCCGTGACACTCAGGGCATACAGCGCACCGGCGTCGATGGACTCCTGGATTTTTTACACGGCATGGTATGCGCCAACAAACGTCGCAAGGGCGCGCGATCCAACAGTGACAACGGATTTTGCCGGCCGATGCCGCCCAAGGCGATCGCCGCGAACCAACGAAAACCATTGCCCATGACGCTCAAGGCGTCGGCGCGAAACACCTGGTCCACATGAAAATTGCGCCACACATGCGTCAAGCGCCGCGCGCCTTCTTGAAAGTGGGTGGCATAAATAGCCAGCGTGGTGGCGTTGATGGCGCCGGCTGAAGTGCCGCATAGAATGGGAAATGGATTGGGACTGCCCGGCGGCGTCATCTCGGCAATCGCTTTAATCACACCGACTTGATAGGCGGCACGCGCCCCGCCGCCGGCCAGGATCAGCCCGACCTTGGGTTTATGCTCCATTTTTTTCATGACGCCGGTGCCGGAAATCCCTGGAATGAGACGCCGCCTCGGATGAGCGCGCGTGTGTCTCTTATTGATTTAGCTGGTTGTTTTACTTAAGTCAACGCAGTTGGCCGGCGCGACAGTGAAATACTGATAATCTAAAAATCCATGTGCGGAAAATCCCATTCAAAGCCGAGGCATCTGTTAGAATTTACTGCATTCCACCGTCGAGGGAATCCTCATGGCCCCACGCATCACTGAAACCATGATCTATGACGCGCTTAAAAAAGTCATCGATCCGGAGTTAAAACATAACATCGTCGAGCTGGGATTCATCCAAGAGATGGATATCGTCGATGACTATGTGCACCTCGAAATTCAATTGACCACGCCCTATTGCCCCTTTGCCGAAAACATCGTTACTCAGATTAAGCAAGCGGTGGCAAGTGTGCCCGGCGTTAAACGCGTCGAAGTCGAACGCGCTTGCATGAAAGAATCTTAAAAAGAAATCTGCTCCACCCACTCGGCCCGTCATGCTTGGCAATTTCACGTTGCCGGTTTTATTGCTTGCTTCTAAACTGGACGACGATCAGCGGCAATAAGGTTTGGCGTCATGGGTTCATTCACCGATAGAATACTTGCACTCGCGGCTGTGTTTCAGGCCGCGCGCTTGGCGCAACAACTCGCGCGCGAAGGTCGCGCCGATGCCACCGCCTTAAACACCAGCGCGCAAAGCTTGCTGTTAATCGACGCGCCCGATACCGCCGCTATTTACGGCGGTGGCGCCGGCGTTGTGCTCGGTTTGGAGTTGTTACGCGACAAGCTCGCAGGCAAAACCGACCCGGGGGATATCGAGATTGCCAAATACGTCATCTCCTTGATTCATCTGCAAGGCCAATTGCGCCAACACGCGGAAATGCAAGACGCGATACGCCGCGGCATCGAAGCGATTCAAACGCAAATGAAATTTTTCGATGCGGACGACAACGGCGACGCTGTATCGCCACGCTTGATCGAAAAACTCGCCGAGCTGTACACCCAAACCATCAGCACGCTCAGTCCGCGCATCATCGTCAACGGCGAGCAAGGGCACCTGGCCAACGCCTTAATCGCCGCCAAAGTGCGCGTGGCTTTGTTTGCCGGAATTCGCGCGGCGTTTTTATGGCGCCAGCTAGGCGGCGGACGCTGGCAGCTGTTATTTAATCGCCGCAAAATTGCCGAAGCGGCCGCAAACATATTGCAACAGCTGTCAAAAAAATAAAGCCTCTCGCTGACGCGAGAGGCCAAAAAAATTAATTGGTTTTCGTTTGCTGAATGAGTTGCTCCGCGACAACGTCCAGCGCGCGATTGAACTCAAGCGGTTTTTCCTGCGGTACAAAATGCCCGGCGCCGGGAATCAACACCACGCTTTTGTGATGCGCATGATTTTCGCGCTTAGGATCGGCGTTGATATTGCGCAACTTGTTTCCCAAACGCTTGAGCGAATTTTCCGAGTCCTGTTCGTACCATTGCAAAATATCGGTCATGGCGCTGACCGCCATCGCCTTATCGGCCGAGGTCATGATTTTCGCTATCCGATCGACGCGCGCCTTATCGGCATCCGGCATAAACATCGAGCGCACGAATTTATCCGTGGTGACGCTGAAGTCGGTGGCGAAGGGTTTGATAAACGCCGCGACTTGATCGCCCTTGGGAGGCTGCCAGCCGGTATAAAATGTATCCACGCCGACCACGCCGATGACGCGCGCGCCTAAACGGCTTGAAGCTTCGACGCTGACCGGGCCGCCCATGGAATGACCGATCAGAATCACTCGCGGCAACTTAAGCTTTTCGACCACGGCGGCGACATCCGCGCCGAACGCCGTCATCGTATAATTTTTGCGTCCGCCGCCGGATTCGCCATGACCGGCGAGATCAAGACGCACGACCGTGTAGCGCGGTGCAAAATACGCGACCTGGTCGTCCCAGAAACTGCGGTTGCACGTCCAGCAATGCACAAATACCAATGCCGGTTGCCCTTGACCGCTGACCTCGTATTTGATTTCAACGCCATCGGCGGAGACCACGCTGCCGGTCGTGCGTTCAGCCATCGGCGCGGATGATGGATGGATACAAGCACTGAGCGCGAGCGCCACAACGACAAGTCCGGCAAACCACTTTTTCAACACATATTTGCTTTTCACTTTTTTTCTCCTTGTTTCAGTAATGACATTTGAATCCCATTCCACTGACCTTCGACGATTCTTAATTAAATTGGAACTAGAATCTGTCTCTAAAAAAGTTTTAATGTAGGTTGGGTTAGGCGCGAAGCGCCGTAACCCAACGATTTGTTGGGGTTCGCTGTGCTCACCCCAACCTACATTGATCTGATTCTTATGTGAGATAGGTTCTAGCTAAGACGCTCGCGCACCGCCGGTAAGCAGCGCCACAAAACATGACCCCAGTGATGCAGCCCCATGCCCGACAGCACCAAGGCCGCGCCGGTCCACACGCGCCAAGGAATCGATTCATGATTAACCGTGGCGCCTAAAATAAGCGCCAACACCGGCGATACCAACGTTACCAAAGCGACCGCGTTCGCTTCGATATGCCGCAGCAAATAAAAATACAAACTGAAACCGATGACCGAACCGACGATGCCGAGATACACGATCGCGCCTAGGGTCTGGGTCGAGACAGCGGCGGGAATCGGCGCGCCGAATAACTCCCAGGTTAAAAAAAACAGCGGCGCAGTAATTAATAAAGCGCCGGTGGTCACCATGAAACTCGGCAAGGAAGCGTTATTCCGTTTCACCAGCACCGCGGCCATGGAGTGCAACACGACGCCAAGCAGTACCACCATAATGCCCGCGGCCGCGTGCGCGCCCCATGTCGCGTGCGCGCCGAAGATCACGCCAAGCCCCAGCATGGCGAGCAACATGCCGGCCAGCTTGGCTAACGTTAAACTGCGTTCGTCGAGCACGACGCGCGCGAATAAGGCAGTGAGCAGCGGCGTAAGCCCGAATATCAGTGCGACAATTCCCGAGGGAATATATTGCGCGCCCCAGTAAACGCACAGCAGCGCGCCGTAGGCGCCAAGCGTGGCGGCAACATAAGTGTGACGCGCTTGGCGATGCCAAGGTAGTTTGCGCCGCAGCGCGGCCAGAATCGCCACACATAAAATCGCCGCCAAGGCCATGCGACCAAACGCACCCAAAAGAAAACCCGCGCCTTCGCTACTCCATTTCACCGCCAAGGGTGTAGTGGACCAGACAAGAATGACTGCTAAAAATGCCGCCGGTACTGACATATTATTTTCCTCGCTCCCCAAAAACAAAAAGGCCACAGAACTTGCGCTCTGTGGCCTTCGGAATATTCGTTAATGGACTGCTTTACATGTTTATCTCTGGTTCCTCAGCACACAGACGCGACGCCGGCCAAATAGCCAGACGCATGTTGATAACGCAGATTCGTTTGTGTGTGAGATGGAACATACAATCGGAGTTTACTGGAATAGCGTGTGCCGTCAAGCATAGAATCCGCTGCAAAATTAGTTAACGTAATGGCATGCCAACATCCTGCGTGATGCACGCTTGCCGGGCAATCAATAAATATTCGAGCCGGCATGAACTATCCGCTATCTCTTGCTTGGAGCGGCCTGCTACAGGTCAATATGCATTTCAAAGATCGCGATCGTGGAATGAATGCCGAACCTTTAGACAGCGGCGGAAGTTTTTTATGGCTAAGTCCGGGCGTTAGCTATTCTTTAACCCGCGCGGCAAAAGTTTATGGGTTTGGGCAGTTGCCGCTGTATCAACGCGTTAACGGCGTGCAACTCAGCAGCGGATGGTCGGCGGCGGCCGGCGCCAGCTGGCATTTTTAATAATTTTAAACTCTACAATTCATGCCTTTATACCTATCTTGCAAGCGAACTAGCCAAGGTGTAACGTGCGCGCGCACTCGATCCCACCGGCCAAACAGGCGTGACGCATAACAATAACGATCCGTCTTCCAAGCGCTCTTCCACCGCCGGACTCACCTTGCTTGCGCTCGGTATCGTTTACGGCGATATCGGCACCAGCCCGCTGTACGCCGTCAAGGAAACCTTCGCCCCCAGCCACGGCATCGCGCTCGATCCGGTGAATATTCTCGGCGGGTTGTCGACCATTTTCTGGTCGCTCATGATCGTGGTTTCGCTTAAGTACGTGATGTTAATCATGCGCGCCAATAACAAAGGCGAAGGCGGCATCATGGCGCTGTTGGCGCTGGCTGCTACCGCCGTCAAAGAACATCCACGCCGACGATTAGTGATTTTAGTCTTGGGCGTAATTGGCGCGTCGCTATTCTATGGCGACGCCGTCATCACTCCCGCTATCTCGGTGCTCTCGGCCGTTGAAGGGCTCGAAGTCGGCACCGCGGCGTTCAAACATTACGTCGTACCGATTTCGGCGATTGTGTTAATAACCCTGTTCGCTTTTCAACGTCACGGCACCGCGATTGTCGGCGCCTTTTTCGGACCGATTTGTGTGCTGTGGTTTGTGGCGCTGGGCGCGGTCGGCGTTTACAACATCGCGCACACACCGATTGTGTTGCTGGCGCTTAATCCCTTGCATGCGGTGCTGTTCGTCACCAGCCACGGCATGGCGTCTTTCGTCGTGCTCGGCTCGGTGTTGCTGGCTTTCACCGGCGCCGAAGCCTTGTACGCGGACATGGGTCATTTCGGCAAGCGCGCGGTGCGCATCGCCTGGTTTGGCTTGGTGCTGCCGGCGTTGGTGCTCAATTATTTCGGCCAAGGCGCGTTGCTGATCGCCAACCCGCTGGCCATCGAAAATCCTTTTTACCTCGCTTATCCAAGTTGGGCGCTGTACCCGATGATCGCGCTCGCCACCGCGGCCACCGTAATCGCTTCACAGGCGACTATTTCAGGAACCTATTCGATCACCAAACAGGCGATTCAGCTCGGTTATCTGCCGCGCATGAACATCTTGCACACCTCGGCGAAAGAGATCGGACAAATTTATTTACCGGCGGTGAATTGGGTTTTGCTGGTGGCGGTGTTGGTCGCCACCGTCGGATTCGGATCGTCGTCTAAATTAGCCTCGGCCTACGGCGTCGCGGTCATGGGCACAATGTTAGTGACGACCTTTCTCACTTTCTTCGTGATTCGTTTCGGCTGGCGATATAATTTGTTCTTGTCGCTGTTCGCCACCGGATCTTTCATGCTGGTAGACGCAACATTCTTCTCCGCCAGCTTGCTCAAAATCACCGACGGCGGTTGGTTTCCTTTAATCTTGGGTGCGGTGGTTTTCACCGTCATGGTCACGTGGCGACGCGGGCGCGAAATTCTACAAGCCTGCCTGAAACAGTCCTCCATCCCGCTAAAATCTTTTTTGGAATCGCTCATGCGCCACCCGCCGATGCGCGTGCCCGGCACCGCGGTATTTTTAATCTCAATGCCGGGCAGCGTGCCACACGCGCTGTTGCATAATTTAGCGCACAACAAAGTGCTGCACGAACGCGTGGTTTTCTTGACGGTCGTCATCGAGGATGTGCCGCGCGTGTCGGAAAAAAACCGTGTGCGTATCGAAGAGCTGGACAATAATTGTTACCAGATCATGTTTCATTTCGGTTTCAAAGATCGACCCGATGTCATGCAGGCCCTGGCACTCTGTCGCGAATACGACTTGAACTTTGAGCCGCTCGAAACCTCGTTCTTCTTAAGCCGCGAAACCGTGATCCCCAGCATCCGCGTCGAAGGCATGGCGCTGTGGCGCGAACGTTTGTTCTCGGCGATGGCGCGTAACGCCGGCAGTCCGGTGGAATACTTTAATTTGCCGACGAATCGGGTGATTGAGCTGGGGACGCAAGTAGAAATTTGATACGTTCCGAGCGATGCTATTTTGCCAGCTTCTTCTTAAGCAATTCGTTAACCTGCGCAGGATTAGCCTTGCCCTGCGTAGCCTTCATCACCTGGCCCACGAAATAGCCGAATAAAGTTTCCTTGCCGGCGCGGTACTGTTCGAGCTGCTGCGGGTTCTTGGCGATAATCTCGTCGACAATCTTTTCAATCGCGCCGCTATCGGTGATCTGCTTTAAACCTTTCTTGGCGATGATGGCGTCGGCGTCGCCTTCGCCGTTCCACATCGCCTCAAATACTTCTTTGGCGATTTTTCCGGAGATGGTGTTATCGGCCATGCGCTGTAGAAGCCCGGTCATCATCTTAACGGTCACGGGCGAAGCGACGATGTCCTTGTTATCGCGATTGAGAAACGCGGCGAGCTCACCCGTCACCCAGTTGGCGGCGATCTTGGGATCGGCTTTGGATTCGCGCACCACTTGCTCATAGTAATTCGCCATTTCGCGCGAGCCGGTAAGCACGCCGGCGTCATACGCAGACAGGCCGTAATCTTTCATAAAGCGCGTGCGTTTGGCGTCCGGCAGTTCCGGCAAGCTGGCCTGCACGTCGCGGATAAAATCCGCGGTGATGGTTAACGGCGGCAGATCGGGATCGGGGAAGTAGCGATAATCCATGGCTTCTTCTTTGCTGCGCATCGAGCGCGTGACGTTTTTGTCGGAGTCGTACAGGCG
>JACQBD010000028.1 GCA_016194665.1 Gammaproteobacteria bacterium
GGCCATCGCGCGCGCCAAAGACAAGAACGATTCCTTCCGGCTCATGGGTTTCGGCCATCGCATTTACAAAAACTTCGACCCGCGCTCGCGCGTGATTCAGGAGCAGGCGAAAAAAGTGTTGGCGCATTTGGGCAAAAACGATCCGCTGCTGGAGATCGCCATGCGCCTGGAAGAAATTGCGTTGCAGGACGAATACTTTATCGAGCGCAAGCTTTATCCCAACGTGGATTTTTATTCCGGCATCCTGCTGCGCGCCATGGGTTTCCCGATGAATATGTTCACCGCCGTGTTCGCGCTGGCGCGCACCGCCGGCTGGATCAGCCACTGGCTGGAGCTACAGGAAGAATCGCACGGCATCGATCGTCCGCGGCAAATTTATATCGGCAAGACTTTGCGGCATTACACTTAAGAGAAACCTTTAAAAATTGAAACTCCTTCTCCCTCCGGGAGAAGGAGGGGATGAGGGGGATAATTAAATGTATGTATTTACTCGCCCTCACCGCAGCACTCTCCCGCAGGGAGAGGGGAATTTTTCTTAAAGATTTCCTTAAAGAATTTTATTTGGATTTACATGGCGGAGATTAGTATGCATCGAGTTTTGTTGCTGATCGTAATGGCTTTAACACTGAACGCTTGCGCCGCTTATACCGCGACTTCGGGTCGGGTAGTGTTGCAAGACGACAGCAAACCCGCCGACGCTCGTTTTAGCAGCAGCGATCGGGCTACTATCACGCAGTATTACAAGAAATTTCCCGCGCAAAAATCGGCCGCGGAAAGCACCCAGCTTATAAAAGGAGACGTGCTCCCCGCCAAAGCTCCAACCGAATCCTTGCCCGCGGAATTGGAAAAAAAATTATCTTACTTGCCGTACACGCATGTGCGCCTGCGCGTGGGTTCGCAGGTGGTAATGATAGAAAAGAAAACGCGGATTATCGTCGATGTGCTCTACGGGATAGGTAGGTAAACGAGAAAAGAATTAAAAGTAAAAGAGAAAAAGATAGAAGAAGTGAAAAGAGCTTAAACCCCCTCCGGGAGAGGGCTAGGATGAGGGGATAAAAGTAGCGCGTCTCATGCGTCATTTTGTCGATGGGCGCGCAGAGCGCGCCCTACATTTATTTTTTTAGTTTTTCTTTTCGATGAAACTGCGCGCGAGGGCGCGGCGTTTTTCATACGCTGCACGCGCCACCGCCACGTCTTCCAGAAAATACGGCAGCTCGTACAGGCTTGGGCGGTGACGTGCATCACGTCGAGGATGCCATCCGGCGCGGTGTCGCGCGTGCCCACCGAATGCGACGGGTCGATGCACACCGGCATGCGCGTCAGGCGCTTGATGACCGGCACGTGCGCGAAGTCGACGAAGTTGCGGTGCGGATCGCCCATGTTGGTTTTCATGCCGCGCAAACCGAAGACGATATTGCGGTTGCCTTCGCTCGCCAAGTATTCGGCGGCGTTCAAAGATTCCTCGAGGGTGATGCCGAAGCCGCGTTTGAGCAGCACCGGCAGTTCGCGTTGACGGCCGACGATTTTCAGCAACTCAAAGTTTTGCGTATTGCGCGTGCCGATCTGTAGCATCACTCCCGTGGGTTTACCGGTTTTATTGAGCGCTTCCTGAATTTCATGCAAGTGCGAGTCGTGCGTGATTTCCATGGCGATCACTTTGATGCCGTATTTGCCGGCGAGCTCGAACACCCACGGCAGGCAACTCTTGCCGTGGCCTTGAAACGAATATGGATTGGTGCGCGGCTTGTATGCGCCCATGCGCGTGCACACTTGGCCGTTGTCGCGCAGCGCTTTGAGCATGGCTTCGACGTGCGGCGGATTGTCCACGGCGCACAGACCGGCGAACACGTTCAGATTATCTTGGTTGAAGCTCACGCCGTTGTACTCAAAACCGGTGGCGCGTTTATCGTCTTTATGCCGGCCGAGGATGCGGTATTCTTCGGAAACGCGCACCACGCGGTCGACGCCGGCCAAGCTTTCGATTTCAGTCTTATCGAGCGCGGCGGTGTCGCCGACCAGATAAATTTCGGTCAAGGTTTGCTGCACGCCGACTTCCTGGTGAATGCGCGTGGTGAGGTTGGACTTATGGCTGAGATAGTCCAAAATCTGACGGTATTCCGGACTGTTGTCGCTGATGTCGGATTTAAGGATGACGATCATCGGCTGGCCTTTTATGATTCATTTATGGGAATGGTTAAAGGCGGCTATTTTAACAACTGCGATAATAAAAACACGTTTTTCGTATTGATGCATCGATAACAATGAAATTATCCAAACCACCGTATTCGCTGAATCGTCACGTGCTTGAAAACGAAGTGCGCTTGGACACCTATCGCTCCCAGGGCGCGGGCGGCCAGCATGTCAATCGTACCGAGTCGGCGGTGCGCCTCACGCACTTTCCTTCCGGCGTGGTGGTGGTGGCCTCCGATACTCGCTCGCAGATACGC
Source organism: Gammaproteobacteria bacterium (assembly GCA_016194665.1). Classification (GTDB taxonomy): domain Bacteria; phylum Pseudomonadota; class Gammaproteobacteria; order Acidiferrobacterales; family Sulfurifustaceae; genus Sulfuricaulis. Next base: position 2,448 of record JACQBD010000028.1, read on the forward strand.
AATCGCGAAATCGCCTTCGAGCGCTTGCAGCACAAGCTGCGTGCTTTGAATCATGTGCCCAAGCCGCGTAAGCCGACTCGCGTCAGCCGCGGCGCCAAGCAGCGACGGCTGACGGCGAAGAAACGCCATGGTGCGTTGAAGCGCAATCGTAGCGCCGATCCAGATGAATATTAGGAATTACTCATCATGGATACAGGCACGTATCTGTGTGCTAACTAGCATTGTCAGGCCGAAAAACTTCACGTAGGATGTTTTGACGCCCGGCAAGATTCTTATTGACACGGGCGGTTTTGCTACTCAAGAAAGGGGTGTGTATGCAGACCGGTACTGTGAAGTGGTTTAACAATGCGAAGGGCTATGGCTTCATTACCCCGAGCGACGGCAGTGAAGATGTATTCGTGCATTTTTCCACCATCGAAGGGGATGGATACAAGACCCTCAACGAAGGGCAAAAAGTCGAGTTTGAGCATACGCAGGGACCAAAAGGCAAACAAGCCACACGCGTTATTGCTAGCTGAGAATAACCAAAGTACGTACGAAAACTTGCCTTCTTAAAGGCCCCGTCCTTGCACGGGGCTTTTTTATGGTTCTCTTTTTTTGTGAAATCTGCTTCTATGGCGCGCGTGATTTATGTCGCTTGATACATTAACCGAGCTGATCAAAAACTATGGCTATGTCGCCATCTTGATCGGAACATTTCTGGAAGGAGAAACTATCCTGATCCTAGGAGGTTTCGCCGCGCACATGGGTTTTCTCGAACTACCGTGGGTGATCGCCAGCGCCTTCGCCGGCAGTTTCAGCGGCGACCAATTATATTTTTACATCGGCCGTTATTACGGGCCGAAGATTATCGCCAAACGACTTTCATGGCAGGCGGGCGCCGAAAAAGTTTATAAGCATCTGCATCGCCATCAAAATCTGCTGATTCTTTCATTCCGGTTCTTTTATGGATTTCGCAACGTCACGCCCTTCGCCGTCGGCGCCGCGCGCGTATCGCGCATGCGGTTTTTTGTACTTAATCTGTTGGGCGCCATTATTTGGGCATTCTCTTTCGCCTTCGCCGGTTATCTTTTTGGCGAAGCCTTCCGGCTGTTCCTAAGCGACTTCAAACGTTACGAGCTGTATGTATTGCTGGGATTGGTGCTGATTGGTTTGGTGGTATGGCTGATCACCTTGATTCGTAATCGCCGCCGCGCCCTGGTCGATAAAAAATAAAACTTTTGTTTGTAGTCGTCAGCGGATTTTTTCCAACGCTATGGCATAAAACCCATCGGTGTGATGCCGATGCGGCAATAACCGCAGCGCGTCCGTCGGCATCTCTAAGGCCACATGCCGGCGCGCTAGAATTTCACCGGCGGGAATGGTGCGGAAATCGGGATTCGCCGCTAGAAACGCTGCGACGATATTTTCATTTTCCTCGCGCAGCAAACTGCAGGTGGCATACACCACGCGCCCGCCGGGCTTGAGCAGTTTAGCGGCGGCCGCCAGAATACGTTGCTGCGCGTCGGTCAATTCCGCCAAATTAATCTCGCGCCATTTAATATCTGGGTTGCGGCGTAAAGTGCCGGTGCCGGAACAAGGCGCATCCACCAACACGCGATCGATTTTTCCGTAGAGACGCTGGATGCGCGCGTCGCGCTCATGGCTGATGGAAACCGTGCGCACATTATTCAGCCCGGAACGTTTAAGCCGCGGCTTGAGTTTTTCCAATCGGCGTACCGAGACATCCATGGCGTAGACCGTGCCGGTATTGGCCATCAACGCGCCCAGGTGCAAAGTTTTGCCGCCGGCGCCGGCGCACAAGTCAACCACCATTTCATTGCGCTTGGGTTCGAGCATGAGCGACAGCAATTGACTGCCTTCGTCTTGTACTTCGAATAATCCTTCCTTAAAACATTTGGTTTTAAAAATCGGCGCGCGCTCGTTGCGGCGCAAACCCATCGGCGAATAAGGCGCGGGTTCGCAGGCGAAACCTTCCAGCGTTAGCTGCGCTTGCACTTCTTCGCGCTTGGCTTTGAGCGTGTTCACGCGCATGTCCAGCGACGCCGGTTGATTCAAGGCTTGCGCCAAGGCCAAGGCTTCTGCCTCGGTGTATTGTTCGAGCAAGCCTTGCGCCAGCCAATCGGGAAGATTCGCGCGTTGCGCAAACGGCAAGCTGCTGATGTCGAATTGGCGCGCACGTTCCGCCATTTCGCGCGCCGGCCCACGGAAGCCGGTTTCCTCAAGCACGCGGGCGCTATAGCCTTTGAGCAGCAAATACGCCGCGACGATATTCGGCGCTTCAGCCGAGCCGGCGATGAATTCCAGTACGCGCCGCTCGCGCAAACAGCCATACACGGTTTCCGCGACAAACCCGCGATCGCGCACGCCCATCTCGCGGCGTTCGCGGAAATAGCTTTCCATGGCGCGATCGGCGGGAAACGTGGAGCCGAGGATGTGCCCGAGCAGCTCCGCGGCGGATTTGATTAAGATCGGTTTAGACATAGAAGATATTCTCACCGCTGCTGACGCGGCGGTTAACAGCAGCGGAAATTATTTCCCGTAACGTTTTAAGAGATCGTGGTAGGCGTCGATGCGCCGGTCACGGAAAAACGGCCAAATGCGGCGAATGTCCTCGGAACGTTGGCGGCTGACTTCGGCCACCAATACTTCCGGCTTATCGTTGCTGGCTTGCGCCAGAAACTCGCCTTGCGGACCGGCGATAAAACTCGAACCCCAGAATTCGATGCCGGGCGAGCGGCCGGAAGGATCCGGTTCAGTACCCACGCGATTGCAGGTCACCAGCGGCAAACCGTTAGCGATAGCGTGTGCGCGTTGAATCGTAATCCAGGCGTCGCGTTGGCGATTTTTTTCGGCGGCGTCATCGCGCGCGTCCCAGCCGATGGCGGTGGGGTACAGTAAAATATCGGCGCCGTGCAAAGCCATGAGGCGCGCGGCTTCCGGATACCACTGATCCCAACACACCAGCACGCCTAAATTGCCGACGGACGTGGCGATCGGCATAAAACCTTGATCGCCCGGCGTGAAATAAAATTTTTCGGAATAACCCGGATCGTCGGGGATGTGCATCTTGCGGTACTGGCCTTTTAATGTGCCATCGGCATCGAGCACCACGGCGGTATTGTGGTGCACACCGGGCGCGCGTTTCTCAAAAATCGAGCCGACGATAACGACGGACAGTTCCTCGGCGATCTTGGCCAGCTCTTGGGTAGTCGGGCCGGGGATAGTTTCAGCTTGATCGAAGCGCTGGGTATCTTCAGTCTGACAAAAATATACGCCGGTGTGCAGCTCTTGCAGCAACACCAAGCGCGCGCCGCGCGCCACGGCTTCGCGGATTGCGGCGATACTCGCGGCGATATTTTTATTACGGTCCTCGGAGCAGAATTGCTGCACCAATCCGACTTTTAGTGTTGCGCTCATGGCGCCAATGTTAGCATGTTCCGGCGCGGATTTTTTGCCGCTTATTGACAAGCACCGCAACTGTTCCTATGGTGCGCGCCTCGAATAACTCACAGGAGAGTTCACCATGAAACGTACATTGATGCTTGCTGCCGTCTTGCTATTCGTCGCTCCGCTTGCCATGGCCTATCAGGTCACCGGCCCGGTGCTGGATGTCACCGACTCCAAGATCGTCGTGGAAAAAGGCAAAGAAAAATGGGAAATCGCCCGCGACGCCAACACTAAAGTGCAAGGCGAACTCAAAAAGGGCGCCAAGGTAACGGTGGAATATAAAATGACCGCCACCAGCGTCGAAGTTAAAGGCGAGAAAGGCGCCGACAAGGGCAAAGACAAGAAGTAAAGATTTAGTCTTTCAGTTCAAAAAAACGCGAAGGTCGGTTAAAGCCTTCGCGTTTTTTATTGGATTAAAATTTTTCGTTTTAAGAAATGACGCCCTGCGGTAGCTGCATGGTGACGCAATGCAGGCTGCCGAATTGATATATCAAAGGCAAACAGTTAATCGCCACGATCTCGCGATCGGGGAAACATTCCTTAAGACGAGCGAGGGCGATGTTATCCGCCGGATCCTCGTAAGTAGGCGCCAGCACCGCATCGTTGATAATAAGAAAGTTAGCGTAGGTCGCCGGCAGACGTTGACCGTCTTCATCGTAACGCGCGCGCGGCCACGGCAAGGGGACGAGCCGGTAAGGTTTGCCATCGGCTCGACGGAAGCTTTTTAATTC
>JACQBD010000046.1 GCA_016194665.1 Gammaproteobacteria bacterium
AACGCGCCTTCATCATCGCGCGCAGGCATGCCTTGCTCAGGCGATAAACCGATTTCAGATTGGTGTCGAGAATAGCATCCCATTCTTCCTCGGTCATGCGCAGTAATAAATTATCGCGCGTGATGCCGGCGTTGTTGACAAGAATCGTCGGCGCACCGCCGTTCTTTTCCATGTCCGCCAACACCGCGGCGATGGAGTCCGTATTGTTGACATCCAGCACCACGCCTTTGCCGGCGATATTATTTTCTTTCAGTGCATTGCTGATTTTTTCCGCGCCTTCCGGCGACGTGGCCGTGCCGATCACCTGCGCGCCTTGCCGGCCCAACTCCAGCGCGATGGTTTGGCCGATGCCGCGACTGGCGCCGGTCACCAGAGCAATCTGAGCTTTCAGCAGCATAAAAATATGTAACTCCAAATCAGAATTAATTTTTAACAATGCTTAGCGCGGTGTTGAGCGTCTCCGGATCGAACACCGGCAAAGTCTCAGCGGTTTTAACGATACGTTTATTGAGGCTCGCGAGCACTTTGCCCGGACCGCATTCTATCAGCCGATCGACACCGGCGGCGGATATTTTCTGAATCGTCTCAACCCAACGCACCGGCGATTCTATCTGACTCACCAAAGCATTTCGAATCGCTTGTGGATCGGACTCGGCTTGCACGTGCGTATTATGGATGACGGGTATTTGCGGCGAGCGAATATCGATTAGCTTCAAACGTTCTGCCATGCGTTGCGCCGCCGGATGCATCAACGCGCAATGCGACGGCACGCTCACAGGTAACAATACCGCGCGCTTGGCGCCGGCGGCTTTGGACTGATCCACGGCGCGCATTACCGCTGCGACATTACCGGCGATCACCACCTGCCCCGGTGAATTAAAATTGACCGCTTCCAATATTTCGCCTTGCGCCGCTTGTTGGCAAAGTTTACGCACCGCCTCATCATCCAAACCTAAAATTGCCGCCATACCGCCTTGGCCCGCGGGTACGGCTTGTTGCATAAAACGCCCGCGGTCAGCGACGAGTTTTACGGCGTCGTTAAAATTAATCGCCTCCGCGCACACCAGCGCGGCGTATTCGCCCAAACTGTGGCCAGCCATGTATTGCGGCCGCGGGCCTTGCTGCGCTAACCACACGCGCCACGTAGCCACGTCCGCTGCCAACATCGCCGGTTGTGTAATTTCAGTCTGATTGAGTTTTTCTTCCGGCCCCTGCTCCACAATTTGCCACAGATCGTAACCGAGTGCTTGCGAAGCTTCGGCAAAAGTTTGCTTAACAGCAGGAAATTCAACTGCCAGCGACTGCAACATGCCGACCGACTGCGAACCTTGTCCGGGGAAAACGAATGCCAACATTCAAAAAATCCCTTATCTAAGGGAACCTCTATTAATTAACTCGTCATTCCCCGAAAGCGGGAATCCAAGTATTTTGAAATAGATTCCCGCTTTCGCGGGAATGACGGAAATTTTTAGAGATTCCTAAATTTAGCTAATAATTAAGCAGCACCGAACCCCAAGTAAAACCGCCGCCAAAGGCCTCCATCAACACCATATCGCCTTGCTTGATACGGCCGTCGCGCACTGCTTCATCGAAAGCCAAGGGGATTGATGCCGCGGAAGTATTGCCATGGCGATCCACCGTCAGCACCACATGATCCATCGACATGTCCAATTTTTTCGCGGTCGCGGCGATGATGCGGTGATTGGCTTGATGCGGCACCAGCCATTGAATATCGGATTTTTTTAAATTATTCGCCGCCAAGGTTTCATCGACGATGCGGCCTAAGGTGTTTACGGCGACTTTAAATACTTCGCTGCCTTGCATTTTCATAAACGCCGTGCCGTTGACGACTTTGTCATAACCGCGCGAAATACCGGCGGGCACGCATAGTAAATCTTTATATTGGCCGTCGGCATGCAAGTGCGTGGAAACGATACCGGGTTTGTCCGACGCCGCCAGCACCACCGCACCCGCGCCGTCGCCGAACAACACGCAAGTGGTGCGGTCAGCCCAATCGGTAATGCGCGATAAGGTTTCGCTGCCCAGTACCAGCGCGCATTTCGCCGAACCGCTGCGCACGAATTTATCGGCGATACTCAAGGCATAGACAAAACCTGTGCACACGGCTTGCACGTCAAAAGCGGCACAGCCGTGAATGCCGAGTCGCTCCTGTACTAAACAAGCGGTGCTGGGAAAAATTTGGTCGGCGGTAGTCGTGGCGACAATAATAAGATCGATATCTTGCGCGCTGACGCCGGCTGCTTTAATGGCATGGCGCGCGGCCTGTTCGCCCATGGACGCTGTGGTTTCATCGGCGCCGGCAATATGCCGTTCGCGAATTCCGGTACGGTCGAGTATCCACTCATCCGTGGTATCGACCATTTTTTCCAGGTCGCGATTCGTCAATATTTTCGGCGGCAGATAACTGCCGGTGCCGATAATCCGTGAATAGATCACGCTAGCGTCTCCCGCGCCGACATCGCCGCCAGCTCGCGCCCAATGCGTTCCGGCACGTTGTTTTTAACTTCGGCCAAGGCTTCGAGGATCGCGCACTGAAAAGCCAGCTTGTCGGCGCCGCCGTGACTTTTAATCACGGTGCCGTTAAGGCCGATCAAGGTCGCGCCGTTGTAGCGGCGTGGATCGACGCGTTTGCGAAAAGCGCGCAACACCGGCAACGCGATCACCGCGGAAATTTTGGTCAGCAAGTTGCGTTTGAATTCTTGTTTCATAAAATGCGTGATCATCTGCGCCAAGCCTTCGCTGGTTTTCAACATCACGTTGCCGACAAATCCATCGCACACGATTACATCCATGTCACCGGTATAAATTTCATCGCCTTCGACGAAGCCGCAATAGTTCAGGCCCGTGGCACGCAACAGCTCGTTGGTTTTTTTAACGCTGTCGTTTCCTTTAATGTCTTCTTCGCCGATATTGAGCAAACCCACGCGCGGTTTATCTTTGCCTTCCACGGCGCTGACCAAGATGGAACCCATCATTGCGAATTGCACCAGTTGCTCCGGCGTGCAGTCCACGTTGGCGCCGAGATCGAGCACGTGCACGTGACCGTGCGTGGTCGGCAAAGTGGTGATGATCGCCGGACGATCGATGCCCGGTAATGTCTTAAGAACAAAACGCGCCGTGGCCATGAGCGCGCCGGTGTTGCCGGCCGACACCGCGGCTTGCGCCACCCCTTCTTTGACCAAGTTAATCGCTACGCGCATCGACGAATCTTTTTTACTGCGCAAAGCTTGCGCCGGCGATTCGTCCATGGCGATGACTTCGGAGGCGTGATGAATGCTGAGGCGGTCGTTTTCGGCGGCGCGCAGACGTGTCAGCTCTTTGCGCAACACGTCGCTTTGGCCGACTAAGATTACTTTGAGCGCAGCTTCCTGCGACAGCGTCTGAAGAGCCGCGGGCACGGTGACGCCGACACCGTGATCGCCCCCCATGGCGTCGAGGGCAATCGTGATCATTGCGTCAATTCCCTAAACGCTTGCGGTGCAATACGATTTATTCCGTTTTACTTTCCAGCACTTTGCGGCCGCGATAATAACCATCGGCGGAGACATGATGACGGCGATGGGTTTCGCCGCTGGTCTTGTCGATCGACAGCGTCGATTTTTTGAGCGCATCGTGCGAGCGCCGCTGACCGCGACGCGAAGGGGAAACTCGGCTTTTCTGGACGGCCATGGCAAATCCTCGTTAAAGTAATAATCAATCACTGCTAACTGTTTTTCTTTATCTTGCGCAACACCGAAAAAGGATTTTTCTTTTCCTGCGTCGCAACGCTTAAATCTTTTTGCACCGCCGGCGTGGCAATGTAAGTTTTCGCCGGGCACTGATTCAATTCATGCGTCGGCACCATCGGCCACGCCAACAACAATTCGTCTTCGACCAAGCTGCTTAATAGTAGCGGCTTATCCACTACTAGAATATCGGCTTCGTCGGCCAAATCCTTATCGCGCGCATCGGGCCGCGCCAACATCAGCCACGGTGAAACTTCTAACGTAAGCTCCATCGGTTCCAGGCAACGCTGGCAGACCACGCGCACGTGGGCTTGCAAGCGGCCGTGCATTAAATAAACACTCTCACCCTCGCCGCGCTCGAACCGAAGATCGACTAACACCTCACCCGAATCGTCAACGCAAGCCTGCTTTAAGCGCGGCATCTGCCTGACCGGCAAACTACCGCTAAGCTGCGATCCACGCTCCGCCAATTGAATCGGATCAATCGTTGCCGGTAACTGCGCGTGCACGGCTTTCCGGGGTGGCGACATGGCTGTGTGTTTCGCGCCTCTTAAAGATTACGGCGATCGGCGCCCGCCAAACTGCTCACGAACACAGGCTGACCGATATAGGCCGCGCATCATATATTCGTCGCAAACTTGTGTCAAAATAGGGTTTTAGACGATCCGGCGTAAGCGCCAAAGCTTGTTGACAGGGTTCGTCCCTTTCCGTACAAAGCAAGGCGCGGATCCCGCCGGGAATGCCGGACTCTACGGAGTTTTCAGCTTGATTAAAAAGATTTTAGTGGCCAATCGCGGCGAGATCGCGGTGCGCATCGTGCGCGCCTGCGCCGAAATGGGCATTAAATCGGTGGCGATTTATGCCGACGCCGATCGTCATGCTTTGCACGTCAAAAAAGCCGACGAAGCTTACAACATCGGTCCCGATCCGGTCGGCGGTTATTTAAACGCGCATCGCATCGTCAACCTCGCGGTCGCCACCGGTTGCGACGCTTTGCATCCGGGTTATGGTTTCCTGTCAGAAAATGCGCAGCTCGCCGAAATTTGCGCGCGGCGCGAGATTATTTTCATCGGTCCTTCGCCGGAAGCGATTCGGCGCATGGGCGACAAAACCGCGGCGCGCGAGGCCATGATCGCCGCCGGCGTGCCGGTAGTGCCCGGCAGCGACGGCAATCTTAAAAATGTCGCCGCAGCCGTCAAGCTCGCCAAAAAAATCGGTTACCCGGTGATGCTCAAGGCCACCTCCGGCGGCGGCGGGCGCGGCATTCGCCGCTGCAACAGCGAAGAAGATTTGACGCGCGCCTTCGAGCGCGTGGTGTCCGAAGCCACCAAAGCTTTCGGCAGTGCCGACGTGTTCTTGGAAAAAGCCATCGTCAATCCGCGCCACATCGAAGTGCAAGTGCTCGGCGACAAGCAAGGCAATGTGATTCATTTGTTCGAGCGCGATTGTTCGATTCAACGGCGCCATCAGAAAATGATCGAGATCGCGCCCTCGCCACAGTTAACCGACGAGCAGCGCGCCGCGGTCTGCGAACTCGGCGTGCGCGCCGCGAAAATCGTGAACTACGAAAATGCCGGGACGGTAGAATTTTTATTCGATCAAAGCGGAAATTTTTATTTCATGGAAATGAACACGCGCTTGCAGGTCGAGCACACCGTCACCGAGCAAATCACCGGCGTGGATATCGTGCAAGAACAAATTCGCATCGCCGAAGGTCAATCGCTGTCCTATCGCCAAGAAGAAATTCAGCGGCGCGGCTATGCGATTCAATTCCGCATCAACGCCGAAGACCCCAAGAACGATTTTCTGCCGAGCTTCGGCCGCATCACGCGTTACTACTCGCCCGGCGGGCCCGGCGTGCGCACTGACGCCGCGATTTATACCGGCTACGAATTTCCGCCGCACTACGACTCGATGTGCGCCAAGTTGACCGTGTGGGCGCTGACCTGGGACAAAGTGCTGGCGCGCGCACGGCGCGCGTTGTTCGACATGGGCGTACACGGCGTTAAAACCACCAAACCTTTTTATTTGGAAATTCTGGCGACGCCTGAATTCCAAGCGGGTAAATTCGACACCGGGTTTATCGAACAACATCCGGAACTGTTAAACTATTCCATTCGGCGTCCAACCGCCGACTTGGCCGCCGCCATCGCCGCCACCATTGCGGCGCATCGCGGCTTGTAGGAGACAAAAGCGACATGGCGTCTGTATCGAAATCAAAATCAAAGAAAAAAGTTTGGCTCACGGAAGTGGTGCTGCGCGACGCGCACCAGTCCTTGCTGGCCACGCGTATGCGCACCGAAGACATGCTGCCGATCTGTCCCAAGCTCGACCAAGTCGGTTTTTGGTCGCTCGAAGCTTGGGGCGGCGCCACCTTCGATGCTTGCTTACGTTTTCTTAAAGAAGATCCGTGGGAGCGACTGCGTAAGCTCAAGGAAGCATTACCCAAAACACCGATTCAAATGTTGCTGCGCGGCCAGAACTTGCTCGGCTATCGCCACTATTCCGACGACGTGGTGCAAGCCTTCGTAAAAAAATCCGCGGAAAACGGCGTCGACGTATTCCGCATCTTCGACGCCATGAACGACATGCGCAATATCGAAGTGTCGGTCAAGGCCGTGCTCAAAGCGCGCAAGCATGCGCAGGGCGCCATTTGTTACACCATCAGCCCGGTGCATACCATCAAGCACTTCGTCAAACAAGCCAAAGAATTGGAAAAGATGGGCTGTGATTCGATCGCTATTAAAGACATGGCCGGTCTGTTAACGCCGGCGCACACGGTGGAACTTTTCTCAGCCTTATCCAAAGCCACTAAATTACCGCTGGCGTTTCACTCGCACACCACCGTCGGCGTCGCCAATATTTGCATGTACCTCGCGGTTCAAAACGGCGCGCGCCATGCCGACACCGCGATCTCCTCGCTGTCCTGGGGCACCAGCCACTCGCCGACCGAAAGCATGGTCGCGGCGTTCCGCGACACGCCCTACGACACCGGCTTGAATTTACCCTTGCTGCAAGAAATTGGTTTTTATTTCCGCGGCGTGCGCAAAAAATATCATCAGTTCGAAAGCGAATATGCCGAGCTCGATACGCGCGTGATGTTAAGCCAAGTGCCGGGCGGAATGATTTCCAACCTTTCGAACCAGCTGAAGGAACAAGGCGCGTTAAACCGCATGAACGAAGTGCTGGCGGAAATTCCGCGCGTGCGCGAAGACTTAGGATTTCCGCCATTGGTCACACCGACCTCGCAAATTGTCGGCACGCAAGCGGTGCTTAACGTGCTCACCGGCCAGCGCTACAAGAGCATCACCAACGAGGTCAAACTTTATCTGCAAGGTCGTTACGGCCAAGCGCCCGGCAAGATCAACGACGTGGTGCGACGCATGGCCATCGGCGACGAAGAAATCATCACCTATCGTCCGGCGGATAAATTAAAACCCGAGATGCAGCGACTGCGCGAAGAAATCGGCGCGCTCGCCAAGAGCGAAGAAGACGTGCTCACCTACGCCATGTTTCCGGAAATCGGCCGCAAGTTTCTCGAAGAGCGCGCCGCCGGTACGCTCAAAGCCGAAGAATTGAAGCCTTTGCCGTCGTCCGGCGCCGCCAGCTTGTCCGCTTACGCGCCGACCGATTTCAACGTGACCATGCATGGCGAGACGTATCACATTCAGGTCACCGGTGTCGGCCATAAATCCGACGAGCAACGTCCATTCTTCGTCACCGTCGACGGCGTACCGGAACAAATTCTTATCGAAACGCTCACCGAAACCGTGCCGACCGAAGCCGGCATGGTCGACACGCGCCGCGCTTCCAAAGGTTCCAAGCGGCCCAAGGCCAATCAAGAGGGTCACGTCACCAGCTCCATGCCCGGCACCATCGTCGATATCTTGGTGAAGCCCGGCGCTAAAGTGAAAGCCGGCGATCCAGTGCTCGTCATCGAAGCCATGAAAATGGAAAACGAAGTGCCCGCGCCCGTGAGCGGTACGGTAAAAAATGTAAACGTGGCCAAAGGCGACAGCGTCAATCCGGACGAAGCCTTGGTTGAGATTGAATAATTTCTTATAGCCGTTAGCGGCTAAAACAAAATTAATCTTTCTATCTTTGCAGCCTCAGCATTTATTGCGGATGAAACTCTTATGCCTTTAAAACTGATTCTGGCTTCTTCATCGCCCTATCGCCGCGAACTATTGGAGCGCCTGAAAATTCCTTTCGAGGTGATTCCGCCGGAACTGGACGAAACGCCGCATCCGGGAGAAGCACCGTCAGCGTTGGTTGAACGTTTGTCCGTCGCCAAGGCGCAGAAAATTGCCGCGGAACATCCTGGCGCGTTGGTAATCGGATCGGATCAAGTAGCGGTTTATAGCGGCGTGATCGTCGGCAAGCCGCACACACATGAAAAAGCGGTGCAACAATTACGCTCCGCGTCGGGACAACCGGTCACGCTTTACACGGGCTTAGCATTGGTGAATAGCGATACCCATCGACTGCAACGCGAAGTGATTCCTTATCGGGTGTTATTTCGTTCGTTGAGCGACGCACAAATTGAATCCTACCTACGCAAAGAGCAACCCTACTCCTGCGCCGGCAGCGTGAAGTCGGAAGGTTTAGGAATCGCTTTGCTGGAAAGATTCGAAGGCGACGATCCGAATACCTTAATCGGATTGCCGCTGATTCGTTTAGTGCGCATGCTCGAAAACGAAGGGATTCAAATTATTTAAAATAATTTGCAAACGTTGGCGTCGGCACGCGCTGACGAATTTATTTTAAACTCGGTGTACGACTCACAATCTCGCTGCTGAGAGTTTGCGCCATCGCTGCGCCGAAGCGGCGCGCGAAACGATCCAGCACATTTTCGCGGTAAGTAAAATCCGCCAACTCTTCGACGCCGATGACTTCGCGCGCCACGTAACTGGTACTGCCCATGGCGTCCACCAGCCCCATTTTCATGGCGTCTTCGCCGGTCCAAAATAAACCCGAAAACATATCTTTAGTTTCTTTCAGCGCCTTGCCGCGACCCTGGCGCACGACGTCGATAAATTGTTGGTGTATTTGTCCCAGAAGTTGTTGTGCGTATTGTGTTTCACTCGGCTTCATTGGACCGAAGGGATCGAGAAAACCTTTATGCTCGCCGGCCGTCAGCAAGCGGCGTTCGACGCCGACTTTTTTCATGGCGTCGACGAAACCAAAACCGTTCATGAGCACGCCGATGGAACCGACGATGCTGGCTTTGTTGGCGTAGATTTTATCGGCCGCGGCGACCGCGTAATAACAACCGGAAGCGCACATGTCGCCAACCACGGCGTATAAAGGTATCTTGGGATACTTGGCGCGCAACCGTCGAATTTCATCGTTGATGTAGCTGGACTGCACCGGACTGCCGCCCGGACTGTTGGCGCGCAAGATGACGCCAACCGTGGAAGAACTTTCAAATGCGGCGCGTAAACCGGCGATAACATTATCGGCGCTGGCCATGCTGTTGGCGCTGATTTCGCCCTCGAGATCGACCACGGCCGTGTGCCGCGACGATAAACCTTTGCTGCTCCAGCTGTCCGCCTGGGCTAACACCAAAAGTAAAATAAGATAACTGGCAAAAAACAATTTGAAAAAAATTCCCCAACGACGCGCGCGCCGTTGCTCGGTCACCGCGGCGAACGCCAAGCGTTCGAGCAAGTCATGTTCCCAGCTGGCCGAGCGCGCGGGGTTGCGCGCAGAACTTGGAGTTTGATCAGTGTCGTCCGTCATGAGCCCACCTTATTCCTTCTGTTTTGCCAAGTGTACATCATCCTTCGAGTCCAAATAGATACCGCCATCGATTTCGACCACGGCGAGTTTAACTAATCCGGCGCGCCGGCACGGTCCGCCGACACAGTGGCCGGAAGCCGGCGCATAACGCGCGCCATGCGTGGCGCATAACAACTCGTCGCCGAAGACCGCGAAAAATTCGCCTTCGTTCCAATCCAATTCCAACGACCGATGCGAACAAACATTTAAATACGCATGCACCTGGCCTTCGAAACGAATGACAAACGCCGGCGTCACGCTGCCCTGCCGCTGCACCGTAAAACGCACGCCGCGTCCGCGCTCTAGGAGTTGGCCGCTGCCGCAGATGAAGCCTTCCGGCTCGGCTGCAACCATGCACACACCTCGGTAAATGAATCCAAGCACGCCAACGGTTTGTGTTCAAGCAGCAACTCGCGCGCATGCACGCCGTAAGTCACCGCCAGACCGGGCATGCCGGCATGCCGCGCCATTTGCATATCGTAAGTGGTATCGCCCACCATCAAAGCTTGGTTCGCGGAAAAACCGGTTTGTTGCAAGATGTCTTCCAGCATGCGCGGATGCGGTTTGGAATACGCTTCATCGGCGCAGCGCGTGGCGCAAAAGAAATGCGCGGTGTCGGTATCGCGCAACACGCGCTCCAATCCACGGCGCGCTTTGCCGGTGGCCACGGCCAATAAATAACCCTGGGCGCTTAACGCTTCCAAGCCGGCGCGCACGCCGCTAAAAAGTTCGGTCGCGGTTTGATCGATATGTAAAAAATGCTCGCGGTATCTTTCGACCGCTTGCGCGCGCCTGGCCGCATCCACTTGCGGCAGTAACGCTCGCGCCGCTTCGTTTAGGCCCAGACCGATGATATGGCGAATGGCCGCTTCGCCGGGACTGGGCAATCCCACATCCGCCAGCGCCGCGCTGAAACAACGCACGATCTTGGCGACCGAGTCCATCAGCGTCCCATCCCAATCGAAAATAATTAATTCATGTTCAGCTTTCATGGCTGAGACGTTCCAGCAGTAAAGAAAGTTCATCCGGCAGCGGCGCTTCGATATCGATTTTACTCCCGCTTTGCGGATGCGCGAAAGTTAAGCGTTGTGCGTGCAAGAACAAGCGGCGTAGACCCAGGCGATGCAAGCGCCGATTAAATTCGCGGTCGCCGTATTTATCGTCGCCGGCAATCGGGTGGCCCAGATGCGCCGCGTGCACACGCGCCTGGTGCGTGCGACCGGTCAATAATTTTATTTCCATTAAGGTCGCGATGCGCAAACGTTGATGCGGAATAAAGACGCTAATCGCTTCCTTGCCATCGTCGGACACTTCCACCATGTGTTCATTGGCATTGGGCCGATTTTTTTCCAACGCCACGTTTATTTCGCGCGCGCCGCCGCGCCACGCACCTTGCACCAACGCCAGATAATGTTTTTCAATGCCACCGTGGCGCAACAGCCGATGCATGGCCAACATCGCCGGACGGGTTTTAGTCACCACCAGACAGCCCGAGGTCTCGCGGTCTAAACGATGCGCCAGCTCCAGCGATGCATCTTGCGCGCGCACATGGCGCAACGCCTCGATCAAACCGATGTTCACGCCGCTGCCGCTGTGCACCGGCAGACCCGATGGTTTATTCACCACCATCAAGTCGTCATCTTCATACAAGATGCGCTGCTGCAACCAGGCAAACTTCTCGGCGGTTTGTGCGGGATCGATGTCGGACGGCGCAGATAGGCGCAGCGGCGGAATGCGCACCATGTCCCCCGGTTCCAGGCGGTAATCGGGCTTGACGCGGCCACGGTTAATGCGCACCTCGCCTTTACGCAGAATCCGGTAGATGTGGCTGCGGGGCACGCCTTTTAGCGTGGCAATCAGGAAGTTATCGAGGCGCTGACCGGCGCGGGAGTCGTCGATTTCCACGTAGCGGACGGCCGAAGCATCGGGTTTTACTGCCTTTGGCATGCAAAACCGATGATAACAGATTGCTGCGCGCCCGCTTGGTTTGCTATAGTTCTGCTGTGCACTTTTGGTGAAATCTCTGATTTCGATACAAGTGTACGTAACGCAACGGATTTTGGCGCTGGTGAATAACTAGCGCGGGTTCTGCCGCACCGTTGCCCCGGCGAAATGACCGGCTGCTCTTGAAGCAAAACGCGGACAGAACTCAAACAGGGTGACACGCTTCTCCCCTACTTTGTAGAGGCGTACGGATTAGACGCTCCAATTAGTGAGCACCCCTGCCGGCATCAGCACAGGCAGACGGCGCGTGGGACAATTTGTGGTTCTCGTCCACGGCGCGATTAAAGTCTGAATTGCACAACCGCGCTATCGCACAGAAGGCGCGGCTCACAAGCAGCACACCGTCTACGACGACGGTTCTGCGCCCTGTCGGCAGGAGAGGTTCCGCTTTGGCACGCTGCATTTCAGCGGCGAGCGGTACGGCACGCTAAGTCGCGCGTCTGGACATATAACAATGAAACGTATTTTATTTAACGCAACTCAACCCGAAGAGTTGCGACTGGCTGTTGTCGACGGCCAAAAACTCCTCGATCTCGACATTGAATCTTCCTCGTATCAGCAAAAGAAAGGGAATATCTACAAGGGCAAAGTCACCCGCGTGGAACCCAGCTTGGAAGCCGCGTTCGTGGATTACGGCTCCGAGCGCCAAGGTTTTTTACCGCTGAAAGAAATTTCACGCATCTTTTTTCAAGGCTACGACGAACGCACCCCCATGAGTCAGGTGCGCATCAAAGACGTCGTCAAAGAAGGCCAGGAAATGGTGGTGCAAGTGGATAAAGAAGAGCGCGGCACCAAAGGTGCGGCGCTCACTACCTTCGTTAGCCTCGCCGGCCGTTACTTGGTACTGATGCCGAACAATCCCAAAGGCGGCGGCATTTCGCGCCGCATCGAAGGCGAGGAACGCGCCGAACTGCGCGAAGCCATGGGCCAACTCAAGCTGCCGGACGATTACTCCGTCATTGCCCGCACCGCCGGCATCGGCCGCAACGCCGAAGAGCTGCAATGGGATCTCGATTATTTGATTCACCTGTGGGAAGCGATCCACAAAGCCGCGCAGGACCGCCCGGCCTCGTTCTTGATCTACCAAGAAAGTAACTTGGTGGTGCGCGCCACGCGCGATTACCTCAAGGCCGACATCGGCGAAATTCTGGTGGACAACGCCGATATCTACGAACGCATGAAGAAATTCATGCAGCAAGTCGCCCCGCCGTTTCTCGACAAGCTCAAGCTGTACAAAGACGAGACGCCGTTGTTCTCGCGTTACCAAATCGAGCATCAGATCGAATCCGCATTCTCGCGCGAAGTGCGTCTGGAATCGGGCGGCGCTTTGGTGTTCGACAAAACCGAAGCTTTGGTCACCATCGACGTCAACTCCTCACGCGCCACCAAAGGCGCCGACATTGAAGAGACCGCGCTCAACACCAACCTCGAAGCCGCGGAAGAAGTCGCGCGCCAATTGCGGCTGCGTGACTTAGGCGGTTTGATCGTCATCGATTTTATCGACATGACGCCGGAACGCAGCCGGCGCGAAGTCGAAAACCGTATCTTCGAAGCGCTCAAAGTCGATCGCGCGCGCACTCAAGTCGGGCGCATCTCGCGTTTCGGTTTGCTGGAGATGTCGCGCCAACGCTTACGTCCGCCGCTGGGCGAAAGCTCAAGCCTGGTATGCCCACGTTGCGACGGCAGCGGCCGAATTCGCGGCGTGCAATCCTCAGCGCTGCAAATCCTGCGCATGGTGCAAGAAGAAGCCATGAAGGAAAACACCGCGGCGGTGCACGTGCACCTGCCAATTGCCACGGCAACTTATTTGCTGAACGAAAAGCGCATGGAGATCAGCGCCATCGAATCGCGCATCGGCACGCCGATCATGATCATCCCGACGGAAGAGCTGGACACGCCGCATTACAACATCCGCCGTCTGCGTATCGACGAACTCGACGCCGAATCCGAAGTGGCCAGTTACAATTTGGAAATCGTCGAAGAAGAGGAAGCCGAAAAACCTACACAGCAAGCGCCGGTGGCCGTAGCGGAAAAACCCGTCATCGGACCGCTGACGCACGCCGGCGCCGCGCCCACGCCGCCTAAGAAGGCCGAAGGTCCCGGACTGCTGCAAAAAATCATCAGCAGCTTGTTCGGTAAAGCAGCACCGGCAGAAAAGAAAGCGGTGGCGTCCGAAACGCGCCCAGCGCGTCCGCATCAGCCACACCGCGGTCACGATCGCGGTCATGGCGGACGGCATCAACATCATCGCCCACATCAGGGACAGCGGCCGGATCGGCATAATCAATCCGAGCGGCATAGCGGCGGTCAAGATCGCGGGCGTCCGCGTCCGGCGCATGCGCCGCAAGCAACTCAAGCCGCTAACCCGACACCCAGCGCCGCGCCGACAATTGTAGGCGAACCAGCAGCGCCAGCGCCGCGTGAACGGCCGCAGCAGGATGGAACCGGGCGGCGTCGGCGTCGTGGACGGCGTCGTGGCGGTCGCGGACAGGAAGGCAGGCCGTTGCAGCAAGATCGGCCCGACTTTAACGCGCGCAACGCCGGCAACAACGACGTGAACGCGCCTGCCGAAGGACCGAGCCGCGAAGCCTTCAGTCCGCGCGAGGAAGCGTCGCAGCCGCCGATGGCGGCAACGCCCGCGCCGGTCACGGAAAATTTCGGCAACGCCTCGAACTCATCCTGGGAAAAACCGGGCGATAACAGTCGCGGCGAATGGAACACACCGGCGGCCCCGGCTGCGCGGCATGAAGAGGCCGACAGCGGCGGCATCGGCAACACCAAAGAACCGGCCGGCTTGGTGCAGATAGAAACCCAGCACGAGCCGGGAAACGAACACAAATAAAAAAGTTAGTCCGTTGAAAATAGGCTCGCTCCCGCGGGCCTATTTTTTTGCCTGCGACAAACGCGTACGCCGAATATCTTCCAGCAAACCTTGCGCGGCGTCTTCAATCATGTCCAACACCCGATCGAAACCGCTGATACCGCCGAAGTAAGGATCGGGCACTTCGCGCTCGCGCCGATTCGGCGCGAACTCCATGAACAAACGAATTTTAGATTGATGTTCCGCTGGGCTGATGGCGCGTAAATTTTCATAGTTCTCGCGGTCCATGGCCAAGACATAATCGAACTCGCGAATATCGTCCGCGGTCGCGCGGCGGCCGCGCAGATGCGCGATATCGATGCCGCGGCGCGCGCACGCCGCTTGCGCGCGTTCGTCCGGCGGCGCATCGACGTGATACGCATGCGTGCCGGCGGAATCGATCTCGAGAAATTTTTCGAGTTTTTCTTTTTGCACTAAATGCCGGAAGACGCCTTCGGCGGTCGGCGAGCGGCAGATGTTGCCTAAGCAAACGAATAGAACTTTTATCATAAAAATAAAATGGACAAGATTTACAGGATTAACAAGATTAAAAAAATAAATATAGCGTCTATTATGCCTTTTATGTAGGTTGGGGTGAATGAAATGAACCCCAACGTAATCTAAAATAAATCGTTGGGGTTAGCATGGCTCACCCCAACCTACATTTAATCCCCCGTGGCGATAAAATATTCCCTTACTCTTTGCAAATCCTGCGGCGTATCCACGCCGGCCTGCGGCATCGCCGCCACCTGCTGCACGATGATGCGCTCGCCATGCCACAGCACGCGCAATTGTTCCAGCTGCTCCGCCACTTCCGGCGGACAAGGCGGCCACGCGGCGTAACGGCGCACGAACCCGGCGCGGTAGGCGTACAAGCCAATGTGATGATAGGCCTCGATCGATGCAGTTGGCGAAGCGGTGGCCATTTCATCGCGCGGCCATGGAATCGGTGCACGACTGAAATACAAGGCATAACCCTTGGCGTCGCAAACCACTTTGACCACATTGGGATTAAGCAGAGTTTCGCGATCTTTAATGCGATGACAAGCAGTGGCCATCACCGCGTGTGGATGCTGTTTAAGTTTATCCGCCAGTTCGCGCATCAGATTCGCCGGCATCAATGGCTCATCGCCTTGCAGGTTCACGACGACTTCTTCGTCGGCGATGGAAAGTTTTTCGATCACTTCCGCTAGGCGATCGGTTCCGGAACGATGCGCGGCGGATGTCATGCACACTTGCGCGCCAAAATTTTTGGCGGCGGCGGCAATACGCGCGTCGTCGGTGGCGATGACGATCGCGTCGGCGCCGCTGTTCACCGCGCAGTCGTACACACGCTGGATTAAGGGTTTGCCGGCGACATCCAGCAAGGGTTTACCGGGTAAGCGTGTCGAAGCATAACGCGCGGGAATTATTATGTGCATTAGTTTTAAAATCTTTCACCGCAAAGACGCAAAGAACGCAAAGGGAAATAAAAATTCATTTGTTTACTCCCCCTCACCCTAACCCTCTCCCGCAGGGAGAGGGGATTTTTAGAGCTTGCCTTAAATACCGATTTGAATGTTTTTTTCCATTTAATTATTTTTTCCATTCTTTGCGCCTTTGCGGTGAGATTCAGTATTTAGAAAATTCTTCTTGCGCCACCTGGCGCGCTTCGTCTTCGAGCATCACCGGAATATCGTCGCGAATCGGATACGCCAAGCGGTCGGCTTTGCAAAGCAATTCGGATTTTTTGCTATCGTAAATCAGCGGCCCTTTACACAGCGGGCATACCAGAATATCGAGTAATTTTTTATCCATGTCAGCTCCTGTTCTGCAATCGGCGCAAAATTTCTGCACCCACACGTGCATCGGGTTTGGCTTCCACCGCCAAGTACCAGGTGTTGTCGTCCGCAAAGCGTTCGCATTTTACCGCATCTTTCTGGGTCATGATCACCGGCCGATGATCGTCGAAACGGATATCTCGCGCCACAAAACGATGATGATCGGGAAACGCGTGCTCCAGCGTCTTTAATCCCAGTTGCCGCAGATAAGCAAAGAAACGCGCTGGATTGCCGATCCCCGCCACTGCATGCACCGCTTCGCCGCGAAACGAACCGATCGTGGCATAAATATCCGGCGCATTCACGCGGCACAGGCCGGTTTCCGTCAATGTCATGCCCAGCTCCCCGGCTTGCGCTTCACCGTTAACGATACGCAGGCTGACATCGCGCAGCCGGCTCAGCGGCTCGCGCAAGGGACCGGCGGGCAGGCAATAACCATTGCCGAAGCGGCGCGCGCCGTCAATCACGGCGATCTCGATATCGCGCGCCAAACGTAAATGCTGTAAGCCATCGTCGCTGATGATCACGTCGCATTGGTGCTCGCGCACCAACAGCTGCGCCGCGCGTACGCGATCCGGATCCGCCGCCACCGGACAATTGCTCTGGCGCGCCAACATCACCGCTTCGTCGCCGACCACATCGGGGTCGAAGTTCGACGTCACTAATTGCGGCCAGTGGCTGGCGCTGCCGCCGTAGCCGCGTAACACGATACCCGGATGCATGCCTTGTTGCCGCAAAAAATCCGCTAACCAAATGACCAGCGGGGTTTTGCCGGTGCCGCCGACGCTGATATTGCCGACGACGATGACCGGCGCATTGAGTTTAACCGTGGGAAAAATTCCAAACCGATACAGGCCACGGCGTAAACCCATGAGCAGGCAATAACACCAACTAAGGGGCAGCAGCAAAAAACTCAGCGGCGTTTTGCGGTACCAATGTCGTTCCAGCCAATGCATCGTTTTGATTATGATTGATGAGTGTTAACCACAGAGAGCACAGAGGACACAGAGAATTAAAATAAAAAATAATGAATTATCTCTGTGCTCTCTGTGCCCTCTGTGGTGAAAAATTCTTAATATATTTTCTACGCGGCATTACCGCTGAACTGCACACGATACAGACCGGCATAAATACCGTTACGCGCGAGCAGCTGTTGATGCGTACCGCTTTCGGCGACGCGTCCATGCGCCAGCACCACAATTTTGTCGGCGTGCTCGACGGTCGATAGACGATGCGCGATCACCAGCGTGGTGCGATTTTCCATCAGCTTTTGCATCGCCGCCTGCACCAATCGTTCGGACTCGGTATCCAACGAGGACGTGGCTTCATCCAAAATTAAAATCGGCGCGTTTTTATATAACGCGCGCGCGATCGCGATGCGCTGCCGCTGTCCGCCGGATAGCCGCAGACCGCGCTCGCCGACAAAACTATCTAAACCTTCCGGCATTTTCTGCGCAAACTCGAGCACATGCGCGGCCTTGGCGGCTTGCAGCATGCGTTCCGTATCGATGTTGTCTTCTTGACCGTAGGCGATATTGTGGCGAATGGTATCGTCGAACAACAAAGTTTCTTGCCCGACAATCGCAATGTGACTGCGTAAATTGGCCAGCACGATGTCGTTGATGTTCACTCCGTCGAGCAAAATTTCACCCTCGGTCGCGCGATAAAATCGCGGCAGCAGACTGGCGCTGGTGGTCTTGCCGCTGCCGGAGCTGCCCACCAAAGCCACGGTCTGACCGGGTTCAATCGTGAACGAAACATCTTGCAGCGCGTCCGACTCGGCGATCGGATAATGAAAACCGACCTGGCGATACTCGATGCGCCCCTCGACTTTATCGAGAGTCACGCGTCCGTCATCTTGCTCGGCCGGTTCATCCATCAACGCAAACGCGCTTTGCGCCGCGGCCAATCCGGTTTGAATAGTTTCATTCACGCGATTCAAACGCTTGGAAGGATTCATCATCCAAGTCACAGCGGTAATATAGGAAATAAATCCACCGGCGGAAATTTCACCGGACAGCAGCGCGAAGTAAATCACCATCGCCAAGGCCACCGCCGCGAGTAACTGCACCAAACCCGTGCCGATCGCCGACACCACCACTTTACGCATGGCTTGACGGCGGATATTTTCGTTCACCTTGGTGAAGGCGCGTAACTCGGTCGCCTGCCCGCCGAAAGCTTTTACGATGCGCTGGCCTTCGGTGGCTTCTTGAGTCACTTGCGACAGCGCGCCCATGGTTTGTTGAATTTGATTGCTGGTCTGACGAAAGCGCTGGCTCATGCTGCGCACCAGCAGACTGGAGATCGGCAGCAGTATCACGAAAAAAGCCGTGAGCTTCCAATTGAGATAAATCATCCACAGTCCCAGCGCGATTACCGCCAAGCCATCGCGGAAGATAACGAAAATCGCTTCGGTAACGGCGGCGGCGATTTGCTCGACATCGAAGATGAGTTTGGAGATGAGGCTGCCGGAAGCGCTGACATCGTAAAAACCGCTGGGCAAGCGCGTCAGATGAGAAAAGATACTGTTGCGAATATCGAAGGTAATGCGCCGGCCGACCCAGCTGATCGAATATTGACCGACGAAATTGGCGATGCCGCGCACAATAAACAAACCGATGATGAGCGGCGGCACCAGACGAATCGTGTCCATGTCTTTGTCGACGAAACCGTGATCCACCAGCGGTTTCATCATCGCCGCGAACGCCACCGAGGTGAACGACAGCACCACCATGCCGATGACCGCGATCACGAACTTCCACTTATACGGCCACGCGTAAGTCAGCAAGCGGCGATAGAGCTGCAGGCTGCTGACCGGTTTAGAAGATTTACTCACGCGTCGAGGAACCCGCCGGTTGCTGGGTGGCAAAAGTAAGATTGGTGAAACCGAGACGCCGCGCCGTATCCATCACCCGGATCACCGCTTCGTGCGGCGTGTGCGCGTCGGCGTTGATGACCACGATCGGATCTTTTTTACCCGCGGCGGCGCGCATGAGCGCGCTGCGTAATAATTCGGGATCGGAATTCAGCAATTGTTGATCGGCGATATAATACTGGCCCTTGGCGTCGATGGTGACGCGCAGCGACGGCAAGTTTTCCTTTACCGCCGACGACGCTTCGGGCAAACGAATACGCAAACGCGATTCGCTCGAAAAACTGGTGGTGACGATCAGAAAAATCAACGCCATCAACAGCACGTCGATCAAGGGGATCAGATTAATCTCGGGCTCTTCCTCGGGTGCACGCCGAAAATTCATCGCCGTCTATCCTTGCGCTTCGCGCTCACCGTGCAAAATTTCCACCAAGCGCACCGCTTCGTGCTCCATGTCGATGATTAAATCGTTCACGCGTCCGCGAAAGTAGCGATAGAACAAAAGACTGGGAATCGCCACCGCCAAACCGGCGGCGGTGTTGATCAGCGCCACGGCGATGCCCTCGGCGACGATCGACGGATCGCCGACGCCGTGTTGACCGATGCCGGAGAACATTTGGATCATGCCGACGACGGTGCCGAACAAACCAAGAAACGGCGAGATCGCCGCAATCGAACCCAAAGTGCGCAAGTAACGTTCGAGCTCGGGCACCGCATGCCGGCCGGCGTTTTCAATCGCCTCTTTAATGATCTCGCGATCATGTTCGCGGTTGACCAATCCTGCGGCGAGCACTTTGCCCAAGGGCGAACTGTCGCGCAGCGCGCGAATATGCGCGGCGTCCAATTCGTGACGCTCGAGCCATTGCTCCACTTGCGCCATCAAGTTAGACGGCGCGACGTATTTTTTCTGCAACGACCATAATCGCTCGCCGATGATAGCCAGAGCCGCAACGGAGCACAGGATGATAGGCCAAATCGCCCAACCACCCGCTTTGATCAGTTCGAACATGCTGTTTAATCCGCGGAAAAAGTGCCGCTAATGTATCAGACAGAGGCAAAACCGCAAACACAGCTCAAGTCTTGATTATTTTTGCGGAAGTCAATCGCTATACCAATAACGGCGGTGTTGCGCACGGTAGGCCTTGGCTGCGATTCCGCCTGCGCCGAGGCGAAACTCAAGTGCGCCGGCAGACGCTGAATCGCGCAGCACAATATCTCGTGCAACGTAGCGCTCGAGCACCGCCGGATGCGGATGATGATAACGATTGCGATAACCGACCGGAAACAACACATAACGCGGCGCCACGGCGGCGATAAATTCCATAGTGGAAGAAGTTTTGCTGCCGTGATGCGGCGCCACCAAAATATCCGCGTGCAGTTGCCGGTCATAGCGAGCAATTAATTTGCGTTCGGTTTGGGCTTCGATATCGGCGGGCAGCAGAATGATTCCATAACGACTTTGCACGCGCAGCACGCAGGAGTCATTGTTAGCGCGCTTCGAGCCGTCGCCGTCCGGATTCAACACCGTGAAATCCACATCGTCCCAAATCCAATGCTGTCCCATCCGACACCATTCGGCACGCGCTAATTTCTCCGGCACGCTGCTGCGCACCTCCACTACCGGCAAAGCTTGCAGCAAGGATTGCGCGCCGCCGATGTGATCGTTATCGCCGTGGCTGATCATTAATGTATCGATACGTTGAACATCCATCGCTCGCAGATAAGGTTCGATCACGGCATCGCCGGTATCGAAGTGACCGAAGCGTGGGCCGGTATCGAACACTAAGGTGTGCGCATGCGTACGCACGACAGCGGCTAAACCTTGACCGACATCGAGCAAGGTAAACCAGGTTTCGCCGAGCGCGGGCAAGGCTGGTTTGATAAAAAATAACGGCGCTAACCACATCAGACCTAACCAACGCGCCGGCCACGCGCGCGGTGCGAGTAATAGCGCCACACCGGCGAGCGAACACAGCAATGCCCACCACGGCGGCGGCGCTTGCGTCCACTGACTGAAAGGAGTGTCGGCAAGATAGATCAACGCTTGCCATAGCCACTGCATTAATTTTGCTGCAACTTGAAAAAATATTCCCGCCCAGGAATCGGGCAAGACACCCAGCAACAGCACGCCGCTCAAGGTCAAAGGAACCGCCAGCAAATCGAACACCGGCACCGCCAGCATATTCGCCAACGGCGCAATCAAAGAAACTTGCTGGAACATCGCC
>JACQBD010000036.1 GCA_016194665.1 Gammaproteobacteria bacterium
CGCCAGATGAATGCTTTTGAAAAGCCGCTCGATGAGATTGGCGCGTTCGACGATATAGCCCATGAAGACAAATAACGGAATCGAGATGAGCACGTCGTTGGTCATCACGCCGTAGGTGCGTTGCACCATGAGATCGAGCGTTTGCTGCATGGCGATTTCGGGATTGACGCTGCGATACGCCAGCCAAGCGAAGATCATGCCCATGCCCATCAAAGTGAAGGCGGTGGGAAATCCGAGCATGATCGCCACCACGATCAGCGCCAACATCAACAAGCCCAGATGACCGTTAACAAGATGGCTCCAGGGCATGAAAAAAACCACCGCCAGCAGAATGATCGCCATCAACGCAAAACCGAAACGTAATTCTTTCCTCACGGTTTTTTTTGCTCCTGCTTAACCACGTACTTATCGAGGCTGGCGATGTCTTCGTCCTTGACGTGAACCATCTCCTTCAGCTTGTCGACATCGACTTCTTCCACGTCTTCAATACGCGACGGCCATTTGCCGTCGCGCAGACAAATGACGCAGCGCGCGATTTCCACCAAACCTTGGATCAGCAGAAAAAATCCGGCCACGGGAATGATGAACTTGAACGGATACAAGGGCAGCGGTTCGGGACTAAAAGTTTGCTCGTGTATCGCTAAGGAATCGTTGGCATAACCCCAACCGGCGTAGGTCAGGGCGAAAATGCCGGGGAGAAAAAACAATATATATAGAATCAGATCGATCGCCGCTTGCGTCCGCGGCCTGAAAAATCCGTACAGCACGTCACCGCGCACGTGTCCGCTTTTCGAAAGCGTATACGCGCCGGCCATCATGAACATGAAACCGTAAAGCATGATTTGCGCGTCGAGCACCCATGCATGCGGTGTATTCAACACATAGCGCGAAAACACTTCCCAAGAAATAAGAAACGTCAGCCCCAAAATCATCCATGAAAAAACGTGACCCGCTAGCGTGCTGGCCTTGTCGATAAACAGCAAAAATTTTTGCATAGCGTAGACCTATAAAAAACGGTCGTCCGACAGACGTCGGACGACCGTTAGTAGCGACGGATCAAGTCTTCTTCGCTCCCTTCTTGGCGAAGTAGTGGTTGTACGCCAGCTTGTAGTCGACGTTGGTGTCATTTTGCCAACGCGCCGCACGCGCCGCAAACGTACGCATCGATTCGAGCGCCTTTTTGAACAACGGATTTTCCGCGCTCTTGGCGGCGATCACCTTATCCCAGGCTTCCAGTTGACGCTGCAGAATGGAATCCGGAGTTTTATAAAACTTCACGCCTTGCTTCTCGCCCATTTCTAAATAATCTTTGGAATAACGATCGATCGCCTTCCACGACATGTCGGCCGACGCCGCCTCCACGGCATATTTGATGATGGCCTTGTGATCGTTCGACAACGCGTCGTACTTTTTCTTATTAAATAAAACTTCGAACTGCTCACTCGGCTGATGAAAACTCTGCAACATACAAATCTTGGCCACGTCCGGAAAACCGAGCAGGCGATCCGATGAAGCGTTGTTGAACTCGGCGGCGTCGAGCAAACCGCGATCCAGCGCCGGCACAATCTCACCGCCGGGTAAAGGATTCACCGCCACGCCCATGTCTTTAAAGATATCCACCGCTAAACCCACCGTGCGGTACTTAATATTCTTCAGATCCGCCGCCTTGGTGACCGGCTTCTTGAACCAACCGAGCGGTTGTGTCGGCATCGGACCGTAGAGCATGGACACGACGTCCATGTTCATGGTCTTGTAAACTTCTTCCAATATTTCTTTGCCGCCGCCGTAGTTATGCCAAGCGAGCACCATGTTGGCATCCATGCCGAAGGCCGGACCCGAACCCCACAGCGCCACCGCGGAATTTTTGCCGTACCAATACGCCACCACGCCATGACCGCCGTCGAGCGTGCCTTTGTTCACCGCGTCCAATAGATCGAAGGC
Source organism: Gammaproteobacteria bacterium (assembly GCA_016194665.1). GTDB lineage: Bacteria > Pseudomonadota > Gammaproteobacteria > Acidiferrobacterales > Sulfurifustaceae > Sulfuricaulis. The sequence goes on from JACQBD010000036.1 coordinate 1,942, forward strand.
TTTGACCACGGCGCCGGCCGGCAACACTTCAATTTTGAGACCACCGCCGGACATCGCATTAATTTTGGCGGCGAAGTCGAGCGCATACTCATGAAAAATATCTTTCGTCGGCCAGGTGCTTTGGAAACGCAGGTTGACGGTTTCGGCGCGCGCGATCATGGGGAAACCGACGGTCGCGGCGCCGCCCACGGTCGCGGCGGTGGCAGTTAAGAACTTACGGCGTGACATGCTGCGAGTAGATTTTGGTTTGGCGGATTTCGTTTTACTTGTGATTCTCTTGTGCATTCGTCCTCCTAGACTCAGGCATTTGTTGAGAAGACATCACCCATCCACAATTACTGTATTTAGTCTAACCCCGAGTACCGCTTCATGCCACCCGGCACTTACGCCGAGAAAGACAGTTATTTCCAATGGGGCGGGTAGGTTTTTGGAAAATAAGCTAAGGCTTCTAGACGTTGCTTCCAACCGTCGAGCTTGGGCCCGATAGCCGAATCCATGGCCAGCTCGGGTTTTCTTTTTTGCATGCGCAGGCTCAAGGCTAATAAAGGATAGAGTGAAAAATCCGCGGCTGACACAGCACCGGCTAAAAAATCGCCGCCAAGTATGCGCTCGAAATACGCTAACTCGTCGTGACAAATTTGACGCGCGGCGCTAATTTCGGCTTCGTTCCATTTTTCTTTTGGAGTAAACAGAATCTGCTCCACTAAACGCTCTATGCCCGCGGAAAAATATTGATCGATCTCGCGAATCAAACGCCGCACGCTGGCGCGCTGCTGAATGTTGGCTGGGAAAAGTACGCGCTGCGGATCGGTCGCGGGATATTTATCTTCAAGATATTCCAAAATCGCCGCCGACTCATAGAGCGCGAAATCGCCGTCGACAATCACCGGCACGCGATGCCGCGGATTTAATTTGAGGAACTCGGGTTTACGCAAATCGCCGGCGTCGAATGACAAAATCTTAAGCTCGTAAGGAATTTGTTTGTGCTCCAACGCCAACCACACGCGCCAGGCGTAAGGCGAACCGGAGCCGCAATAAAAAATTAGAGGCATAAATTTTATCCTGCTGCAAACATTGAAGGCCTTTAATTATTTTTAAGTCACCCTCGCGAAAGCGGGGGTCCAGTGCTAACGAACAACTGGATTCCCGCTTTCGCGAGAATGACAAAAATCTACGTGGGCTGTCTACTACATTAAAAAACCGACACCTTGCCCGGCGCGCCGGAAATTTCGCGCACCAAGCGCGGCACCAGATACCCAGGTAAGCGCACTTGCAGTTGCGTCATTAATTGCTGCGCAGTTTCCAGCTGCACATCAAAATGCGCCGCGCCTTGAACCTTATCGAGCAGATGCAAATAATAAGGCAGTACACCTGACTCAAATAAAACTTCACTCAAACGCGCCAAGTCATCCACCTTATCATTCACACCGCGCAGCAATACCGATTGATTCAGCAAGCTGGCGCCGGCAGCTTGCAGCTGCGTTAAAGCCACGCGCACCGAATCATCGATCTCATTCGCATGGTTCACATGCACGACTACGACTATCTTTAATTTGATGGCGCCGAACCAGTTAAGAAATTCCGCATTCACGCGCTCCGGCAAAACAATCGGCAGACGTGTGTGAAAACGCAAACGCTTCACATGCGCGATGGCTTGCAGACGCTCAACTAATTCCACCAAACGGCGCTCGGACAAACTTAGCGGATCGCCGCCGCTTAAAATCACTTCGCTGATGCTGGCGTCGTGCGCGATGTAATCGAGCGCGCGTTGCCATTGATCGATCGCGGGATTGGCATCGGTATACGGGAAGTGGCGCCGGAAACAATAGCGGCAATGCACCGCGCAGGCGCCGGTGGCGGTGAGCAACACGCGCCCCTGATACTTATGTAATACGCCCGGCACGGTCATGGCGGCCAAGTCGCCCACCGGATCGGCGCCGAAACCCTCGGCTGTCAGGCACTCATCGCCCAAGGGTAAAACCTGACGCAATAGCGGATCATGCGGATCGCCTTGACGCATGCGCGCAACGAATCCGCGCGGTACACGCAGCGGGAATAGCCTGGCAGCGGCCCGGGCAGGCGCCAGCCATTCGTCACCGAGATTTAAAAGTGACAGTAATTCAGCGGGATCGTTAATGGCTTGGGCCAAGGACGATTGCCACGTGGGTACCTGCCGTAAAACATGACTTCCGGGTATCATAGCGCGCCCCATCTTACCGAAGTCGCGCGCAGCGCGCTCGGCTCGCCTCCCTCTCCCTCCGGGAGAGGGAGTGAGGGTGAGGGCAAGTGTTACTTCCCCCTCACCCTTTGCCCTCTCCCGGAGGGAGAGGGGAAGTAGGTGAAAAATCTTTTTTATAATTTAGGTGTTACATGGCAACTTACAACACAAATGAATTCAAGGCCGGCCTTAAGGTGATGCTCGACGGCGACCCCGCTTCGATCGTCGAAAACGAGTTTGTAAAACCCGGCAAAGGCCAGGCTTTCAGCCGCGTGCGCATTCGCAATCTTAAGAATGGCCGCACCATCGAGCGCACGTTTAAATCCGGCGAAACCATCGAAGCCGCGGACGTGGTCGACGTGGAAATGCAGTATCTCTATAGCGACGAGCAATTCTGGCATTTCATGAACCCGGAAAGCTTCGAGCAAATGGCGGCGGACAAAAACGCCGTGGGCGATAACGCCAAGTGGCTCAAGGAACAAGAAGTATGCATCATCACCTTGTGGAACGGCGTGCCGCTCACGGTCGAGCCGCCGAACACCGTGGCGCTCAAAGTGACTGAAACCGATCCGGGTTTGAAAGGCGACACCAGCGGTGGCGGCGGCAAACCGGCAACGCTCGAAACCGGCGCGGTGGTGCGCGTGCCCTTGTTCATTCAAATCGGCGAGACCATCAAAGTGAATACGCGCACCGGCGAGTACTTGTCGCGCGCTTAATTTATGACCGCCTCCTCTTCCGGTGACTGGCAGCCGAGCGCCACGCTGGAAGTTCTAAAACTCCGTGCCCAGATGCTGCAAAGCATCCGGGCGTTTTTTTCACAGCGCGATGTGCTCGAAGTCGAGACGCCGATATTGTCCGCCGCCGCAACTACCGATCCGGCGCTAGCCAGTTTCACCACGCGTTACACCGGCCCGCTGTTTGCGCAGGGAAAAACTTTTTATTTGCACACCTCGCCGGAATTTCCGATGAAGCGTTTGCTCGCGGCCGGCGTCGGTTCGATCTACCAAATCTGCAAAGTATTTCGCGACGGTGAATCCGGGCGTTTGCACAACCCCGAATTCACCATGCTCGAATGGTATCGCGTCGATTTCGATCATTATCGCTTGATGAACGAGATCGAAGAGTTAATTATGCAAGTATTAAGTCCGCACATGCCGCTGCAAGCAGCGGAACGTTTCAGTTATCGCGAAGTGTTTCAGCGTTACATCGAACTCGATCCGCATACCGCGTCGATCCAAGATTTTGCCGCCGCGGCTAAAACACACGGTATTAATATTTCCCAAAACTTACGCGCGCAAAACGATGTTTGCGCTTGGCGTGATCTGCTACTCACCCATTTGATTGAGCCGAAACTGGGACAAGGCCGGCTTACCTTTATACATGATTATCCGGCCGCGCAAGCTTCACTCGCGCGCCTCCAACCCGGCGATCCGCCGTTGGCGGCGCGCTTCGAGCTTTATTTAAACGGCATCGAGCTCGCCAACGGTTTTCATGAACTGGCCGATGCGCATGAGCAACGCACTCGCTTCGAGCGCCAAGCACAGACGCGTCACACGCTCGCTTTACCAGCGATGCCCGTGGATGAACGTTTGTTAGCAGCGCTGGAAAAAAGTTTACCGAATTGCGCCGGCGTAGCACTCGGCCTTGATAGACTGGTCATGCTCGCCGCGAGTAAACGCTCCTTGGCCGAGGTTATTGCCTTTGCCATTGATCGGGCTTAAGGGAGACCTGGGTTTTCATTACGATTGAAGCCAAAATGTCACTGGTCCATCGTTTGTGAGAACAACCTGCATATCCGCGCCAAAAATACCGCTCACTGTCGACGTATATTGGCGTTGTGCGTGTTGCACTAAATAATCAAACAAACGCTTGGCTTGTGGCGGCGCGGCCGCCGAGGTAAAACTCGGGCGCGTGCCTTTTTGCGTATCGGCAACGAGCGTGAATTGCGGCACCAGCAGCAATCCACCGTTGATATCCTGCACGCTTAAATTCATTTTTTCCTGTGTGTCGGGAAATACTCGGTAGCCTAAAAGACGTTCCAATAATCGATCCGCTTTGGTCTCGTCATCGCCGCGCTCGACGCCGACAAAAACCAGAATCCCGCGATCGATAGCGGCGACGGTTTTAGATTCGACTTCAACTCGCGCCGTGCGCACACGCTGTAAAAGGCCAATCATGCTTTGATTTCTTTAAGTAAAGATTTTAAACCGCCGTCAGCGTAGTATATTTGGCGGTTCCATTAAAGCTTATAAAAGGACGCACATATGTCTGCCCTACCTGAAAAAAACCAACAAGTTCTGCTCGCGCATGCGGGCTTGGTGCATGCCGTGGTGCGCGCTTGCCAAAACCGCGACTTGCTGCCGCAACTGGAACAACTGCTGCATCTATCGGAAGAAAATGGCTGGAAACAATTAGTATCGGCGATTCGGCGGATTGTCGCGGGTCAACGCGATACCAGCGTATTGCTCGGCCTGGACGACGAAGACCACGCCATTACCGAAGCGATATTACGCGGATTACAAAATCCCGAGACCCTGCCGGATTTAAATGCCTCGGTCGATCCCAATCACGCTGCGCCGGGATTGGCGTCGATGATTGCCGCTACGCGACGCGGCGATGTCGAAGCACTGAAGGCCTTGGCGGACATGGCGATGCAAATGCGCCAAGCCGGTGGCGATATGGCGCGTTTAGCGTCGGCGCTTTCGCAAATGGAGCAAGGCGAGAACGATATTGAAAAGCTGGCACGCGGAATGAGTCCGGCCGGGCACAAGTTGGTGGAGACGATTGTCGAGGAACTACGAAAACAAAATTAATTTAAATTTAAGCGGCGCCGGCCAAGCTCGACCGAATGCCCAAATCGTCGAAGCGCGCCAGCGTCATCGGCAGGGTGACTTCCATCATCACTGGTAAATGATCGGAAAAGGGATGATTCAACACTTCAACCCGCTCAACCACGAGCGACGATGAAACTAAAATCTGATCCAAGTTGCGCGAAGGGCGCCAGCTGGGGAAGGTCGGCCGGGTGTTTTCAGTGGCGCGCAGTTCGGTGTGCTTGAGCAACCATTCTATTTCACGGCTTTCGGAACAACAGTTCATGTCGCCCATGACGATGGCGTGATCGTAGTCGGTGATAATTTCCGCAATGCATTCCAATTGGCGCAGGCGCGCGCGACGTCCCAAAGCCAAATGCGCCACAACCAGTAATAAGGAATCTTCACCGTGACCGAAACGCACCGTCAACGCGCCGCGGCCGGGAATCATTCCGGGCAATTTAACTTCCGTGACATCGGCGGGACATAAGCGACTCAACAAACCAGTGCTATGCTGGGCGAATTTGCCGAGGTTGCGATTGGTTTGGTCATACCAATAAGGGAAGCGCGCTTCGAGCGCGAGATATTCGGTTTGATTGATGAAGCCGCTGCGCAGACTGCCGCCGTCCACTTCCTGCAAACCCACCACATCGCACTCACTCACCAGCGCGGCAATGCGATCGAGATTTTCCAAACGTTTGGGGAAAGGCAAAACATGCTTCCAACTTTGCGTGAGGTAATGCCGATAACCGTGCGCGGCGATGCCGGCCTGAATGTTATAACTGAGCAGTTTTAAACGTCGCGCCGCCATTTGGTGGGCGCTTACTTCTTTCATGATAGGGGCATTCATCGCTGGAACATTATCTCACAATTTATTTATTAGCAGATTTGACTGTGGAATAGACCAAAAAATAAGGGTTTTGTTGCTTCAATTATCAACAAACGTAGTCGAAATTTCCCGCAACACAAGTCTCGCCTGATAAACGGCTATGAAATACTTATAGGCTGCAAAAAAAATTTCCAACGTGCTTTTTGGTTAAACGTTTGTCGCGTATGCAATATAAATCTTGGGCTTATTTAGAAGCGTGTATAAAGTTCAATATTGCTAACCGTCGGCGACCAACCAGGGTTAATACGTAGAATCGTAAGATCGTTATTCTTGTCATTGATCTTATTCGAAGCGCGGAAGTTAATGGTATTAACCGTATATTCGGGAGCCGGCACTTCCAGCCCATATCCGAGGACGTCTTTGTTGTCTCCGAGCGTGCTATCGCGGTAAATCGTTGCGCCGCTTACTTCTACCTCACCGCCGACCGGCGTGTCTAAAAAGCGCGAGCCGCGCCCTTGGATAAATGTGCCGCCAGTGATGACCGTTTTTGCCGCGCGGCTTTTTACGTTATGTCCGATGTAGGGATCATTGGAGATGGTGTTATTGAGCACCAATGAACGTATGCGTCCGACATAGATGTTGTGCGTTAAACCCGAGCCTTCGCCGCAGCGCTCGATCTTGCTGTCATTCAAAATGATATCCGACGCGGGAAAAATACCGCCGTTCAAAACGCCGTTGGCCGCATTATCATGGAAGTAACTCTGGTTGATCGTCAATCCCGAGCCATTCACTACCACTGCGCCGCCACCCTCATTGGGCGTTGAACCATAAATCTCGATCCCCCTTAGTACATTGTCGTTGCCATTAATAAGGATGATCGCCTTGTCCCACTTGTAAGCGACAGTGCTGGCGGAAAACACGGCCACGCCGCTCGGGCAGATTAGGCTGAGCCGATTGGCGCGCAACAGGATCGATTCGGTATAGAGCCCTGGCTCGACATAGATTGTATCGCCATCGACTGCTGCGTCCGATGCGTCTTGGCCGGTGGCAAATTTACGCGTACCGATGCTGAAGGGTGTGCTGCTTTGCGTGGCGACGGGCACTGACGCTGTCGCGGCAATGGTTCCACCTTGCGTAATCGCCATCACGTACACTTTTTGCGTGACATCGTTAATCACGCCGACCACGCCCAAAGCAGCGGACACAAAGAAGCGACCGTAAGTGCCATTAAATGTCGGTGCCGTCGGTGTGACGGTATTTTCCGTGCTCGCCTGCAACACGCCCCAGGTCCAAGTGCCGGTGAAGGGATCGCCGCTCGCGGGCGGAAGTAAAACATTTAGATTTGCGCCGCTGGTATTGTTACGACTATAGAATCGATCGTTGATCGGATCGTAAGCCCAACCATCGCCGCCGCGACCTTCGCTGGAATAAGCCGCCGGCGGCGTTCCCGTGATCACGGGCTCACGTAAATCGCGATTAAAGTCAGTCACGTTCACCAGCTTAAATCCAGCAGGATAGTTACCGAACACGATTACGAGGTTGCGAACCGGATCATAGACAGGAAATTTTAGCGACGAGCTGAAAATATCGGCCGATACTTTCGATGCCGCTTTGGTGTCGACGTTATAGCGCCACCAGGGATTATTGCCTTTGGGAAAATACCAAAGCTCGCGTAGCGATGGCACGAACAGCGTTCCGGAAGACTCTTCTTCGTAACCGGTTAACGGCACGCCTAAGTCGGTCCAATCGTTGGTACTCGCGGAAAACCGCCAAGCGCGTTTATTTCCCACGCCGGATTTATAGACCGAACCCATCGGCCACAGGAACATATCGCCATCGACAATATTTAGCAGTCCATAGGTGTGCGTCGCCCGCGGTCGACCATCAAAATATTTGCCGGTCGATTCCTGACCATCGTCTAGAACTCCGGCGTTGCCAATCGCGCCGGTCGGTTTACGTAGCAAAGTCCAGACCGGATTATCGACATTGAGATTAATGGCGACGACGGAATTATCGCCGCCGTCGGTATGTCCTGTGCCATTGATATATAACCGTCCGTTTACTTCATCCCACGCGCCGCCCGACCATTTGCTAATGATTGACGGCCATCCCATAACACCATGCCACGGTGCATCGGCTGGATAATTCGGATTAATGAGAATGTCCAGCTCTGGATTGATGTCCGCTAAGGTATTCGCTCCGATTGTTTTCCACGTCCAAGGTTTCATGCCGACACGCCATGAAGGCAGACCGGAACTTGCAGGATTGGATACCGTTACAATAACGGAACTGGATGTAGCAATATTCCCCGCTGCATCGCGCGCGACCGCTGTTAATGTGTGGGCGCCTGCGGCAGCATAAGCGGTATTCCATGTGACTGTATAAGGTGCGCTGGTATCTTCAGCGCCGAGTGTTTGACTATCCAATTTGAACTGCACGCCCACTACACCAACATTGTCTGAGGCATTAGCTGTAACTGAAATCGTTCCGGAAACAGTTGCCGCTGACGAAGGTGCTGTAAGCGTTACGTTCGGCGGGACAGTATCGCTAGCCCCAGGTGTCGGTACGGGAGCCGGAGTTGGCGAGGGCGTCGGCTGTGTTGAGGTAGAAGATGACGTGGATGCGGATGATGTATTCGTTGGCGACGTATTACCGCCACAGCCAACAAGGCAGCTCAAAAACGATGCAAAAACAATTATGCGAGAAAATGTATTCATCCATCCACGTTTTTATTTATGGAAAGATGGCAGGAAAGCACGATATGGCTTCGGCCAACAAATACCTACAGACTAAGCGCCTAGTTATTCAGACCTGCGGCATTATCTAGAGTAATTCCATATTAGAAGAAGCTAATTTTCATGCCCAGGATTTTATGAAAATTAATTCTCCAGAAATAAAAAACCCCAGCGACTTGCATCGCTGAGGTTTGTTTATAAAAGCCTGGCAGTGTCCTACTTTCGCATGGCGAAACACCACACTATCATCGGCGCTGAGCAGTTTCACTTCCGAGTTCGGGATGGGATCGGGTGGTTCCCACTCGCTATGGCCGCCAGGCAAGCCTTTTACGTTGTTGCATTTTCATGCAACAACCTATATTCGAGCAGTGTCAGTATGTAAAGAACGCGGGTTGTTTGCATTGGCTTGAACATCACCCAACATTTTGGGTGTTATATGGTCAAGCCACACGGGCAATTAGTACTCCTTAGCTCAACGCCTTACGGCGCTTACACATGGAGCCTATCAACGTGGTGGTCTACCACGGCCCTTCAGGGGAGTTAAACTCCCAGGGAGAACTCATCTCGAGGTGGGTTTCACGCTTAGATGCTTTCAGCGTTTATCCCGTCCGAACTTGGCTACCCGGCAATGCCATTGGCATGACAACCGGAACACCAGAGGTTCGTCCATCCCGGTCCTCTCGTACTAAGGACAGATCCTCTCAAATCTCCAACGCCCACCGCAGATAGGGACCGAACTGTCTCACGACGTTCTGAACC
>JACQBD010000040.1 GCA_016194665.1 Gammaproteobacteria bacterium
CAATCGCGTCATGACTCAGGTCACGAGTTTCGATCCCGCCAGTCCCGGTGGCCCGCTGACGGTGGAAGATCTGATCGTTGTCATGCGTGATTGGATGCTGGGACACGGCGGCATCAACGGTTCCACGCCCACGGGTCTGTCGGCTTCGGAATCGCAAACGCTGGCAACTTACTTTGGTGTCGCCGCGCTCACTGCGCAAGCCAGCACCGTGCCCAGCTTGGAGCAGAAACTGCGCGGCTTGTGCGGTGTCATGGTCGAAACTCCGCAATTCATGTTGGCCGGCATCGCGCCGTCGGGCATGGGGCCGAAGCCGCGACTGCGCGTGTGTAATGGAACGCCGTGCACTTATCAAGAAATCTGTCAGGCGCTGCAACCGGCAATCAACGCGCAGTTGGATAGCGGGCAAACGCTGATCTGCGGCAGCGATTCGGTGAATATTCTTACGCGCATCCGACCGCCACATATATGGGAAGAAATCTGTCCGGCGGGTTTGTGCGGTCCGTGGGTAAAACTAGTTCCCGAAGGTTGTTGGCCCGGACCGCAACCCTTCAGCGGCGGCGGTATTTCCGCGCGCAGTTGTCCCAGCATCGAGCCGCCGGCTTGCGATCCACGTTGTGCGCGCGTGGATTGTTGCGGTGGCCCGTTACCGCCGATCAATCAACGTGACCGCACCATCGCGCTGGCATGGGCTGAGGGCGCGGAGGTGAAAATCGCGCAAGGCGTTAAGATTCGACCGAGCGGCACTGACAAGCTCGAAGACGTAAAAGTGGGCCAGCGCCTGCAAATTGGCGATCTGTTGATTCTGCCGGCGGGCAGCCGCTTCGCGGCCACGGTTAAAGACGGCGAATTCAAAACGCCGGCGCAAGGTCTGCCCAAAAAAGACGCGCCGCGCGGTGCGTTGTTGATGATGGTGACGGGCGAGAAAGCACTGCAACAGCAACAAACCGCCGCCAGCGAAATGCGCAAACCGCCGCTAGAAGTCATCCAACGCGTACGCAATTCGCCTTGGTCGCAACGCGGCGAGGCCGGTGTGCCGCTGAGCTTAGAGGAATATAAAAGTTATCAATATTCCAAGGAAGAAATCGGGCTCGAGCAACTCATCAAACGTGGTTTATGGCCGGTGCGCAAACAAACCGATCAAAAGAAACCGGTTACGCGCAAACAGTAACAAGAGATTCGTGACGATTGAAACCCGGGACTTATACCCCGGGAACGCTGTTCAGCAACGGCTCGATGATTTCTTTTTTCGGTCGTCCGGCTTTGCCCGGACGTACCTTGCGCGCCAACGCCAATTCGATTTGATCTTTGAAGCGTTCATTGCCGAGCACTAAGCATTGATGGATAGCGGCGCGCACTTGCGCCAGCGTCGCTTCTTCTAAAGGCTTACAAAAAAGTTTCGCGTAGACGGCCTGACGCTCGCAGGCTGTGCGGCCTAAAGCTAAATACTGCGCATGATCGGTAATCAGCAGATCGCGTTTGCCCAGCGCATGCGCTGGATAGCTCGACCAACGATAATCGCTTAAACACTGAATCGCTGTAGCGCGCAGCGGATTGAGTTCTATATAACGGTAACAAGCCAATAAATAATTTTCCGAATCTACCGGACAAGCTTTGTAACGCCCTTCCCACAAGGTGCCGCTGCGTCGCTGACTGTCGTTTAAGTAACGCACGTAGCATCTGCCGACGGATTGCATCACCTTGGCGATGCCAAACGGCGTACTCGGCGTCAGCAACAGGTGCACATGATTACCCATCAATACATAAGCATGCACCGCGCATTCATGGCGTACGGCGGCGTCTAACAAGCAATCGAGATAATAGTGGTAATCAAAATCGGTGAAAAAAGTCGCTTGGCGATTGTGGCCGCGCTGCACCACATGCTGCGGCACACCGCAAAGCGGATAACGTAGCTGACGCGGCATAAGAGCCTCCTTGTCTCTTGCGTACGGTGATGCGGACTTACAATCTGGAACTTTTTTGTTTCTTGGCTTTAGCTTTACAAAACTACGTCGAGCAATCAATCCAATGCTGGAACTGAAACTAAAACGGTCGTGACGACTACTGTGAGAAATAATAAAGGGCGGCGAGCGCCGCCCTTGTGAAAAATATCACACAAAAATAATTTATTACTAATTAACCTTCGGATCGAGCTCGCCCTTGTCGTAGCGCTTGACCATGGCTTCGAGCGACAGCGGCTTGATCTTGCTGGCATGGCCGGAGCAACCGAAGGCTTCATAACGCGCCTTGCAAATTTCCTTCATGCCTTTGGTGGAAGCGGCGAGCCATTTGCGCGGATCGAATTCTTTCTTGTTCTCCGCGAGAAACTTGCGCACCGCGCCGGTCCGAGCTCGAACCGTGCATCACCAGATGCGTGTTCGGGATACGCTTGTGGATGGCCTTGATACGTTCGATGGCAAGGATATCGCCGGTGGGCGGACGGGTAAACTTGTAGGCGCCGTGGCTGGTGCCGATGGCGATGGCCAGCGCGTCGACCTTGGTCTTCTTCACAAAATCCGCCGCCTCGTCCGGGTCGGTGAGCAATTGCGAATGATCCAACTTACCCTCAGCGCCGGAACCGTCTTCTTCGCCGGCCATGCCGGTTTCGAGCGAGCCTAAGCAACCGAGTTCGCCTTCGACCGACACGCCGCAAGAATGCGCCATGTCCACGACGCGTTTGGTGACATCGACGTTGTATTCATAAGTAGCGGGCGTCTTCATGTCTTCTTTGAGCGAGCCGTCCATCATCACCGAGGAAAATCCGAGTTGAATCGAACGCTGGCACACCGCGGGGCTGGCGCCGTGATCTTGATGCATGACCACGGGGATGTGCGGCCACTCTTCGATCGCCGCCAGAATCAAATGTCGCAGGAACGGGGCGCCGGCGTATTTGCGCGCGCCGGCTGAAGCTTGCACGATGACCGGACTGTCGGTCTCGTGCGCCGCTTCCATGATGGCGCGCATTTGTTCGAGGTTGTTGACGTTGAACGCCGGCACGCCATAGGTGTGCTCGGCGGCGTGATCGAGTAATTGGCGCAAGGTAACGAGGGCCATAAATTTTCTCCTAACAGTTAAAATTGAAATTCAAAATTGTTTCGAATTTATACTTCACGTTGACCGCCGACGATGGCGATTTTCATGGCGTTGGTGCCGCCCATGACGCCGGTGAGATCGCCCTTGGTGATAATGACGAGATCGCCGTCGCGCACCGTTCCCAGGCGCCGCAACTCATCCATGGCCTCGCGATTGAGCGTGGCATGATCGGAGGTCGTGATTTCAAAGGCAATCGGGTAAACGCCCCGGTAAAGGGTCACTTTTCTACGCGTCTCGACATGACTCGTCAAGGCATAGATCGGCACCCCCGAACTTATGCGCGACATCCATAGGGGGGTGGAGCCGGATTCCGTCAGCGCGGCGATGGCTTTCACGTCTAAATGATTAGCGGTATACATTGTCGCCATGGCGATGGCTTCGTCCACGCGCCCAAAGGTGCGGTCCATGCGATGGTCCGAACGGATGACTTCGCGCTCTTGTTCGGCGACGCGGCAAACGCGGTCCATAGCGGCGACCGCTGCGGCCGGATGTTTGCCGGTGGCGGTTTCCGCCGACAGCATTACCGCATCGGTGCCGTCGAGCACGGCGTTAGCCACGTCGGACACTTCGGCGCGCGTCGGGATGGCGCTTTCGATCATCGACTCCAACATCTGCGTTGCGGTGATGACGACTTTATTGCGCATGCGCGCCAAACGAATCAAACGTTTTTGAATCGGCGGCACCGCGGCGTCGCCGATTTCTACCGCCAAATCGCCGCGCGCGACCATGATAGCGTCCGCGGCATCGACAATCGCCTGCGCGTTTTCCACGGCTTCGGCGCGCTCCATCTTGGCGATAATGCCGCCGTGCCCGCCGGCAGCGCGCAACAAGCTGCGCGCTTCGTTGACGTCGTCGGCGGTGCGCACAAACGAGATGGCCATGTAATCGGCCTTGATCGACGCGGCGAATTTAATATCTATGCGATCCTTGTCGGTCAGCGCGTTGGCCGAAAGTCCGCCACCTTGGCGGTTGATCCCTTTATTATTTGAAAGCACGCCACCGACCACCACGCGACAAATCACCAGACTCACATCGATCTTTTCCACCCACAAGACAATGCGTCCATCGTCGAGCAACAAGGTGGAGCCGCGGGTTAAATCCTGCGGCAAAGCTTTATAGGTGATGCCGACACGTTCTTTCGTGCCCGCCTCCAAGGGAAGATTTGCGTCGAGGATAAAATTATCGCCCTCTTGCAGCTGCACCGCGCCGTCTATAAATTTGCCGGTGCGGATTTTGGGGCCCTGTAAATCCGCCAGCACGCCGACTTCGCGGCCGTAAGCTTTGGCGCGATCGCGCGCCGCTTCAACGCGCCGCAAATGTACTTCATGTCGATCGTGAGATAAGTTAACCCGCACCACATCCAAGCCCGCCTCGATCAATTTATCGAGGACCTTGGGGTCGTCCGTGGCGGGACCGAGCGTGGCGACAATTTTAGTGCGTCGGAACAAATTAACTCCTTGAGTACCGGGAAACCGCATGCGTGCAATCGGTAAAAAATTTCTAAGTGTCTCGAATACGAATGGACAAGATTAACAGCATTTACAGAACTAAGGATTTTTAAATAAAAATCTTGTTAATCCTGTAAATCCTGTCCATTTTATTTTTTAAAAATTAAAGATTATTTCTTCGCCCGCTCTTCGAGCATGGCCACGGCCGGCAGCTTTTTGCCCTCGAGAAATTCAAGGAAGGCGCCGCCGGCGGTGGAGATGTACGACACCTTATCGTAAATATTATATTTTTGAATCGCGGCAATGGTGTCACCACCGCCGGCCAGTGTAAACGCTTTGGTGTTGGCGATGGCTTCGGCGATTTTCTTAGTGCCAGCGCCGAACTGGTCGAATTCGAACACGCCGACCGGACCGTTCCATACGACCGTGCCGGCTTTCATAATAATGTCAGCCAGACTTTCTCGGACAAAGATTCGAGCACGGTCAGCTTGGTGGAAACTTTGGAACCGCCGACGATGGCGACCATCGGCCGTTTCGGATTGAGCAATGCTTTGGTGAGCGCATCCAGCTCTTCCGTCAGCAAGATACCGGCGCAAGCGACTGGCGCAAACTTAGCGACACCGTGTGTCGACGCTTCGGCGCGATGCGCGGTGCCGAAGGCGTCCATGACAAACACATCGCACAGCTTGGCATACTTCTGCGCGGTGTCATCGACATTTTTCTTCTCACCCTTGTTGAAGCGCACGTTTTCGAGCAAGACCAGTTCGCCGGCCGCGACATCGAAGCCACCGTTGATCCAATCTTTCACGAGCCGCACTGGCTTGCCGAGTTTTTTGGTAAGCACGTCTGCCACCGGCTTGAGCGAATTCTCTTCGCTGTATTCGCCTTCGGTAGGACGGCCTAAGTGCGACATCACCATCACCTTGGCGCCCGCTTTAATGCAATGTTCGAAAGTGGCCATGGAAGCGGTGATGCGCGCATCGGATGTTACCTTGCCGTCTTTCACCGGCACGTTAAGATCGGCGCGGATTAAGACGCGTTTGCCTTTGAGATCGAGATCGGTCAGTTTGATAACGGACATATTATTTTTAGCCGTGTAGGGCGCAATGAGTATAGCGAATTGTGCCGTATGAGTTTCGTGTGGATCGGTGGGTTACACGCCGCTCGCGCGACGCTAACCCACCTACATTTATTACTTCGCGACGTGCTGCAACAAACGCAGCATGTTGCAGGTGTAACCGTATTCGTTGTCGTACCAGGCCACGACTTTAACGAAGGTGCCATCCAGCGCGATGCCGGCTTCAGCATCAAAAATGGACGGCGTGCTGTTGCCGATAAAGTCGGTGGAGACCACTTTCTCATCGGTGTAACCGAGCACGCCCTTCATGGCGCCTTCGGAAGCCGCTTTCATGGCCTGGCAGATGGCCTCGTAAGACGCTTCCTTGTTCAGCTCCACGGTCAGATCGACCACCGAAACGTCGGGAGTCGGCACGCGAAAAGCCATGCCCGTTAATTTACCTTTTAAGGCAGGCAGCACCACACCCACGGCCTTTGCGGCGCCGGTGGATGACGGAATGATGTAGCTGTCGTGGTTCACGCCGTACACAAACATCGGCGTGTTGTCTTTGCAAGGCGCTGACTGAATGACCTTCTTGGCGCCGGCCTTGATGTGCGCCTGGCAGGATTCGGCAGTGAGGAAGAAACCGGTGCTGTCGATAACGATATCCGCGCCGATGTCACTCCACTTCAGATTGGCCGGATCTTTCTCGGCGGTCAGTCGAATCTTCTTGCCGTTGACGATCATGTTTCCGCCTTCGACCTTGATATCGCCATTGAAGCGGCCGTGTACCGAGTCGTACTTCAACATGTAGGCCAGATAGCTGGGTTCGAGCAAATCGTTGATGCCGACGATCTCGATGTCTTTAAAATCTTTCGCGACCGCACGGAACACCATGCGACCGATGCGGCCGAAGCCATTAATGCCGACTTTGATTGCCATTGTTAAAATCTCCCAAAAAAAAATTAAAAAACCTTATTCACCGCAAAGACGCGGAGGACGCAAAGAAAAAATATTTTTTAATTTGAAAAGCTTCTTCTTTGCGCTCTTTGCGCCTTTGCGGTAAAAAATTATTTACAAAATCTCTTCCACCGCTTTCGCGACGTTCTCGCCGGTAAAGCCAAAGAACTTGAAGAGTGCTGGACCAGGGGCGGATTCACCGAAGCGGTTTAGGCCGACGATCTTGCCGTTGAGGCCGACATATTTGTACCAGCCGTCGGTCACGCCAGCCTCGACTGCTACACGTTTCATGACGGCCTTGGGCAACACGCTCTCGCGATATGCTGCATCTTGCGCATCGAAGGCGTCGGTCGACGGCATCGATACCACGCGTACGTTCTTGCCTTTGGCGGCCAACAACTTCTGCGCTTCCATGGCGATGCCGACTTCGGAACCGGTGGCGATGACGATCGCATCCGGCTTACCGTTGGCGGCTTCGCTCAAAATATAACCGCCGCGTTTGATGTTGGCGATTTGCTCCGGCTTGCGGACTTGATGCGCCAAATTCTGACGCGAGAAAATGAGGCACGACGGGCCGGTTTTGCGTTCGATCGCCAGCTTCCACGCTATCGCGCTTTCTACGCCATCGCAGGGACGCCACACGGACATATTTGGAATCAGGCGCAAGGTCGCGGTTTGTTCGACCGCTTGATGCGTCGGGCCGTCTTCGCCGAGGCCGATGGAGTCGTGCGTGTAAACAAACAGCACGCGTTGCTTCATGATCGCGGCCATGCGCAGCGAATTGCGCGCGTACTCGGAAAACATCAAGAAGGTGCCGCCGTAAGGAATGAAACCGCCGTGCAAGGCGATGCCATTCATCATCGCCGACATGCCGAACTCGCGCACACCATAATAGATGTAATTGCCGTCGGACACGGTTTTGCTAATACCTTTGGTGCCTTTCCAGTTGGTGTAATTCGAACCGGTCAAGTCGGCGGAACCGCCGAGCAATTCCGGCAGCACCGGCGCAAAACCATTGATGGTATTTTGCGAAGCCTTGCGCGAAGCGATGGTCTCGGCCTTGGTGACCACGGATTGAATAAATTCTTCGGCCTTGGCGCTCCAATCTTTCGGCAATTCGCCCTTGATCACGCGCCGTTCGAATTCAGCGGCGAGTTCCGGAAAAGCTTTTTTATACGCGGCGAATTTATCGTTCCAGGATTTTTCCGCGGCTGCACCTTTAGGGCGCGCATCCCACGCGCTGTAAATTTCTTGCGGGATCGTAAACGCGGGATATTTCCAGCCAAGTTTCTCGCGCGTGGCGGCGACTTCGGCTTCGCCGAGTGCTTCGCCGTGCGCTTTCTCGGTGCCGGCGCGCGTGGGCGCACCGTAACCGATAATGGTTTTGCAGCAAATCATCGATGGCTTGTCGTGCACGTTGCGGGATTCGACAATCGCCTTACGTACTGCTTCGGCGTCGTGACCGTCAACGTTCGCCACCACATGCCAGCCATAAGCTTCGAAGCGCTTAGGCGTATTGTCGGTGAACCAACCTTGCACATGACCGTCGATGGAAATGCCATTGTCGTCGTAGAAAGCAATCAACTTGCCCAAGCCGAGCGTACCGGCCAAGGAACAAGCTTCGTGCGAAATGCCTTCCATCAAGCAACCATCGCCTAAAAATACATAAGTATAATGATCGACTAGTTGATGGCCGTCGCGATTGAAGCTGCCGGCGAGAATTTTTTCCGCAATCGCCATGCCTACGGCATTAGTGATGCCCTGTCCCAGCGGGCCGGTCGTGGTCTCGACACCGGGCGCATAACCATACTCGGGATGACCCGGGGTCTTGGAGTGCAACTGCCGAAAGTTTTTCAGCTCTTCCATCGGCAACTCATAACCGCTGAGATGCAACAAGGAATATTGCAGCATCGAACCGTGGCCGTTCGACAGCACGAAGCGGTCGCGATCCGGCCATTGCGGATTGGTCGGATTGTGTTTCAGAAAATCATTCCACAGCACTTCGGCGATATCCGCCATGCCCATGGGCGCGCCGGGATGGCCGGAGTTCGCCTTTTGCACGGCGTCCATCGACAAGGCACGAATGGCGTTCGCCAGTTCGCGCCGATTTAGTTTGGTACCTACGTTTGCCTTGTGGGCGGGGGATTCAACTGTCATGGCTTAACCCTCAATACTCGAAATCTTTAATTTACGGAATCTAAAGATCGGCGATGTATCCGGCGATCTTCATGGCGATTTCACGCCCTTATCAAAAAAACAAAAGCTCCTTGGCGGAATAAATCGTCATCGCCAAAGAGAGCAGTAACCGGGTAGCAGATGATTCTTATATAACTATCGTTATAACAACAGCGATACGATAGCAGGATTTGCTATGGCTTCTCTAACCGCGCGCATTTTCGCTCACACCCGGTTTTTGGGCAATACCTGTTGTCCTATTCATCTGTTATCCACCCATAAACAAGACTTTGTGGGCGGGAATACTTATATATAGTGAGTTACGGCGCTGACAATGATTTATTGTTTAACCAGTCCTGCCAAGCACAAAATAATTCAGGCGTGACCGCCGCGACTACGGATCGCGGCGCAAGTCCGGGACTGAAAACCGGCTCGCCTTCCAAGGTCGCGGCGCGTCCGCCGGCTTCGGTCAAAATCAGATTGCCGCCGGCGTAATCCCATAGTTTTTGTCCGCCGTGCAGATATAACTGAAAACGGCCATCCGCTAACCAGCACCATTCGAGACTGCTGGCGCCGAAATTTCGTTGCGAACCGTAGGGCGGCCGCGCCGCCAGCGGCGCGGCCAGCGACGACGTCAGGCGTTTGAAATCGACGACGGCGATGCAGCGGCGCAAGGAATCCGGCAGCGGCAATTTATGCGTACCGAGCGCGTTGTCGTTCAAGCGCGCGCCGGCGCCGTGGCGCGCCATGAAACATTCGTCGCGCACCGGATCGTAAACCAAACCCAGCTCCAGTCGGCCTTTAATTAACAAGGCCACGGAAACGGAAAAAAATGGAATGCCGGTGGCGTAGTTGCTGGTGCCGTCCAAAGGATCGACGCACCACAAACCTTTTCCCGCCAAAGCGGCGATGCGTTCGTGTTCGGTTCCGCTCATCTCTTCGCCGAGGAAATCGTATTGCGGCCAGCGCTGCGCCAGGTCGGATTGCAAACGCCGCTGCATGGCCGTATCCGCTTCGGTGACGACGCTGCCGTCTTGCTTCACGTGCCGCGTGACGTCAGCAAAACGCGACATCAACTCGTCGCGCGCCGCCGTGCGCACGATGTCCCGTAGTGTTTCCAGCGATGGCAGCATTAACTAGTTCCGCTGGATGGATTCCCGCTTACGCGGGAATGACGACAAAAAATAATCACGGCTTCCTTAATTTGTGTTCATCTGTGGGTTCACATGTCTTTCCACTTGATCGAGCAACCCATGCTAGCAATCTGCGCGCGCGGCCCTTGGCCGGTTTGCGCGATTTGTTTCATGGCTTCGAATAAATCGCGGCGCGCGTTCGGCACCGCGTCTTTGCGCGACTCGTCCAAGCGCCCGCGGTATTGAAGCTTCAGATCTTTGTTATAACCGAAGAAATCCGGCGTACACACCGCGCCATAGGCCTTGGCGACTTCTTGGGTTTCGTCGTAGAGATAAGGGAAAGGAAATTTTAATTCGGCGGCGATTTTTCTCATGTTGTCGAAAGAATCTTCCGGGTAATCCGCCGCATCGTTCGACATAATCGCCACCGTACTGACGCCGGAATCTTGCAGCTCGCGGGCGTCGCGAATGATCCGATCGCGAATCGCTTTGACATACGGACAATGGTTGCACATAAACATCACCAGCAAACCGTTGTTGCCACGTGCTTGATCCAAGGTCCAAATTTTTCCATCCACGCCCGGTAAACGAAAGTCAGGAGCCGGCTGGCCAAAATCACAGATCGGGGTTTCGGTACGCACCATAGTTTGCTTCCTTAAAAAACTTTTCTATTTAAAACCGCCACAACGCCGGCAAAGCTTTATGATCGAAGAACTCGAATATAATTCTTTCCATTAACACGCGGCGCGGCGCCCTGTATCATCCTAAAGTCTATGGATAACGACTCTCTGACGCAACGCGACAAGCGCGTGCTGTGGCATCCGTGCACGCAGATGCACGATTATGAAACCCTGCCGCTGATTCCCATCCGCCGCGGCCAAGGCGTGTGGCTTGAGGATTTCAACGGCAAGCGCTATCTCGACGCCATCAGTTCGTGGTGGGTCAACTTGTTTGGACACGCCAACCCCCGTATCAATGCGGCGATTGCCGATCAGCTGCAAAATCTCGAGCACGTGATTCTTGCCGGCTTCACCCACGAACCGGTCATCGATCTTTCGGAAAAATTAATAAACATCGCGCCGCCTGGTTTAGCCCATTGTTTCTACGCTTCCGACGGCTCGGCGGCGCTCGAGATCGCGCTCAAGATGAGTTTTCATTATTGGCGCAACCACGGCGAAGTAAAGCGCACGCGATTTATCAATCTCGCCAACAGTTATCACGGCGAAACGCTCGGCGCGCTGTCTGTCGGCGACGTGCCGCTTTACAAAGAAACCTACCAAGCTTTGTTGCTCGAAACGATTACGGTTAAATCACCCGATTGTTATCAGCGCGAAGCCGGCGAATCTTGCGCGGATTATTCGGCCCGTACATTTGCCCACATGGAAGCCGCGCTCACTAAGCATGCGGGCGAAGTCTGCGCGGTAGTAATAGAACCTTTGGTGCAATGCGCGGGGCAGATGCGCATGTACGATCCGATTTATTTAAAACTGCTACGCCAAGCCTGCGACCGCCATCGAGTGCATCTGATCGCCGATGAAATCGCCGTCGGCTTCGGTCGTACCGGCACAATGTTCGCTTGCGAGCAAGCCGGCATCACGCCGGATTTTCTTTGTCTCGCCAAGGGATTGACCGGCGGTTACTTGCCTTTGTCGGTGTGCATGACGACAGAAAAAGTATATCAGGCGTTCTACGCCGAATACGCGGCGCGCAAAGCCTTCCTGCATTCGCATTCTTATACCGGCAATCCACTCGCCTGCCGCGCCGCGCTTGCCACACTCGATATTTTTCACACTGACGACGTCATAAACCGTAATCGAACACTCAGCGCGCAGCTGGCGCAAGCCACGGCGCGCTTCAGCGATCACCCGCATGTCGCGGAAGTCCGTCAGACCGGAATGATCGTCGCCATCGAATTAGTTAAAGACAAGAAAAATCGCACAGCTTATCCATGGCAAGAGCGTCGCGGCCTAACAGCATGCCGCCATGCCTTGGAACAAGGGGTGATACTACGACCGCTCAGGGATGTAATTTATTTCATGCCGCCGTATGTGATTAAACCTGAAGAGATCGATGGGCTAGCGCAAGTGGCGTGGCAGGGGATCGATCGCGCCTGTGGCTGATTATCGCTGCTAATTGCGCAAACGTTGGATACGATCGTTGGTGGACGGATGCGTCGACAGATAATCGGTCACGTTCTTTTCATGCGCATGATGCGACTCAGTCAGACGTAGCAAGATGTTGGCAAAATGCGCGGTGGAAATTTTATGCGCGCGCAGATATAGAACGGCGACGTCATCCGCTTCGGTTTCGAATTGACGCGCAAAATGAGTCTGCACCAAAACAGTCGGCAAGGCCGCGGCGAAAGAACTGGTCGATAATATATCGCCAGTGAGTGTCGCGATTAATAAACCCGAGATGGAATTTTGCAACA
The DNA here is from genome assembly GCA_016194665.1 of Gammaproteobacteria bacterium. Classification (GTDB taxonomy): domain Bacteria; phylum Pseudomonadota; class Gammaproteobacteria; order Acidiferrobacterales; family Sulfurifustaceae; genus Sulfuricaulis. Next base: position 12,295 of record JACQBD010000040.1, read on the forward strand.
CTTGACGCAAGGTATGACGATATTGGACATGTCCCAGTTCATGCGCCAACACCGCGATAATTTCCTCATCGTGCTTGGCCAGCGCCACTAATTCATCGGTCATAATGACGATGCCGGAAGGAAGCGCGAGCGCGTTGGCGCCGATGCGCGGCGAAGCGCGGAACTCCAAGCGGTAATGGCTTTCTGGCTCGGAGAGCATCTGCTGAAATATTTTGCTTAGTTGCTGCTTTTTCGCGGCTGACAGTTTGGATGGCATAAAAATAAAACGATCCAAGCCGGATAGCGTATCCTCGCCGAGCTGTTCCTCGGTTGAAACCGGCAAGGCAAACGCGACTTGTTTGGACAGCGCGGGAATTCCATACTCCATTACCAACCAAACGACGGCTCCCGTGAGCAACAAGGCCACAAAGGCATAGCGCAAATTGTTTTCCCAGCGATGCAGCAGGCGCGAGCCCGCGGGCGCAAACAAGGTATCGATCGCCGGGCTCGGCTCGACCTCGCATAAAGAACCGTCGGCAAAGTGCAACTCTCTTGGCAGATTAGCCAAGGGCGGCGCCAGTTGAATTTCGCTGAGCGCGTAGCGCTTATTCAGATTCTCGCCGCGCAGATTGACAAACCCCGGCTCTGCCCAATCCAACCACACTTCTTCGCGCTTGGAAGTATTTCCGTCGTAGCGTTTGGCCCTAATAGAAATCACAAACCGATATCGACACCGAGAAATTCGCCGACTTCTTCGCCGCCGGCGCCGACGGCGGCCTGGGCCTTGGCAATGAAACTATCGAGATCGCCGTGGACAAACATGCGTAGATTGGCAAAGCGGTAACGCGCCAAGCGTATCCGCGCCCACGGCGCCAGTAGTCCTAGCGATAACACCACCGCCACCACGCCTGAAAAATACAACCACAGCAAGCGGCGGAAACGCAGGCTGGAGTGAAAACGATTGGCGTTTATTACGGTATGACTCCAAACCAGATTGGTGACGATGGTATTTAGATAGAGGAACACCAATAGATACAGTGACATTATCGCTGCGGCGACAATGAGACCAATCATTTGCGCTTGTTGTTTCATTTCCTCTTGACCGCCCGTGGGCTTTCCATAGATAGCAGTGGTGGCGACGGAAATACCAACCACCACGGCAATGCACAGAATAAGCAGACCTAACGCCTTGAGATAGGCGATATAAAATTTCTTGGGGCTGACCTGTAGGTCAAATCGGCCGCCACCATAGCTGGAGTTATCGATAATAAATTTTTTCTGGCGATAAGCCGCATACGGAAAAATAAAACCCAAGGTCAACGGAATGAGCAATGATAGGCCGATGAAAACCTTGATCGCTTCGCGATAATTTCGTTCGAAATGAAAACGGATATTGCGAAAAGCGGAGTTATGCGCGTTGAAGGATAGCGAACGCACGATAAGCCAGGGCAAGACAATCAGGAATGCAATCATAAACACCGGCGCGCTGCGCGGATAAAAATGGATGCTCGCGGAATACACGGCAAACACAGCGACCGCCAACAACCAGCCCTTGAGAATCGCCACCGGATCGGCCAGATACTTGAAGGACGATCCGGCAAACTGGGTATGGCCGTAAAAATAGCGCTTGCGTCTTACCTTGGCCCAAGCGGAATAAATTCCGAGCGTAACAACCGTGAGCAACACATTCACAATCCAAATGCCGAAGTACTCACGCGCTTTGCCGGTAAACTCAAAACGAATTTCTCGTGGCGCTGCTTCGCTCGCTGTCATGGTTACTCTCCCTTAAATTATTGTGAAGTTAAAAAGACCGATTGCTTTCTTTTTTAATTTTTATTTTTTTGGTTCGCTAAGTTTCAGCGCAAGCGCCTCAACCCAACCTACATTCAAACTATTAGGGATAAAATATTTTTTTCAATTCTTCGAAATCGGGAATAAGCATTAACCGATTGGCGATTTTCAAGCCGGCGGCAATGTAAGGCGAATCGGGTAGTTCCGACTCGGCCGCCACCGGCTGGCTGCCATCCAGGGCTTGCGGCCGCGGCTCGGCAATGGAAAGCAGGCCATAAAATTCCCAATCGTGGCGGCCACTCATGGGATAAAAAACCAAGATCTTGCCGTTGGCGGTTTGCGCCGGCGGCGCCACGCCCAGCAACACTTCCAAAGAAATGACCGGAATCGCCAGCGTGCGCCAACCGATGACGCCCATCAGCCACGGTTGACTGAAAGGCACGGGCGAAAAAGGAATGGGATTGATGACTTCGGCGACCGCGGCGCTCGGAACCAACAAGGTGTTTCCCGCGAGCGGCACCTCCAAGGAATGCAGTCGCACACCGGCGCGCGCTTTCATGCAGCGTCCTCCAAACTTTGCAAATACGCCACGAAGGCTTTCGGTTCAAACACCAGCACCACGCGATTGCCCGTCACCCACGCGCCGGAAAATAAATGACCTTGACGCGTCGGCGCGAGACCGATGGGCGTAAACGGCGAGATCACGGTTTCGGTGCGCGACAACAATTGCACTTCGTCCACGGCGATGCCGACGGCGTGCGGAATCGCTTCCAAAAAAACCGCGCGATGCCAATTTTGATGGTGCACGACGCGCAGATCGGAATCTAAACAAAACGCCGGCCAACGCTTGCCGCGCACGTCGCGCCACGCGACCGCGTTACCGGCGGATTTATTGGTGATCAAACTTTCGCGTTGTTCGATGGTAAAGCCGGCGATGCTGGACAAAAGGTAACTCACCTTTCCCAGCTGCAAACGCAAAAATTGATTTGGATCCACCATGCTTGTGTCCCTGCCTGCCGTTTGCTGTCAGCGCCAACGCCGAGGCAAGCGGACGCTTACGACGCTCTGCCCTTGGCCAGTAAAGCATCGATATTTTTAAACAACTCATCTTCCTGATAAGGCTTACTCATGTATAAATCGACGCCGAGCTCGAAAGCTTTCTGCCGATGCTTGGCGCCGGCGCGCGAGGTGATCATAATGATCGGAATGTGTTTCAGCTTTTCATCGGAACGTACGCGCGAGGTTAATTCATAACCGTCCATGCGCGGCATTTCGATGTCGACCAGCATTACGTCCGGCACGTGCTCGCGCAATTGCTCGACGGCGTCAATGCCGTCTTTGGCCACCGCCACGTCCATGCCGCGCTTTTGTAAATGCTTGCTGGTAATTTTGCGCACCGTCAAGGAATCGTCCACCACCATAATCAGCGGCCGTTGCCGCACTTCCTGCGCCACCTTGCCGGTGGGGCGATGTTCGAAATGCACCACGTCGTCGCGATACCACAATCCCGGAATATCCAAAATAAGAATGATGCGGCCGTCGCCCAAGATGGTGGCGCCGGAAAGTCCCTTGAGTTCGGATAATTGCGGACCGATGGATTTGATTACGACTTCGCGCGTGCCGGCGAGTGCGTCGACTTGGATCGCCACTTCGCGCGTGCCGGTGCGCGCCAGCAATACCGGCACTTTCTTGCCGTTGCGCGGTGTCGACGGAATGCCCAAACGGTTACCCAAATGCATGTATGGATACACCAGCTCGTTATGCGACAGCAAAGGATTTTTGCCCATCGATACGCTGGAAAGTTTTTCCACCGGGAATTCGATGATGTTCACCACCGAACCCAAAGGCACCGCGAACAGCTGATCGCCGACGTACACCATCAGCGCTTGCGTGATGGATAGCGTCAGCGGCAAGCGAATCACAAAGGTGGTGCCGACGCCGCGCTCGGTATCGACCGACATCGAGCCGCCCAATTGTTTGACTTCATTGTGCACCACGTCCATGCCGACGCCGCGGCCGGAAAGATGCGTGACTTTTTCGGCGGTGGAAAAGCCGGCCATGAGGATGAACTGAATCAGTTCTTCTTCGGTTAAGGTGCTGTTCTCCGACAGCAGGCCGCGCTCCATGGCCTTGGCGCGGATCGCGGAAATATTCAAGCCGGCGCCATCATCCGAAAACCGAATCACCACTTCGCTGCCTTCCTGCGCGGTGGCGATGGTGATGCGGCCGGTAGGCGGTTTGCTTTTTTTGCGGCGCTCGGCTTCGTTTTCGATGCCGTGGTCGAGACTGTTGCGGATCATGTGCTCGAACGGGCCGATCATGCGTTCCAAAACGTTACGATCGACTTCCACTTCCGCGCCTTGCAGCACTAGCTCCACATGCTTATCCAATTCACGCGACGTCTGGCGCACGATATGCCGCAGGCGCGCCGCTTGCGTCGAGAAACTGACCATGCGCGTGCGCATCAAGCCTTCTTGCAGATCGGTGTTGATGCGCGCTTGTTGCTGCAACACGGCTTCGGCTTCGCCGACAAAATTGCCTAAGTTATTTTGAATCGTGCCGAGATCGTGCAAACTTTCCGACAGCGAGCGCGACAACTGCTGCAAGCGGCTGAAGCGGTCAAACTGCAAAGGATCGAAGTCGCCCGATTCCTTGCCTTCTTGCTCCATGCGATAAAGAATTTGCGATTCGGATTGAATTTCGAGCTCGCGAATTTGATCGCGGAAACGCACGATGTTGCGCGACAGCTCCCCGAGGTTATCGCGGAAACTGTAGATCTGCTGTTCCATGCGCGAACGTGAAATGCTCACTTCGCCGGCATAATTCACAAGCTCGTTAAGCAAACTGGTATTCACGCGCACTTGTTGATTTTGACCGCCGCCGCGCCGCTCCATCTTATCGGGCCAAGTCTTTTCATCGCCGTCGGATAATTCGCGGCGATCGTCGGCATCGTCGACGGCTTCCATTTCCAGCGCCGGGACTTGCACCGCGGCCGCGGGTGCGCGTTCTTTCGCAGGCGCCGCGGACGTCGGAACTTTTACTTCTTTTTCTATTTTTGGTTCTGGTGCTGCTGCGCGTACCGCAACCGCACTTGGCGCGGGTTCCATTACTTCCGGGACTTCTACTTCTGATGCTTCCGCTGCCAGCGGTTCCATGGACTCGGCCTGCCCAGAGGACAAGGCTAATAATTTTGCATTCAAAGCGTGCGCATCCGGCATGGCTTGGCTGCTGCGCGTGCGATCGAGCATCATCAACAACATGTCGTGAGCTTCGTCGAGTAAATCGAAAAAATTATTATCGATCGCGACCGTGCCATCTTCGGTATTTTTGAGCAGCGTTTCGGTATTGTGACTGAGATGCCCCATAGCCATGGCGCCGGCCATGCGCGCGCCGCCCTTGAGCGTATGCAGAAAACGTTTCAACTCTTGCACCAGCGCGCGGTTATCGGGACGACTGCGCCAGCTCGTCAGCGCTTGTTCGATGGTCTCGAGAATATCCGATGCTTCTTCTTGGAAAATTTCCAGCAACTCGGGATCGAGCTGTTCCATTTCCATCGCTTCCTGCGGCGGCTTTTTCGAATCGGCTGAGACGATCGCTTTCGGCGCCGTGGGCGCCGGTGTCGGCGCTTGCGCGCTGGGGCTGGGCTTCGGCGGTATCGGTGTTTCGATCTCGGCAACGCGCGGCGGCGCTGCTTGCTCCATTTCTATTTCGTCCTCATCCGTATCGACGCCAGCGACATCCATTAAGGCTTGATTGGATTTTTCTAAATGTCCGCTTTGCGCGTGCACGTCGTGCGCCAGATCGATAAGTTGCCGGCGCAAATCGCCCGCGGAGCGGACGCCGCGGTTAAGCAAATCCACCAACTGCGTGATAGCCGTTTGAAAACGCGCCATCAAACCCAAATAAGTTTCGTTCAACGGAATGCCTTCCACCTTCAAGGCATGCAGGAGCTTCTCGATTTCGGCGCTGGTCTCGGTCATGACCTCGAGACCCAAAGAGCGCGCATTGCCTTGCAGGGTATGCACCGAACGAAACAGAGTATCCGAAACCAAACATACGCCGCCGGCGTCGTGACACGCGGCGATTTCCTGCTGAATATTATTGAGATTGCCGCGCGCTTCGGTGGTGAAAATTTCCAGCAGCGTTGGTTCAAGCTTGGGCAGATCGTTGGTTTCGGCTGTCGCCGGCTGCGGAATTATTTCCGCCTGTGCTGTCGCCGTCACATTCGTCGCTGTCGCCGGCGCTACGCTACCGCCCTGCGCTAAAATTTGCGCCGTATCGCGTAAAGCCGCGGTATCGACGCCATGCGCCGCGCCACCCGCCAGGGTGTCGATCATGCGCGGCAGCACATCTTGTGTTTGTTGCAGTAAATCGCTGATCGCGGGCGAAGCCGTGACTTTGCCTTCGCGTATTCTATTAAGAATGTTTTCCACCGCCCACGACAACTCGGCGACATCGGTGGCGCCGACCATGCGCCCGCTGCCTTTGAGCGTGTGATAACCGCGGCGCAGTTCGGTTAAGGCATTTTGATTTTCGGTGTCATCGCGCCACACGACGAATTTGCGTTTGATGTTTTCCAGAACGTCGCGCGCGTCCTCGATGAAGATTTCCATGATTTCGGCGTCGAACTCTTCGTCCGCCGCCGACTTCTTCGCTGGCGGCGGTGTCGCGGCAGGAGCGCGAGTAACAGCAGGAGCGGCCGGAGATTCGGGTTTGGTTTCGGAATTAAATTCCATCGTGGGCGCCGCCAACGCAGGCGTGGTACGCAAGGTCATGCGGCGTCCCGCCAGTGTCGACATCGCGGTGAACGATTGCTTGAGCGTAGCGATGATCTCTTCCGAAAGCCGCGCCGGATCTTCGGTCACCAGCGCCAACAGCCGGTTCATCTCGACGCTGATCTTGGCTATTTTTTCTTGCTCCAATTCTTCGGCCAAGTCCGTCAGGTTTTCCAACTGCTGCGTGAGGGTTTGCAGCGCGGCTTCGTTCTCGCGGTCATCCAGCCAGGATTCAAGACTCAGGCGAATGCCGTCAATGAACAGCGCCGGATCGCGCTGCTTACCATGGCCGCTGCCCAAGGCGGCTTCTATTTCATGGAAGGCGGCGTCGATCAAGGCTTCTAAATTCGGACGGTCGGCGCGCAAGCCTTCGATATACGCGCCGATGGTGCCGATGCAAACCGCCAACGCGTCCATGATGGTGCTGTCGGCGACGATCGTGCCATTACGAATATTTTCCACGTGTCGTTTGGTGGTTTCGACCAGTTCGGCGGCGCGCATTTGTCCCAAGATCTGGATCGCACCCAAAATCTGCGACAACAATTGCGGCACTTCATCCAAGGCTTGCAGGCGCGAGGTGTCGGACGCGAATCCTTCGAGCGCTTCTTCGATGCGGCTTAAATTGATGCCGACCTCGGTGGCGACGACGCTGAGCAATTGCTTGTAATCGGTCTCGGTCATTTCGGCATCCGATACTTCGATGCCTTCGGTCGCGACCGACGTTGTCGCGGTCTCCGGCGAATGCAGCGCGCGCAAGCGCTGGATCGCCTCCTCGATTTGTTTTTTCCATTCCACCGGCGAACGGCTCATGTCGCGCGTGCTGTTTTCCACCATGAGCAAGGCTTCGGCCATGGGCATGGAAACGATTTCCGGGTTGGCTATTTTTTTATCCAACACCGCGCGGCATACCTGCGCCAGCTCATCGACCAAGGCTTTCAGCATCGGCACGTTGAGCATGTCGAGCGTGCCCGCCATTTTGCGCAGCGTTTCCAGCAAGGGTTCGAGCGATACCGCGCCTTGATGCTCGGGGTCGAAATAGGTCGACATCAAATCTTGCGCGGCTTCGATTTCCTTGCCGAGCGCATTCGACACGGATTGCAAAGCTTCGGGCGTGGGCAACGCGCTGGTCTCGAGCATCGCCGGCACGTCGCCGGTGAGCTGGGATTCCAGGTCGAAAGCGCGCTTGAGCTGCGTCACCTTCGGGCCCTGCGATTTGGCTTGCGCGACTTCCCACAAAATCGCCGGGATCAAGGCTTCGGCAGTGTGGCGTAAGGCGGATTTATCCGCGCCGTCGATTATTTTTTTAATCTGCTGATCGAGGCGTGCAAAAAGTTTTTTACGCTCGGCGGTAATTTCAAGGGCGTCGTCACGCAAGGCTTCCAATAATCCGCCGGTTACCCAGAACAACTGTTCGAGCACGCTGACGGTGGTTTTGGTTTGCAGCTGTTCGAACAGCTCGGTGATGGTTTGCAGCGGTTGTTTATTGCCGGTATCGCGCAACCAATTGAGCAGCGCCGGTTGAAACACGCCGCGTAATTGTTTGGTGAGCAGGCGGTATTCAGCTTCGGAAAGTTTTTCCGCGGCGCGCTCGGCCGGCGGCGGACGCACCGACAGATCCGGCGAAAAAATTTCCAGCTCTGATATCGCCGGCGCCTGGCGCGCGCTGCGCATTTCGTTCATCAGCGCCAAGTGCCGCAAGGGCACGTCCGGCTGACCGAATTGCAGACGCGCGAGATAATCGGGCAGGGTTAAAATGCCGCGCGTGAGGACGTCGAAAACTTTGGTATCGGCAACCAGCTTGTCGCTGATGAGGGCTTCGGCCAGCGCTTCGGTTTCCTTGGCTAACATCGCCGCGCCGTCGAGCTCGACCATGAGCAAGGGGCCGACTCATTGATGTAAGTGCTTACCGCAAAACCGCAGACGCGTTTTATCGGTGGGATTTTCGACGAACGACTCTAAAGCCAGACGCGCTTGCTTCAGCGTCTCGTCTATCTCGGTCTTGACCCACCCGAGCGTGCTCAGGTCAATTTTACTGTGCGTGCTCATTTAAATTTGCAACACTCCGCCGCGTTTCATTTTCCGGCTTGGCCGTCAGAACGCATGCCTCAACCGAGTGAAGCGCTCGGCGTCGGCGTTATTTATTAGGCCGGTAACTTGAAGCCCGCCACGGAGGCCTGGAGTTCGCGCGCCAGATCGGACAACTTGCCGATGGCTTCCGCCGTCTGGCGGCTGCCCGATGAGGTCAGCGTGGTGGTCTCCTGAATCTTGGCCATGTTGCCCGACACGTCGGTCGCGGTTTGCGATTGCCGCTGCGCGTCGCGCGCGATATTAACGATCAGGCTCGACAGCTGTTCGGACACCGATTCGATTTCGCCCAGCGCTTGGCCGGCGGCGTCCGCCAGCCGCGTCGCTTGCACCACGCCGTTGGTGGCTTGCTCCATCGACGCCACCGCTTCGTTGGTGTCGGCTTGAATCGTCTTGACGAGATCGGCGATTTGCTTGGTGGCTTCGGCTGAGCGTTCCGCGAGTCGTTGAACTTCGTCCGCGACCACCGCGAAACCGCGTCCGGCTTCACCCGCCATCGCCGCTTGAATCGCTGCGTTCAACGAAAGAATGTTGGTTTGTTCGGCGATGTCGTTAATCAGTTCCACGATTTCACCGATCTGTTGCGAGGATTCGCCGAGACGCTTAATACGCTTAGCGGTTTCTTGAATCTGCTCGCGCATTTCATCCATACCCTTGATGGTGTCTTGCACCGCCGCGGCACCGCGTTTGGCGGTGGCCACCGAACCTTGCGCCACTTCGGCGGAACGTTCGGCGCTCTTGGACATGTCTTGCATCGAGCGCGCCATCGCCACCATCTTGCCGGTGGCTTCGGTAATCTGCGCCGCTTGACGCAAGGCCGCTTCGGTCAACTCAGTGGCGGTCTGACGGGAGTGCTCGGAAGCCACGGCCACTTGTTGCGCTGCATTCTTAATGCGCACCACCAAGTTTCTCATTTCGCGCACCGCGTAATTGATCGAGTCCGCGATCGCGCCCGTGATCTGCTCGGTCACTTCCGGTTGAATGGTTAAGTCACCGTCGGCCAAGTCGCCCATCTCATCGAGCAGTTTCAAAATAGCGTCTTGCGATTGGCGGTTTTGATCGGAGCTGGCGCGCGCACGATCGCGCGCGTCCATGACCAATTTACGCGCTAATAAAAACAAGAACAGCAGCGAAGCAAAACCGGCGACAAAAATAGCCGTGCGCACGCCGGCGCGCTGTTCGGTTAAACTCGAGTAGGCGTCGACCAGTTCTCTGGATTTTTTAAGCACCGGATCGGACTGTTCGAACACCGTTTGACTGGCGCGTTGCGACACGAACAGTTCCGCGGCGTTGCCTAAAATACTTTCCACGTGATTATTAATTTCACCGAAAATCGCCGACGACTCATCAAGTTTGGAACGCACCACCGCCGGCGCCTGCGCGCGGATTTTTTGATCGGATTCTTTGAACAGCTTGGCGTCTTTACCGAACTGCGCCGCCGCCACCGCCGCTTCGTTGCCGCCTTGCGAGAATAAATTCACGTCTTTGGCGATACGTTGCGACAGCATGCCTTGACGGCTGGCGAGATAAATCTGATCTTGCTTCATGCCGGACTTGGCGCCGAGTTCCACCACTTCGTCGGAAATGGCGAGTAACATCGGGCTCATTTGGTTAATCGCCATCACCGAGTCATGCATGCTAAACAGCGATTTTTCCAGCGACAGAATTTGGTCGACTTGCGCGCGTAAACCTTCATTCGGTTTCGGCGACCACATCTTAATGACTTCTTTCAGCTGGCTCTGCGCGATGTCGGGCGGGCTCGCGGTTACGCCCATACTGGGATTACCGTCGCGCAAGGCGGTGACGATCGCGTCGAATTTATCGCGCGAATCTTTCAAGGTCTTAAACGCCATCGGTTCGCCCACCACCGCTTCGCGTGCGTCCTTCGCCAAGCGTTGCGATAACATCAACAGCTGCGACGATTGTTCGATGTATTTGGATTCGCGCTCGGATCGTTGCGCGTTGATCACCAGCAACCAGATCATCGCGATCATGGCGAGCACCATGCCGCCCAATAGGAACGGCAAGCCGCCCAGCATGTTTTTTATCCCGCCGCCGAGCAGCGAAGAACCGGAGCGACCGCCACCGGCCGACCCACCGGATGATGCAACCGCCGCGTCTTCCGAAAGATCGATAATGTCCTCGGAAGGCTGGTCCATCAAACCATCTTGTGCTGAATTTTTCTTCGCCATACTGTCCACCTCATCTCATCTGAGATCTATCAACGTTTTTACCTGCCCCCATAAGGGTTCACCCACTGCTGCAACCTTGCTACGCGGCGACATGCCGAAACGACGGATTTTCCACCAGCGATTTCATATCGAATACGCCCCACAATATGTTGTCGCGCAAGAAAGCGCCGTTTAACTGCACCACCACCGGATCGTCCAAGCCGGAAAGATCCTGGCGCTCCAATTCTTCGTCGAAATGCCGCAAGCCCAATACTTCGTTCACCAGCAAACCGGTATTAAAACCCGGCGCATTCATGATCAGCATGCGCGCCTTGTCGTCGTTATAAACCGGCGGCTTGCCGAAGTACTCGGGCAAATCGACGATGGTAATTAAATTGCCGCGCACGTTGGCCACGCCTTTCAACCACGCCTTCACGCCGGGTACCAGCGTCATCGGCGGCGGCGGTAAAATTTCCAGTACATGGTCCAAGGGCGTCACCAACATCACGTCACCCACGCGGAAGCCGACACCGGACCATAGCTTCACCGCCTCGGTTTCTTGCGGCAAACCGGGCGCGCTCTCCAAACTCTCTTGCTGCATTTTATTCAGCAGCTCAAACGGATCTTGGCGAGTCTTGGCCATGACTACAGTCCTTTAATCTTTTCCATCAAAATCTTTTCAACCACCGGTTTGACGATGTAATCCTTGGCGCCTTGACGAATGCCCCAAGCCTTATCCGTTTCTTGACCTTTGGTCGAGCAAACGATAACCGGTATCGACGACGTTTCGGGGTCCTTGCTGATGGCGCGCGTGGCTTCAAAGCCACTCATGCCCGGCATGACGATATCCATCAGCACTAGATCCGGTTTGTCTTTTTTTACTTTAGCGATACCTTCTTCGCCGCTGGTGGCGGTGCTGACGGTGTAGCCATTTTTCTTCAGCATCTCGCTCAATAGGTGCGTATCGGTTGCCGAATCGTCGACGATTAATACATTTTTTATTGCCATGGGACCGCTCCAGTCATCTCGTAATATTTAAAAAATCTCAAATCGTAATACATGTTTTTCAATGTACGTATTTGTTGATCACATCGATCAGCTCTTCCTGCGTAAACGGTTTGTTGACGTGTTCTTCCGAACCGGCGATGCGTCCGCGCGCGCGATCAAACAATCCGTCCTTGCTCGACAGCATGATCACCGGCGTATCTCGGAACTTCTTATTGTTCTTGATCAGCTGACAAGTTTGATATCCATCCAACCGCGGCATCATGATGTCGACAAAAATAATGTCCGGCAGATTATCCGTAATCATCGACATAGCCTCGAAACCATCGGCGGCGGTGAACACTTCGTATCCCGCCTTCTTCAGTAAGGCCTCGGCCGTGCGACGTATGGTGTTGCTGTCGTCGATGATCATCACCTTAATACTCACATGCGCTACCCTCGCCGAAGCCAAATCCCATTAGGTTATTTTTAAAAACATGAAAGCCAGATTGGTATGATGTAATTTATATAATTATTCATCTATAACAATGATTTCGTAGCACAAATTTTATCCAAAATCCATGTACGCAACCGCGTCGGGCATTCCCTAAACAATATAGTCTATGCGCCAGACAACGGGGTGGAATCTCTAAAAAAGCATTGCGCCCCACTCTAACCCCCGGCAGACTCGCTAAAAACTCCGGGAAAGACAGCAGAAATCATGCCAAAGGGTGCTAGGGCATATTCTGCCAACAACCAATCGGCTACTATGGGGCAGGTCACCATTTTGACTAAATGCCAGGGAAACTATGGGTAACGAATCACGACCGGCGGTTCCGCATTTAACCACGGCCCTGACCGGGCCGTTACAGAAAATCGAAACGCACCTGCTGCAAAACCAGGCGAGCATCGAACGCTGGTTTCGTTCGCAATGGCAGCGCAACCCGGCGCCGTTTTATTGTTCGGTGGATTTGCGCAACGCCGGATTTAAGCTGGCGCCGGTCGACACTAATTTATTTCCCGCTGGGTTCAATAATTTAAATCCGGCGTTCCGCTCGTTGGCGGTGCAAGCCGTGCAAGCGGCGCTGGAACGCATTTGTCCCAGCGCCGGCGGCGTGCTGCTGATCCCGGAAAATCACACGCGCAACATGTTTTATTTCGAAAGTCTGGCGGCGCTGATAGAAATACTCAGTCTCGCGGGTCTGCGTGTACGCGTCGGTTCGCTGCTGCCCGATTTGCGCGAACCGAAAATCATCGAATTAACTTCCGGACGGCGCATCACACTCGAACCGCTGCTGCGCCAAGGCGATAAGCTCAGCGTCGCCGATTTCGATCCGTGCTTTATCTTGTTGAACAACGATCTATCCGCCGGTTTGCCGCCGATTCTGCAAAATCTATCGCAGCCCGTAGTGCCGCCGTTGTCGCTCGGATGGTGGAATCGTCTTAAATCTTCGCACTTCAGTCACTATCGCAGCATCGCCGCGGAATTCGCCGACATCGTGCAAATCGATCCATGGTTAATCGATCCGGTTTTCCGCAAATGCGGCAAAATCGATTTTGAGAAACGCACCGGCGAAGAATGTCTCGCGACCTACGTGGACGAAGTGCTGGCCGAAACGCGCGTGAAGTATCGCGAATACGGCATCGATCAAGAACCTTTCGTGATCGTGAAAGCCGACGCCGGCACTTACGGCATGGCCATCATGTCGGTCAAGAGCGCCGATGAAGTGCACGCGCTTAATCGCAAACAGCGCAACAAGATGGCGCATATTAAAGAAGGCCACGCCGTCACCGACGTGATGGTGCAAGAAGGCGTGTATACCTTCGAAACTTGGGCCGACAAAAATGCCGTGGCTGAACCGGTGGTCTACATGATCGACCATTTCGTCATCGGCGGTTTTTATCGCGTGCACACCGAACGCGGCATCGATGAGAATTTAAACGCTCCCGGCATGCAGTTCGAACCGCTGGCTTTCGCCGGTCCCTGTTGTTATCCCGATCCTTATCAAGCACCCGATACCAACCCTAATCGGTTTTATGCCTACGGCGTGATTGCGCGTTTGGCGCTGCTCGCGGCCGCCCGCGAATCGAAAGAAGCCACCGATGCCTTAAGCCAGCAAGCCGAAGGTTTGCGCAAAGCCGGTTCTTAAATACCGGTTTAAGCTACCCTCCATGACCATACGGCTTGGCGTTGTCATGGACCCGATCGGGTCCATCAAAATAAAAAAAGACAGTACTTTTGCAATGCTGCTGGAAGCGCAGGCGCGCGGCTGGGAGATTCGCTACATGGAACAGGGCGATTTGTTTCTGCGTGACGGCCAAACTTATGCGCGCCAACGTAGCCTCAAATTATTCAAGGACACGCAGCGTTGGTTTGAATTCGGCGTAGAAAGTACCGAGGCTTTGGCAACGCTGGATGTGTTGCTCATGCGCAAAGATCCACCGTTTGATATGGAGTACATCTATACGACTTATCTACTCGAACGCGCCGAGGAAGCGGGAGTACTGGTGGTCAATAAACCGCGCAGCCTACGCGACGCCAACGAAAAACTTTTCACCGCCTGGTTTCCGCAGTGCACGCCGCCGACCTTGGTCACGCGCCGCGCCGAATCGATCCGGGCTTTTCTCGCGGAACACGGCGATATTATTTTAAAACCTCTCGACGGTATGGGCGGCACGTCGATATTTCGCCTGCGCCAAAACGATCCGAATGTCAGCGTCACCATTGAAACTTTAACCGCTAACCAAACGCGATTCGCCATGGCGCAGCGTTTTGTGCCGGAAATCGCGCAGGGCGATAAACGCATCCTGCTTATCGACGGCCAGCCGATTCCCTACGCGCTGGCGCGCATCCCCGCCCCGGGTGAAACCCGCGGCAACCTCGCCGCCGGCGGCAAAGGCGTGGGCGTGCCGCTGTCGGAGCGCGACCGTTGGATTTGCGCGCAAGTCGGTCCGATGCTGCGCGAAAAAGGTTTGTTGTTCGTAGGCCTCGATGTCATCGGCGATTATCTGACGGAAATAAACGTCACCAGCCCGACCTGCATCCGCGAGCTGGATGAACTTTACGCTTTGAATATCAGCGCACAACTGCTGGATGTCATCGCCGCACGGCTTCCCTCACAGCGCGTGCGTCATCGAGCTAAAGAACTTTAAGCGGAGTAAAATTATTTGCGTCTATTGCAAATTCGGAGCTAAAGTTTTGAATAGGCGAAGCCGCTCTATACTACATATTAATTTGGCATGACTGCATTACTTCACGCATGAGCACCCAAACAATCTACGGTCTTTCGCAAAGCGACCGCTTGGGCGTCACGGTTTTCGGTTCGTTCCTGGTGCACATGATTGTCATTTTGGGAATCAGCTTCACGCTGCCGAAACTGCGCGATCTGCCGGGTCTGCCCACGCTCGAAATTACCTTGGTGCAAACCAGCAGCGACAAGCGTCCGGACGCGCCCGAGTTTCTCGCGCAGGCCAATCAAGACGGTGGTGGCGACAGCGATACCCCCGAGGTCGCGAAAAATCCGCTGCCGGTGCGCGAGATCAGTCCGGTAAATCGCGACTTCCCGACATTCCAATCCATGCCGCAGAAACGCGTACCGTCCGAACGCGAAACCACGGCGTTACTTTCTCAGGAAGCGGCGCGCAAAATTAAAACGCACGAACCCAAGCCGGAGAAAAAAGAATTGCAACAGCAGCCGCCCAACATCGGCCTTATGGCGCGCGCGCAAATCCAAGAAGAACGCGCACGGCTCAATGCCGAGATCAGCCGCACCTGGCAGGAATATCAAAAACGCCCGCGGCATATGTTTCTCAACGCGCGCACCCAGGAATATAAATACGCCGCTTACATGGACGCGTGGCGCGCCAAGGTGGAGCGTATCGGCAACTTGAATTATCCCGAAGAAGCCAAACTGCGACGGCTCAACGGCACGCTCTTGCTCGACGTGGCGTTGAATGCCGACGGCAGCATCAATGAAATATCGGTGCGCCGCTCTTCGGGACAAAAAATTCTCGACGATGCCGCCATTCGTATCGTCGAACTCGCGGCGCCGTTCGCACCTTTCCCCGCCGAAGTCCGCGCCGACATCGATGTGTTGCATATCACACGCACGTGGATATTCAACGAATCGCAACTGACCAGCGAAAAATAACGCCGTCGAAACAATTTCTTTAAATCGCTTCTTGTATCGCAGCGCCGACTGCTGGATACTTTCTTTTATGACCGGCTCAAGTTCGCTGACAAACCATTTTTTAATCGCCATGCCAAGCTTGGCGGATCCAAATTTTGCGCGCAGCGTGACGCTGATCTGCGAACATTCGCATGAAGGCGCGATGGGCATCGTCATCAATCGCCGCACCGATTTGCACTTGCGCGATGTGTTGCAGCAACTCGGCATTGACGCGGAAAAATCTTTCAATACCGAATCGGCGGTTTACCTCGGCGGTCCGGTGCAAAATAATCGCGGTTTCGTTTTGCATGAACCGATCGGCGCGTGGGACAGCACGCTGCTGGTGACGGAAACTTTGGCGGTATCGACTTCGCGCGATATTCTCGAAGCGATCGCGCAAAACCGCGGGCCTAAAAAATTTCTCGTCGCGCTCGGTTACGCCGGTTGGGGCGCGGGACAATTGGAACGCGAGATCACCCAGAACTCGTGGCTGTCCGGCCCCGCCAGCCACGAGATCCTTTTCGACGTCGCAGTGGAGCAGCGCTGGAAAGCCGCGGCGCAACTGGTCGGCGTCGATCTCGCCACGCTTTCCGCCGAGGCGGGTCACGCCTGAGGATCGCAATCTTTTTATCTTTCCAATCTCCTTCCTTAGAATTTTTAACAAAATGAATGGACAAGATTAACAGGATTTACTGGGTTAATAATTTTATAAATAAATCTTGTTAATCCCGTGAATCCTGTCTATTTTTTTCTTTTTGTTAGGGACTCATTAAAATAATGACCGCTAACAGTTTTCTGGCTTTTGACTACGGTGAAAAATACATCGGCGTCGCCGCCGGCAGCCGCCATTCGGGCCAGGCCGAGCCGCTCACGACCTTACGCGGCAGCGCCAAAAACCCCGATTGGGTACGTATTTCCAAGCTGATTCAAGAATGGCGCCCGGATGCGCTGGTGGTGGGACTGCCGTTTAACATGGACGGCAGCGATAATCCCATGACCCGCGCGGCACGCGCATTTGGACAACGCCTCAAGGACCGCTACAATTTGCCGGTGCATATGGTCGATGAACGCCTATCAACGCAAATCGCGCGCGATATCTTGAACGACGCCGGCGTTCCCATGAGGCGCCATAAAGCGCGTCTCGATCAAGCGGCGGCGCAGACCATTTTGCAGGCCTTCTTAAACGAACTTCCCAAGGAAACCCCGTGACGCCAGCGGTAGACATCGAAGCAGCGATCGCGCGCATGTCCGATCAGCTGTCCAGTCGACTCGAGCGTCATCCGCTGATGGTGGGAATTCATACCGGCGGCGTGTGGGTCGCCGAACGCCTGCACAAAAAACTGGGGCTTAAAGAAGCGCTTGGCACGCTGGATATTTCTTTTTACCGCGACGACTTCACGCGCGTCGGCATGAACCCGCAAGTGCGCACCTCGCAACTGCCGGTCAACGTCGAAAACCGACATTTGATTTTAGTGGACGACGTGCTGCACACCGGCCGCACCATCCGCGCCGCCTTGAATGAAATCTTCGATTACGGCCGTCCCGCTTCGGTGATGCTCGCTTGTCTCATCGAGCGCGGCGGACGCGAACTGCCGATCGAGCCGCAAGTCGTGGGTGAGCGCATCTCGCTCGGTAAAAATCAGCACGTTAAATTACTCGGGCCGGACAAACTCGAACTGCGCATCCAGGAGGCCAACGGGTGACATCGGGCCTTCAGTTCGACAGCGCCGGTCGCTTGCGCCATCTGCTCACCATCGAAGGACTTTCTCGTCAAACCATTCTAGAAATTCTCGATACCGCCGAATCTTTTATTTCGGTCGGCGAACGTGAAATCAAAAAGATTCCGCTGCTGCGCGGCAAAACCGTGGTCAATCTTTTCTTCGAAGCCAGCACGCGCACGCGCACCACTTTCGAAATCGCCGCCAAGCGTCTGTCGGCGGATGTGATCAATCTAAATGTCAGCGCTTCCAGCGCCAACAAGGGCGAGACGCTGCTCGACACCATTCGCAATCTCGAAGCCATGCACACCGACTTGTTCGTGATCCGTCACAGCGAATCGGGCGCGGCGCATCTGACCGCGCAACACGTGCCGGCGCACGTGAACATCATCAACGCCGGCGACGGTCGCCACGCGCATCCGACGCAAGGCTTGCTGGACGTGTTTACCATTCGCCGACACAAAGGCTCGTTTGCCAAACTTAAAGTCGCGATCGTCGGCGATATTTTGCATTCGCGCGTGGCGCGTTCGCAAATTCACGCGCTCAGCACGCTCGGCGTGGCCGAGTTACGCGTGGTCGCGCCGAAAACTTTATTGCCGACGGCGGTGGAAAAACTCGGCGTGCAAGTGTACACGCGCATGGAAGCCGGGCTTGAAGGCGCGGACGTGATCATGATGCTGCGCTTGCAACGCGAACGCATGCAAGGCGCACTCATCCCAAGCGAGCAAGAATATTTCAATCTCTACGGATTGACGCCGGCGAAATTGGCGCTGGCGGCGAAGGATGCGATCGTGATGCATCCGGGGCCGATGAACCGCGGTTTGGAAATCGATTCGGCCGTGGCCGACGGGCCGCAATCCGTGATCTTGCCGCAAGTGACTTACGGCATCGGCGTGCGTATGGCGGTGATGGCGCTGATCATGGGCGGCTCAGCCGAACCGGCCGGTGGGAGACGCCAAGCATGAGCCTCACGATCCAGGGCGGACATCTGATCGATCCGGCCAACGGCATCGACGCTAAAAAAGACATTTATATCGATGACAAAGGTTTTGTCGCCGCCATCGGCAAAGCGCCCGCGGGATTTAAGGCTGGTAAAACCATCGAAGCCGAGGGCAAAATTGTTTGTCCAGGCTTGGTGGACTTGCGCGCGCGCTTGCGTGAACCCGGCCAAGAATATAAAGCCACGATCGAATCGGAAGTGACCGCGGCGGTGGCGGCGGGCATCACTACGCTGTGTTGTCCGCCCGATACCCATCCGGTCATCGATACGCCGGCGATGGCGCAGATGATTCAATCGCGCGCATGGCGTTTCGGATTGACCTTCATTCATCCCTTGGGCGCGCTCACGCAAAATCTTGAAGGCAAATTACTCGCGGACATGGAGGCGTTGGATGAAGCCGGCTGCGTGGGATTCACCAACGCGCTCACGCCCGTCACCGATTCGCTGGTGATGCGTCGCGCCATGGAATACGCCGCCACACTCGATCTCACCGTGTTCTTGCACGCCGAAGATCCGTGGCTGCGCAATCACGGTTGTGTGCACGAAGGCGAAGTCGGCGCGCGTTTGGGTCTCCCAGGAATACCGGAAGCCGCCGAGACCGCGGGTGTGGCGCGCGATCTCGCGCTCATCGAACAAACCGGATGCCGCGCACACTTTTGCAATCTTTCCAGCGCACGCGCGGTGGCGATGATCGCAGAAGCCAAACAAAAAGGTTTGCCGGTCAGCGCCGACGTCACCGCGCATCATTTGCATCTGACCGAGCACGATATCGGCGATTTCAATAGTCTGTGCAACGTGCGGCCGCCTTTACGCAGCACGCAAGACCGCAAAGGTTTACGCAAGGCGCTGAAGACCGGTGCGATCAATGCCATCTGTTCCGATCATCAACCGCATGAACCGGATGCGAAACTGGCGCCTTTCGCGCAGTCCGAACCCGGCATTTCGGCGCTGGAAACCTTATTGCCGCTGACGCTTAAATTAGTGGACGAAAAATTACTCACCCTGCCGCAAGCGCTGGCGCTGCTCACGCATAAACCGGCGGAGATCATCGGCATCGATATCGGTCAGCTGGGAGTGGGCGCGACCGCGGACATTTGTATTTTCGATCCGCAGGCGCGCTGGATTTTGACGCAAGATAAGATTATTTCGCGCGGACATAACACGCCGTTTCTAGGTTGGGAATTACGCGGACGGGTGACGCAAACATTGATCGGCGGCAAACTGGTATATCAACTCGATTAACTCCGCTGCTAATTTTCCGCCCGTGGATTCGGTTTTTACAAAGCGACTCATTCCGATATTCAAGTCTGTTCTTGTTTTACATGTTGCATGCTGCATGCGAAAGGATTAGCTTAACTGGCACCATTCATGTTGGAGGTAACTAAATCATGAAGCTTTTGCTAACCGATAAACGCCGATTTAATTATATTGTTCTGGTGCTGTTGACCGTGATTGTTTTCATCGGCATAGCGCAACTCGTCATCGATACCAAGCTACTACCGATTTAGCACGATTTTCAAAAACAAAAAGCCCCTTAACGGGGCTTTTTGTTTTTAGCGGCTTTATTTTCTTTACTTAAAAGTCACGTTGCGCATCGACTCGCCGA
This sequence comes from Gammaproteobacteria bacterium, assembly GCA_016194665.1. Taxonomy (GTDB): domain Bacteria; phylum Pseudomonadota; class Gammaproteobacteria; order Acidiferrobacterales; family Sulfurifustaceae; genus Sulfuricaulis. The sequence continues at coordinate 32,573 of JACQBD010000040.1, forward strand.
GTTCACGGCCCTTCGAATCCTTGCCTTCCAATTTAATGCGTAAACGCACGTCATTGACCGAATCGGCGTTACGCAGCGCATCGTCGTAAGAAATAAGATCGGCTTCAAACAAACTAAACAGCGATTGATCGAAAGTCTGCATGCCCGCTTCCGTCGATTTAGCCATCAGGTCCTTAATCTCCGGCACCTTGCCTTCCATGATCAAGTCGGCGATTAAAGGCGTGTTGATCATCACTTCCACCGCCGGCACGCGTCCCTTGCCGCTTTTCATCGGAATCAAACGCTGCGAAACGATCGCCTTCAAGTTAAGCGCCAAGTCCATCAGCAATTGATTGCGCTTTTCTTCGGGAAAGAAGTTGATCACGCGATCGAGCGCTTGGTTGGCGTTGTTAGCGTGCAAAGTCGACAAGCATAAGTGGCCGGTTTCGGAAAACTGAATCGCCAAATCCATGGTTTCGCGCGAGCGAATTTCGCCGATGAGAATCACGTCCGGCGCTTGGCGCATGGCGTTTTTAAGCGCGACTTCGTAGGACGACGTGTCCACGCCGACTTCACGCTGGGTGACGATGCAATTCTTGTGATCGTGCACGAACTCCACCGGGTCTTCGATGGTGAGGATATGGCCGTAGCTGTATTCGTTGCGATAGCCGATCATGGCGGCGAGTGAAGTCGATTTTCCGGAGCCGGTGCCGCCGACGAACAACACCATTCCGCGTTTGGTCAAGGCCACGTCGGCCAAGGCTTTAGGCAAATGCAAGTCATCGAAGCGCGGAATGTCGGTATTGATGGTGCGCAGCACCATGCCCACGCGCTGCTGCTGCAAAAAAACATTCACGCGAAAGCGGCCGATCTCCTGTGGTGCGATCGCGAAGTTGCATTCATTGTGTGCTTCGAATTGGCGGCGCTGATCTTCATTCATGATGCCGTAAACAAAAGCGCGCGACTGTTCCGGCGTCAGCGCTTGTTTTGTCACCGGCATAATTTTGCCGTCGACCTTGATCGAAGGCGGCACGCCGGCGGTGATGAACAAGTCAGAAGCTTTTTTGTGCTTCATGAGTTTTAAGAGATCGGTGAAGTTCATTTCGCTTTTGCTCCGGTTCCGGCCGACGCCATCGCCGCCGCGGTAAATATATCTTTATTCGCGGCCACGGTGCGCGCTTCATCCACGTGTACCTGCCTTGTGCGTACTAAGTCTTGCAAACATTGATCGAGGGTTTGCATGCCGACGTTCTGGCCGGTTTGAATCGCCGAGTACATTTGCGCGACCTTGCCTTCGCGAATTAAATTTCGAATCGCCGGTGTGCCAATCATGATTTCATGCGCCGCGGCGCGACCGCCGCCGAGTTTCTTCAGCAAGGTCTGCGATACGACCGCGCGCAACGATTCCGAGAGCATGGCGCGCACCATGTCTTTTTCCGCCGCCGGAAATACGTCGATGATACGGTCGATGGTCTTGGCCGCTGAACTGGTATGCAAGGTGGCAAATACTAAGTGACCGGTCTCGGCGCCGGTCAGCGCTAAACGAATGGTTTCCAAATCGCGTAACTCACCGACCAGAATCACGTCCGGGTCTTCGCGCAAAGCGGAGCGCAAAGCATTATTAAATCCCAAGGTGTCTTTGCCCAGCTCGCGCTGATTGATGAGGCAATTTTTGCTCGTGTGCACGAATTCGATCGGGTCTTCGATGGTGAGAATATGTTCATGTTGCGTCTCGTTGATGTGATTCACCATCGCCGCCAAGGTGGTGGATTTTCCCGAACCGGTCGGGCCGGTTACCAGCACGATTCCGCGCGGCTGATCGGAAATTTGTTTTAACACCGCCGGTGCGTTCAATTGCTCGAGCGTCAACACTTTCGAGGGAATGGTACGGAACACCGCCGCCGGACCGCGCAGCTGGTTAAAAGCGTTGACGCGAAAACGCGCGATGTTTGGTAATTCGAACGAAAAGTCGGTTTCGAGAAATTCCTCGAAATCCTTCTGTTGTTTATCGCTCATGATGTCGTAGACCATGTTATGCACGGTGCGGTCGTCCAACGGGTCTACGTTGATGCGTTTAATGTCGCCGTCGACGCGTATCAGCGGCGGCAGGCCGGACGACAAATGCAAGTCCGAGGCGTTCTGTTTATAGGCAAACGCCAGCAGCTCAGCGATATCCATGTAATTCTCCGTGGGCCGTGATGATTAAAAACGTTATAAATTCGGCCCTTGCACTAATTTTTAGTCTATCCGGGGCCGACCTGCAAACGCTAACGCCGCCATTGGTCGCTTAGGCGCCAGAAAAGCCCGGTTTAGCGCGCCTGCTGCCTAGGATATTCGCTTCCGTTCGCGAGAACGGCGCTTTAAACTTGCCAAACATGGCGTCTCTCTCCGCAAATACGCATCGCCCCGTGATTGGCTTCATCGGTGCTGGCAACATGGCACGCAGCCTTGCCGGCGGTTTACTAAAAAACGGCTGGGAGCCCGACCAAATCATCCTTTCCGATTCCGAGCCGAGCCAACGACAGTCACTGGAAAACTTGCTCGGGGTAAAAACCTTTGCCGACAATCGCGTCGTCGCCGAGCGCGCTGATATTTTATTGTTGGCGGTGAAACCTCAGGTTTTGGGGGGAGTGGCTAAAAACATCGCCGCTGCCGTGCACAAAAAAAATCCGCTGGTGATATCCATCGTCGCCGGCACGCGTATTGAAGATATCGATCGCTGGCTCGGGGGCAATCTGGCCATTGTCCGCGTGATGCCCAACACCGCCGCGCTTATCGGTAGCGGCGCTTCCGGCTTGTTTGCCAATTCCCGCGTTAATCGGAGCATGCACGATCAAGCCGAATCTATCCTGCGCGCCGTGGGAATCACGGTGTGGTTGAAAGATGAAGATCTCATCGACGTGGTCACGGCGCTCTCAGGCAGCGGGCCGGCGTATTTTTTTCTGGTTATCGAAGCCCTCGAACAGGCGGCGATCGAAGCTGGTCTGGAGCCGACGCAGGCGCGCTTATTAACGCTTGAAACTGCCTTGGGCGCCGCCAAAATGGGACTTGAGGGTCACGAAGAACCGGCGCAACTGCGTCAACGCGTTACTTCACCGGGCGGGACCACGGAACGCGCTGTGAAGGTATTAGAGCAAGGCGGCATTCGCCGTCTTTTTAAAGAAGCACTGCAGGCGGGCGTCGCGCGCGCTAAAGAAATTGCTGACATGTTTGGAAAAAATTCATGAGCTCATTTTTTGTCGATGCTGCAACCCTCCTCATTCAGGTCATTTTCGGCCTGTATATTTTTGCGGTGCTATTACGTTTCTTATTTCAATTAGCGCGCGTCGATTTCTACAATCCTATTTCGCAATTTTTAGTGGTGCTGACCAATCCCTTGCTGAAACCTTTGCGGCGCGTCATTCCCGGACTATTCGGCATCGATCTGGCTTCCGTCATACTGTTGTTATTATTGCAATCCATCGAAACTTATTTAATTTTTTGGCTTACGCAATTTACCCCCGAGCCGCTCGCGGTCTTAATCGCCGCCGTGATTGAATTAATACGCCTGACCCTTAACGTTTACTTCTATGCGGTGTTATTGCGTGTCATCCTCAGCTGGTTTATGCCTTATGGAATGCGCCAGAACCCCGCCGGTAACCTGTTGGTCGGACTTACCGACCCACTCATGCGCCCGGCGCAGCGGCTTATTCCACCCGTGGGCGGACTTGATCTGTCGCCGATAGTTGTTCTGGTTTCACTCCAGCTTATGCAGCTGGCGATGTCTCATTTACTTCAATAATGAGCTGATTTACCGCCACTTCTGTTACTTTGCCGGTTTGTAATTCCTCCTCTGCTTTCTTTATCCTTCCTCCATTAGGCGCTTCCCTAGTCCAGGGCTAGATATACTTCTTAATTAAGTTTATATTCTAAGCATATGTATTAGTGGGGGATTCAATATTATGATAAGCACGCAAAGGCAAAAGGACCGCTCGCAATGGGTGGTGAATGAATTTAGCCGGCGGCTGGGGAATTATAAACGCTGGCGCGATGAGCTCATTGAAGTCATTAACGAATATCAAACCTGGGTCGAAAGCCATGCGCTCGCCAGCGGCGATGAAAATCTGCAACTTTACGAGCTCATCGATGCATTACGTTCCGACAAATTAACCATCGCCCTGGTCGCGGAATTCGCCCGCGGTAAAACCGAACTCATCAACGCGATTTTTTTTGCGGATTACAAGCAACGACTGCTTCCTTCCGAAGCCGGCCGCACCACCATGTGTCCGACCGAATTACGCTACGATGAAAACGAACCGCCTTGTATTAAATTATTGCCGATCGAATCGCGCCAAGTTTCCACGACGATATCCGAATACCGCCGTAGTCCTGGCGCGTGGACGGTGCTGCCACTCGATCTCGATTCACCAAAAAAATTAGCCGACACCTTTCACGAAATAGTGAAGACCAAGAACGTCAGCATCGCACACGCCGAAGAACTGGGCCTGTATCATCCGGACGCGGCGGCCACGCATCATTTGCGTAACAGCGACGGCAGCGTCAGCATCCCAGTTTGGCGTCACGCCATCATCAATTATCCGCATCCGTTGTTAAAACAAGGTTTAGTGGTGCTCGACACACCCGGGCTTAACTCGCTTGGCACCGAACCTGAACTCACGTTAAGTATGCTGCCCAGTGCGCAGCTGGTGTTGTTTGTACTAGCGGCCGATATCGGCGTCACCAAAACCGATTTGGAAATTTGGAATCATTACGTTTGCCCGGTAAAGAGTGCCAAAAAACACGGCTGCATCGTGGCGCTGAATAAAATTGACGCCTTGTGGGATGAGCTGAGCAACGACCACGCCATCGCCTCTGCCATGGCGCGCCAAACGCAAGAAACAGCGCGCGCCCTGGGCGTGAATAAAAGCCAAGTATTTCCGGTGTCGGCGCAAAAAGGTCTGCTGGGCAAAATCAAAACCGATTACGCACTGATCGAACGCAGCGGCTTGCCGGTATTGGAAGCCAAATTATCCAGCGACATCATCCCAGCGCGCCAAGAATTATTACGCGAGCGCGTGATGCACGATATTGGTTCGATGATTGAAACCACCAGCGCGATGATTGAAGCAAGGCTGTCGGCGGTTACCGATCAGATCGATGAATTGCAGGCCTTGGGTGGAGAAAATCGCGACGCGATCCAAGATCTCGTCGCTCATCTGCGCGATGAAAAGCACGCTTACGATCAAACCCTGGCGAGCTTTCAAAGTACACGCGCGGTGCTTTCCGAGCAGATCAAAATCTTACTCGATTATGTAGCGGTTGAAGCTTTCGATCTGCTGGCAGAAAAAACTCGCCACAAAATGTCCGAGTCTTGGACGACGCCAGGACTGCGCGAAGCCATGAAGACCTTATTCGACGGCATGCTCGAAGCGATGGAAAAAGCCAACAAACAAACCCAGCATATACGCAGTTTAGTGCAAGCGATTTACAGTAAATTCCATAGCGAACATGGTTTGGCCAAGATTAAGCCGGTCAATTTTTCGCTATTGCCTTATCGCAGTCGACTGCAAAAACTATATGAAGACGCTGAAGCATTTCGCAATAGTCCGCTAATGGTCATTACCGTACAACATTTTGTGGTGGAAAAATTCTTCGTCACCTTGGTGGGTCATGCCCGCGAACTTTTCAGCGAATGCAATACCGCCACGCGCGCTTGGAGCAAGGCCATCATGGCCCCTATCTTGTCGCAAGTCCGCGAGCACAAAATCCTCATGGACCAGCGTCTGGAGAATTTAAAAAAGGTGCATGAAAATTTCGATAACTTAAGCGATCGTATCGCCGAACTGGAATCGAACCATCAGAATCTCGAAAATCAACAATTGGTCATTCGCCACATGTTGCGCAAAATCAATCAACCGTTACCGGCGGACAATTTTTAAATCTTTGCGTTAAAAAATTAAGCCAATAAAAAAGGCCGGAGAGAATTTCCTCCGGCCTTAATTTTTAATCTAATTAAAAAATAAATACTTTACTTTGCAGCAGCAGGCGTTGCATCAGCTTGCGCGGACGCTGTTGAAGTTAATGTATGGTCGATCGACGAAAAAATAATACTCGGGATCAACGTATTCTTGGCAAACGCCATGTAGCCGGAATCCCAGAAGTACAATTGCATACGCCACATCTCACCGTACTGCACCACTTTCACGTCCTTGCCGTCGTTGATGACGAGCACTTCCATCGGCATGGCCGGAGCATGGTCGACGCCCGGATACGGCGCGTCTTTGGTTTTGCCGTCGCTGCGGAAGTCGGAGTTGATGCGGATGCATTTGTTTTCGGTATAGTCGTTGGTAATGCCGAAGTACACGGCATTGGCGCCGACGGGAATCTTGCTAAGCAAACGCCAGCCGGAGGAATCGTCCACGCCTTTGTCTTGACTGGCGGCGAGAGTTTTCTCGACGCGCGCCACGGTGGCGTTAAAATTCTCGGGCTTGTCTTTAATGACTTCGTTTTGGCTTTCTTTCCAATTGCGGAATTTAGCCATCATCTTGGCGGGGCCGTCACCGTTGAACTTATTCAAGGTTTTTTCGGTGCGTACCGGTTCTAGCTGCACGATGACCTGCTTGCCGGGTACCTTGGCGGCGATGTCTTTCATTTCTTGTTCGGTCGCGCGAGCGGCGGCGAGCAATTTATCGTAGTTCTTGGAGCCGGAATAAAAGACCATGGCGTGCGCGGCCGGATTGCCAATATTGATATGGACTTTTTTGCCTTCGCCGTATTCATAGACGCCGATGCGCAGAATTTGCGCCGAAGCGGTTTCCGGGGCTTCGTCTTTGGCGGCTTCCATGTAGGCCGGTGAGGTCACAATGTAGACCCGGGCTTGCTGTACTTTATCGGTATAAACCAGATCGCGTTTGGCGTGGAGGGTGAGCTTGGATTCAGCCAAGGCTTTTTCCAGAGCCGCGGTGGTGTCGTTGAAGGAACCGGAAGCTTCTAGAATGCGCTCAAAAATTCCGTATTCATCGGCGGCGCGGACATGGGTGCTGCCGAGCACAAAAGCAAACAGTAAGGTAAAAAGCTGAACAAGCTTTATCGATTTCGACTTCATTTGGATTTCTCCTCCTCGGTGCGTCTTTTAAGATTGAATTTGTAAAGGTTTTATCTCATTGGCTGAGATTCATCCCACGAGGCATTGTGCTGATAATCCAGGGTGTCTGCAACTGGCTTATAAAATTCGTAGCTTTGTTATTGATTCTAATAAATATTTAAATTTCTAGGGGTAAGGAAAGTAGCTAAATAGAGGAGTTGACCGGCATTTTAGCAAACAAGGTTTAACGGCTCGAACAACGAGGAGAAATTTGGAGAATGGTGCAGCCGCTTTCATCCGCACCAGCAAAACGCGGCTTATTTACGGTTCTACATTTAAGACTTTAAGCAGGGTAGTGGCTTGGGTAAAACCCTGATGCGCCGACATACGCCACAAGCGTACCGCTTCATCTTGATTTTCATCTACTCCCTCGCCTTTCATATACATCAGGCCGAGGTTAAATTGCGCTGCCGCATAACCGCGCTTAGCGGCCATACCCCACCACTTAACAGCCTCAACCGGATTCGGTTTGACGCCGGTTCCTTCGGCATAAAATAATCCTAAGTTAAATTGCGCTTCCACATGGCCTTGCAAAGCCGCCAGCTGCCACCATTGCAAAGCGGCATTAAAGTCGCGCGTGACACCATTGCCCGTGGCATAAAACACGCCTAAATTGTATTGTGCGATAGCATGACCTTGCTCGGCCGCTTTGCGATACCAGCGCACCGCTTCGATCAAATCCTTTTCTACACCGCCGTTGCCACGGTTATATAAGATCCCGAGGGTAAATTGAGCTTCAGCATCGCCCTGGTCCGCCAGCGCACGCCATAAATGTAAAGCTTCGTTACGTTGGCCGTTGTTATATTCAGAAAGCGCCACTTTATCTAGGGCGATGGAGTGATCTAGTGAATTAATATCCGTATGGATAGATGCCGGCGGCAAACCCGACTCAGAAACCGCCGCTGAAGTTTCGGCGCTATACACCAAGCTCAACAGCACCAGAACTGTTTGAACCGAGCGCAGATTCTTAATCTTGATTTTGACGGGCATACATTCCTCTAAAATAGCTTTAGCAGAGGAATGAAGAGCAAGAGCTATGCCATTAAGCAATAAAACCTTTAAATCAACAGGTTAAAAACCACGATGGTTCATCATTTTGATCAACAAATGAGCACATCGTGTCCCTGAATGACGATTTGGGCCATTCGCATGCTCTGCGTTAACTAAGATCTGAGCATCTCACAAAGAAAAAAATCGTCGAAAGACGTGTAAGATGAACACATATGTGTAGCGCAACAAATAACTTAGAGAACGCGATTGCGCTTATTTCGCCCCAAAATAACCATCTACCTGTAAACATTTCATCTAGTTTTATTTAACCCATATGCAAACGCTGCGCTTGGTTGGAACAAAGCCTCAGTGAGCCGTTCACTGTCTTCTTGGCGCGCCATATCTCTGGCACTGCGTAGTTGGCGCACCGCTGCCGTTAGCCTGCTTTCCTTTTCTTCCGGTCTTCCGCTGGGTTTGGTGTGGATTGCAATTCCGACTTGGCTCGCGCATGAAAACGTCGACATCCGTATCATCGGACTTTTTACCTTAGCGCAAGCGCCGTGGAGTTTTAAATTTCTGTGGTCGCCGTTCATGGATCGTTACGCGCCGCCGTTTCCGCGCTTTGGCCGCAAACTTGGCTGGACTTTGCTAACGCAAATTAGCTTGCTAGTACTGACCTTGCTGCTCGCGGGCCTGGCCGAAAAACCGGATGCGATTTGGGTCATCGGCAGCCTCACGCTGGCCATCGACTTCGCGTCGGCAAGCCAAGACATCGCCATCGATGCCTATGCCGTAGAGATTCTCGAACCCAACGAACAAGGCGTCGCCGTCGGTGCGCGTACCGCTATTTACCGCTCCGCTATGTTTGTCGCCGGCGGTTTGGCGATAACGCTCGCCGGTCTGTGGTCATGGCCATTGATGTTCGGTCTGTTGGCGTTGCTTTATTTGCCGATGATGATCGTGACTGCCTTCGCGCCCACGCCGAAACTCGATCAAGACAACGCGCCGCAATCTTTGCGTAAAGCAGTGTGGGAGCCGTTCGTGAGTTTCCTCGCCAAGCGGCGTGCGCTGGAGTTACTCGCGTTCGTGGTGCTCTATAAACTCGCGGACAATTTAGCCGGCGCGTTAGTGCGTCCTTTTCTCGTGCAAACGGGATTCGACAGCGTCGACGTCGGCATCGCCACCGCCACCATCGGTTTAGTCGCCACACTCGCCGGTACTTTTCTTGGCGGCATGCTCACCACCGCCATGGGTTTAGGGCATGCGCTATGGGTCTTCGGCGCGCTGCAAATTTTATCTAATTTCGGTTATGTGCTGATTGCCGAAGTCGGCCTCAATCGACCGCTCATGTACAGCGCCATGGGCTTTGAGAGCTTAACCACAGGCATGGGCACGGGCGCCTTCAGCGTACTGCTGTTGCGCATGACCATGAAACAATTTTCCGCCACGCAATATGCACTATTTTCCAGCCTCTTCGCCTTACCACGAATCTTGGCGGGGCCGGTGACGGGCGTCATGGTCGATGCCGTCGGCTGGCGCGATTTTTTTCTATTCACCATCGCCGTCGGCATCCCCGGCATGTTAATGCTACAGCGCTTTTCACCATTAGGAACACGCGATCCCAAAATCGAAGGTCTCGCCGAAATTTCTGCGCGTACATTAAGCCGCGCGCGTTTAATACGGCGCGCCATTTTTGGCGGCATTATCGGCTTTGCCATCGCTGCCATCGCAGTAGCCTTGCTGGAAGCATTCAAACAATATCGGCTCAATCCAACACTGCCATTTGACTTGAGCACCCCGCTCGCTGGCCTGTTTACGCCGCAAGGAATTTCAGACTGGATTAGTTTGTTCGGGGTGTCGCTGTTTGCGGCGATGATCGCTTTGGCTGCGGCAGCGACCGTTGTGGCGCGGTCAAAGAAAGCAAAAAAATAATACGAAAGATTTTTCAGCTGGGCCTAGGGTCAATCAATTCATCCAACTCGCCGTCCATGTGCAACTCGGTGAGTTCGGTAAAACCGCCGATGCATTTCTCATCGATAATAATCTGCGGCACGGTGCGCGCACCATTCGTCTGCCGAGCAAACTCGCGCAATGCCGACTTATCGATATCCACCCGCACTTCCTCGAACGGAATATTCCATTTTTGCAGCAGCTCTTTGGCGCGCTTGCAAAGCGGACATACACCCGTGCTGTAGATTTTTACGCGCGCCATATTGTTTCTTCGAGTCAGATGTTGATTTACGACATCATTATCCCTGAGTAGCAGAAAAAATCGAGGATGAACGTAATATATTCGAATCGCCTGCGGCGATACTCAACAGCTAATTGCGGGTGGCTTCGCCCCTGCACCCTGAGTTACTTCTCTTTGCTTGTGCAAAGAGAAGTAACCAAAAGAAAGCACACCCGGGTCCCCAACCGCGCAAACTACGCGCGGTTCCCTGTGCTCCTCGCCAAGCCTGGGGCGAGGAACGCAGGGGACCGGCGTTAGCCGGCGTGGGCTTCGGGGCGTGCTTTCTTTTGGTTCCTTTTCTTTGCACGAGCAAAGAAAAGGAACTTGCGGTGGGTCAATCACCCACAAGTAGCTGTTGAGATCGCGCGCTTCGCGCGCGATTCATTCACTGCCTGGATTCCCGCTTGCGCGGGAATGACGAACAATTTTTTTTGACTAAAGCTCGTAAGCGTAATCAATAATCAACGGCGCATGATCGGAGAAGCGCTTATCTTTATAGATGCGCTCTTTCACCGCGAGCTTTGCTATACCCGTGGTCGCGATCTGATAATCGATACGCCATCCCACATTTTTCTCATACGCGCGGCCGCGATTCGACCACCAGGTATATTGATCGGGTTTGGCGTTCAAGACGCGAAACACGTCCACCCACCCCAGTTCATCAAACACTTTACTGAGCCAGGCGCGCTCTTCAGGCAGGAAGCCGGAGTTTTTTTGATTGGATTTCCAATTTTTTAAATCGATTTCTTTATGCGCGATGTTCCAATCGCCGCACAAAATATATTCACGTCCATCGCCGCGCAGTTTTTTAAGCACCGGAAAAAATTTATCCAAAAAACGAAATTTAGATTCCTGGCGATGCGGACCGGCCGAACCCGAGGGCAGATAAAGCGAGGCGATACTGAGATTGCCGAAATCCGCCTGCAGATAACGGCCTTCATCGTCATGCTCCTTGGAACCGAATCCGACGCGGACTTTGTCGGGCTGGCGACGGCTATAAAAAGCCACGCCGGCATAGCCCTTTTTTTCGGCGCAATGGAAAAAACCGTGGCAACCCGCAGGCGCGCGCATCTCTTCGGTCAGGTCGCATTCCTGCGCCTTGGATTCTTGCAGGCAAACCGCATCAGCCTGCTGGCGCGCGAGCCATTCAAACAGACCTTTTTTGGCCGCGGAGCGGATGCCGTTGACGTTAACGGTAATGACTTTCATGGCGAAAAAATTTTATGTGGAATGGGCATCATACGCGACTTTCTTCTATGCAGAACGCCGATTAGAATCGGCGCATGGAAAATTACCAACGCGAATTTCTCGATTTTGCCATTGAATGCCAGGCCTTGCGCTTTGGCGAATTCACCCTGAAATCCGGACGCACCAGCCCGTATTTCTTCAACAGCGGTTTATTCAACACCGGGCGCAAGCTGGCGCGCCTCGGCCAATTTTACGCTCAGGCTATCGCCGCCAACGGCATTGTCTTCGACATGCTTTATGGACCGGCCTACAAAGGTATTCCGTTGGCGTGCGCAACTTCCATCGCCATCGCCGAACTCAGCGCACGCGATGTGCCCTACGCGTTCAACCGCAAAGAAGTAAAAAAACACGGTGAAGGCGGCGCGCTGATCGGCCATCCTTTGCAAGGCAAAATTGTAATTATTGACGACGTGATTTCCGCCGGCACCTCGGCCAAAGAATCGGTACAGATCATAAAGAATGCCGGGGCTGAACCGGTAGGCATGGCGATCGCCTTGGATCGGCAAGAACGCGGCGACAGCAAACTTTCCGCGGTACAAGAAGTGGAAACGCTGTTGCACCTACGGGTTATTAGTATCGTGACGCTGGAAACCTTGTTGAATTACCTCAACGGTAAAGACGGCGCGCGGCGTTATCTGGATGCGATTAATATTTATCGACGCGCCTACGGTACGTAATTTATTTTTCTTTTTCCTTCTCAGGTATATCTCGTCGCTCGTTGAAACGCGTTACTTGCGTTTGCTTGGCCATGCGGATGGAACCGTCGTGCACCGCGCCGCGCGCCATGGCCACCACCGGGCTGGTGATTTTGCCGCGGACAAAAGCGGTGCGCGCCAGTTCTAATTTGTTGATCGCAAAAATATCGCCCTCCACCTGCCCGGCCACGACAATATGCGCCGCGCGAATATTGCCTTTCCAGCGGCTGCCTTCGCCGAGCACCAGCGTGCCTTCAAGATCGCATTCTCCCTGCACTTCGCCATATACCAAATAATTGTCCTTGCCTTGAAACACGCCCATGTAAACGGATTGTGGACCG